>CAIWOY010000089.1 GCA_903914415.1 uncultured Phycisphaerales bacterium | reverse complement strand
GCCGGCGTCGTCGCGCGAGAGGCCCATCGTCATCTGGGTGAGATCGTTGGTGCCGAAGCTGAAGAACTGGGCGATCTGGCCGATGGCGTCGGACATGAGCGCGGCGCGGGGGGTTTCGATCATGGTGCCGACCAGGTACGGCAGTTTGGCGGGCGAGACGCCCGCCCTACCCAGGACTTCGTCGGCGACGGCGCGCGTGCGGTCGGTGAGGATGCGGAGTTCCTTCGCGTCGATCGTGAGCGGGATCATGATCTCGGGGTGGACCTGGCCGCCCTTCTTCTTGACGGCGACGGCGGCCTCCATGATCGCGCGGACCTGCATGTCGAGGATCTCGGGGAAGGTGATGCAGAGGCGGCAGCCGCGGTGGCCGAGCATGGGGTTCGCCTCGTGGAGTTGCTCGGAGCGACGGAGGATGTCGTCCGCGGGGATGCCGGTCGCGCGCGAGAGGTCGTCGGCTTGCTCCTGCGTCTTGGGGACGAATTCGTGCAGCGGCGGGTCGATGAGGCGGATGGTGACGGGCTTGCCGTTCATGGCCTCGAAGATGCCGATGAAGTCGTCGCGCTGGAAGGGGAGGAGCTTGTCGAGCGCCCGTTTGCGGTGCTCGACGTTGTCGGCGACGATCATTTCCTGGATGGCGAGCTGGCGCTCGCGCGTGGCGAAGAACATGTGCTCGGTGCGGCAGAGGCCGATGCCCTCGGCGCCCATCTCAATGGCCTTGGCGGCGTCCTCGGGGGTGTCGGCGTTGGTGCGGACGCCGAGGCGGCGGCGCTTGTCCGCCCAACTCAGCAACGTGTAGAACTCCGCGGGCGGCTGGGGCCGCTGGAGCTCGAGCTGGCCGGTGTAGACGACGCCGGCGGAGCCATCGAGGGTGAGGAAATCGCCTTGGCGGACGAGCGTGCCGTTGACCTTCATCGATTTGTCTGCGTAGTCGATGACGAGCACGTCGCAACCGACGATGCAGCACTTGCCCCAGCCGCGGGCGACGACGGCGGCGTGCGAAGTCTTGCCGCCAGTCTGGGTGAGGATGCCCTTGGCGGCCTGCATGCCGCCGACGTCCTCGGGGCTGGTTTCCTTGCGGACGAGAATGACAGGCTCGTTGCGCTGCTCGGCCTCTTCGGCTTCCTTGGCGGTGAACATGACGCGGCCGCAGGCGGCGCCGGGGACGGCGTTGATGCCTTCGCAGAGCTTCTTCTGGTCGAGCTCGGCGCGGGCGACTTTGGGGCTGATGACGGGGTAGAAGAGGCGCTCGATGTCCTCGCGCACGATGCGCGCGATGGCCTGGTCGGTGGTGATGACCGGTTTGGCGGCGGCGGCCACGTATTTCTGCGGGAGGAAGCCGGCTTTGAAGAGGCGCTGGGCCTCGGCGGGGGTCATCAGCGGCTTGGTGGCTTGCTCGACGGCGATGCGGAAGGCGGCCGCGGGCGTGCGCTTGCCGGTGCGGCATTGGAGCATGTAGAGCTTGCCGCGCTCGTACGTGAATTCGAGGTCCTGCATCTCGCCGTAGTTGATTTCGAGGATGGCCCGCATGGCGCAGAGCTGGTCGTAGATGGCGGGCATCTTGCGGGCGAGGTCGCCGAGCTTGATGGGCGTGCGGATGCCGGCGACGACGTCTTCGCCCTGGGCGTTAATCAGCATGTCGCCGTAGAAGATGTTCTCGCCGCTGCTGGGGTCGCGGGTGAAGCAAACACCGGTGCCGCTGTCGTCGCCCATGTTGCCGAAGACCATTTGCTGGACGTTGACGGCGGTGCCCTTGAGGTCGGTGATTTTCTCGACGCGGCGGTAGGTGACGGCCTTGTCGGCGTTCCAGGAGCCGAAGACGGCGTTGACGGCGCCGACGAGCTGCGCCCAGGGGTCCTGCGGGAAGTCGCGGCCGGTCTGCTCGCGGAAGAACTGCTTGAACTCGCCGCAGAGCTCCTTGAGGGCTTCGGCGGAGAGCTCGTGGTCGAACTTGACGCCGGTGCGCTGCTTGAGGTGGTGCAGCTTGTCTTCGAGGATGTCCTTGGGGAGGCCGACGGCGGTGGTGGAGTACATCTGGAGGAAGCGGCGGTAGGCGTCCCAGGCGAAGCGCGGGTTGCCGGTGGC
>CAIWOY010000088.1 GCA_903914415.1 uncultured Phycisphaerales bacterium | reverse complement strand
CAAATTGAAAGAGAATGAGGAACTTTGGCGGATCGGCCGCGGGTTCGTGGTGCGCGACCTGCCCTGGACGGTGGAGCAGTTGCGAAAACTTCCGCCGTTCGAGTTCGAGAACTGGGCGGTGATCGCGCTGCACGGCGTGCCGAACAAGGCGCAGGTCGGCGACCAGGGAATAGACGGGCGCATCTACCCGGTCTCCGCCATGCCGAAGAAGTCCGGCGCGGAGGCGGGGGAACTGGATTTCATGGACGTCTGGTACCCGATCCAGGTCAAGCAGAAGGACAAGGTCGGCCGCCCGGACATCGACGCCTACGAGACCGCCATGGAGCGGGCCAACCGGGCCAAGGGCTTCTTCGTGGCCTTCGACTACTCGTCCGACGCCCTCACCGAAATCGACGCCTTCTTCCGCAAGACCGGCAAAGTCATCATCGCCCTGACGGTACAGGAAATTCTCGAGGAGCAGATTGCGAAGAAGCTGGCGTGAGCCAGTTCAAACACCGTCTTTCTGCGAACAGGTGGTCAATCGGACTGGCCGCCGCATCCGCTCAAGGAGGAGCGCCCAATGCCCGGAATTCTGAAGACAATCCAAGACGCCGTGCCCTTCCTCCAAGCATATCCACCGTCGGTTCGCGCGTTCATCGCCGTGGGACTTGTTATAATATGCCTCACGGCAGCCTTGATGGTTGCCGTCCTCATATGGGTGCCGCGAACCCAAACGCCGGTTGGCTTCCCTGACACGGCGCCGACGCCTTCGTCGGCCCCGCCCACCCAGCCTGACACGAGCACGACGCTGCCGGCCCAACCCGTGCCCTCTCCGGTCATTGCGCCGCAAGAAACGCCCCCTGCTGCACCGGAGCCGCAAGTACGCTCGCCCGTAACGCTCCCGGATTTGTTGAACACCCTGAACGCGGAGGGCCTCACGGACCTGCAGAAGCAGGCCTTCCGTGATAAGCATCGAAGCAAGATCGTCGAATGGCAGGCGTACGTCGTATCTGTTCAACCTGAAGACAGCTACACCCGCCGAATACTCGCCCTGATCTCGCTGAACGATCCTCGGACGCACTTACCCCGGGATCTCGTGCCCGTCTGGTTTAGCCCCGCTCACAAGAGTGATCTACTTGATCTCGCAGTGGGAGACCTGATTAGGATCCTCGCCACACTCGACTTCAAGGGCGGCATAAACACCGAACCCTCGCTGCACGACGCCAGTGTCCTCCACCACGAAAAAGCGGGTCGCGTTGCCTGAGTGGCTGCGACGAAGCGCGCGCCGCGCCCCTCCAAGCCCGCCGGGACCAACGTATAATGCCCGGACAATCTCCGGTGCGCCGGAGCCCTAGACGTCTGAGAAAGAGGACGCCGTGACACCCGAGGAATTCGATCAGGCGATGCGCCGAATGGACGCAGCCCTGGCGCAACAGGGCGTGCCGCTCATGCTGCGCCCGATTGGCGCCTGGTTTGGCATCACAGGAGCCAAGGAACTCTGCGGACCCACGTACCCCGATCCACGTCTGGGACCGTTCGAAGGCCCCAACCTCATCGAGACCATCAGCAAGTGGTACAAGCAGCACTACCCGGTTCACTCGATCATGCCGTACGATTGGGGTTCGCGTCTCCTTCTGCTCCGCGGCGAGGTGTTCCAGGTCCGCGTACCCATGATTCTGAATGCGATCGAGCTTCCGCCCGCCAGGCAATACGTGACCGGTCTCTCCCCCGAGTTGTTCGCCGCGATCTGCGATCAGGAACGCGAATACATCCAAGGCGCCCTTTCGGTCTTCTACCGGCAAGGGTCTGCTTTGGCCCTCTGTCACAGCGTCTACGTCCTGGGGCACCACGAAACGCGCGTGGCCCACCTGATCGACGCGGCGTAGAGCGACCTGAAAACAGCCTGCGCATCATTTCGGCCTCACGACGCCGCCGCGGTGCTTTTCCCCATGCAACAGGCAACGGAGAAGTATCTCAAGGCATTCCTCGCCGCTCACGATCCAACGCTCACCGAGCGTTCATTTCGCCATTTCGGTCACGACCTCGCCGGTCTTCTCGACGCGTGCGTCAAAACCAACCTCGCCTTTGACGCCTACCGGCCACACATTTCTAAACTAGGCTTCGACCAGAACGTGCGTTACCACCGCCCGTCAGTACCCCCGAGCGACGCCGTCGACATCGTTAATCTTGCGCACGAGATCTGCCATCTGGCAGCAGTCTTGCTCCTCCAACGAGACACCGTGCAACCTCACAAGCCGAGTACATGACAGAGCAGCGACCGCCGTTCCCACATGCCCACGCCGCTCCCCGCCACCAGCCGCCAAATGCGCACAAAATCGCGCAGCCACCGCCCATCTCCGCCAGTTTTCGCCTATCTCCACCAACTCCTCCGCCCCCGCGCCCCGTCTCTTAATTCTTAATTCACAATTCCCAATTCCCGCCCCCGCCTCTCCTAGATGTGCTATAATCGCTAGTATGCGCCCTGCCCTCTACGACGACCGCGCCGGCCCCCCCGGCCCCGCCTACCGCTTCCTGAGCGACGCCCCGCCCCCGCCCCTGATACCGTCTGCGCCCCCGCGACATCTTTCCCTTCAACCTCTATCCTGAAGCCATCAGCGCTGCACTTTTCACCCGCCAGGCGCCGCAATCTTCAACCGCCGTTCACAGGACAGCAGCTATTCGTGCCGGAGGGCTTCAATCGGATCGAGGTTGGCTGCGTGGCCCGCCGGGTACAGCCCGAAGACGACACCCACCGTCACACTGATACCCACAGCCAGAATGAGGCTGTAGGCGGTTACCACGGTCGGCATGCCGGCGATGCGCGTGATCAGCCAGGGGATCGTCAGGCCGATCGCCAGGCCGATGACGCCGCCCATCGTGGAAAGGACGGTGGTCTCAATGAGGAATTGGCTGATGATCTGAGCGCGCTTCGCGCCAATGGCCCGCCGGACGCCGATCTCGCGCGTCCGCTCCGTGACCGAGGCCAGCATGAT
>CAIWOY010000087.1 GCA_903914415.1 uncultured Phycisphaerales bacterium | reverse complement strand
TGGCACTGCGTGAGCATCTCAAGTATTCCCCAGAAAGAGAGGGAAAGCAAAGCGGGGATCGAGGGTTGTCGGAGATTGGCGGAGGCTGGCGGAGATTGGGGGCCAATGGCGAATTTCGAATGGCGAATTGCGGAGAACGGGCGAGGGGATGCCGTGGCGCGCGCTGCACGCGCCGAGGCGAACGGCCGTCGGCAGGGCAGCCGGCGACCCGCGACGCGGCTCGTGTACCGCTGCCCTCGAGCAGTGCGGCCGTGCGGCAGGGCCGCTTCCGGGTTACGTCACCTGCGCACTCCGATCCGCGGCAACCCCCTCCCGCTTTTCGGCCTGGCTCGCGGAAGTGCTGCTGCCTAAGCCAAAAGCCAGGCGGGGCACGACCAGTGGCGGTGCGCGTCAGCAACCGTATAATGCGAACGTGCGGTTGCGAGCTCAAGGCAATGGGAGTCTCAGCGTGGCACGCGAACAAACGCCGAATTCCCCGGCGCCGTTCTACCAGACGAAGCTGGGCGAGATGTATCTTGCCGATTCGCTGCGCGTGCTAGAGGACCGCGTAGAGCCAGTCACCGTCGATCTCATCGTAACGAGCCCGCCCTTCGGTCTCGTGCGGAAAAAAGACTACGGCAACGTCGACGCGGACAAGTATGTCGCCTGGTTCCGACCGTTCGGCGAGCTCTTCCGGCGTGTGCTGAAGCCGACCGGCTCGCTCGTCATCGACATCGGCGGCGCGTGGATTCCGGGACAACCGACGCGGAGCTTGTACCACTACGAGCTCCTAATCATGCTCTGCCGGGCGTGCGGCTTTCACCTGGCACAAGAATTCTTCTGGTGGAACCCCGCGAAGCTGCCGACGCCCGCCGAGCGGGTGACGGTCCGACGCATCCGCGTGAAGGACGCCGTGAACTGCGTCTGGTGGCTCTCGCCAACGCCGTGGCCAAAGGCGTCGAATCGTCGTGTTCTCGTGCCGTACAGCGATTCGATGCTGGGCCTGTTGAAGAACGGCTACCGGGCGAAGCTCCGACCGAGCGGGCACGACATCAGCGAGAAATTCTCCACCGACAACGGGGCAGCGATCCCGGCGAACATCATTGCTCTGGCCCACACGAGGAGCAACTCGTTCTACTTGCCGTTTCACAGAGACCGAGGCAGCGCAAAGCGCGCCGCCGCGTAGATAGACACCATGGTTGACGTTCGGTTCTGCGGGCATGACTGGGAGGAGCGATTCGTCGATGTGGTCCGATCGGCGAAACGCGACCTGCTTCTATGCTCACCGTACATTACGCGGTATGGCTGTGAAGTCGTGGTTGGGAACATATCACCGGAGTGTCGTTCCTCCGGTTGTGTCACGCTGATTACCGACCTATCTCCGGACGCGATCTGCCACGGCGCGACGGAGCCCGACGCGATTGACTTCGTCGGTCAGCAAGTTTCGTCCGTGTCAGTGCGGCATCTGCCGAGATTGCACGCCAAGGTATACGTTGCCGATGAACGCACAGCGATAGTCACTTCCGGCAACATGACGGCGGGCGGCCTGAAACAGAACTACGAATACGGGATTCAGCTCTCCGGGCCGAACATCGTTGCGAGCATCCGGCACGATCTCACGGCCTACGCCGACCTCGGCGCACACGTGGACCGTGGCCAATTGGCCCAATACTGCGAGATTGCCCGGGACGTGCGATCGCAGTACGAGCACGCGCGCCGCAGCATCGCCGCTGCTGTTCGCCGTCGCTTCCAGTCTGTCTTGCGGCGCGCCGAGGACCAGTTGGTGCGCCTGCGTCTCGCGGGCGGCGCCATGCACACGGTCTTCGCTCGCACCATACTCTTCCTTCTGCGTACGTTCGGCCCCCTGACCACCGTACAGCTTCATGCCCGAATCGAGGCTATTCACCCCGACTTGTGCGACAATACCGTCGACCGGGTGATTGATGGAAAACGGTTCGGTAAGAAGTGGAAGCACGCAGTCCGAACCGCGCAGCAGCAGTTGAAGAAGCGCGGGCTCATCGCGCTGAGGGAGGATCGCTGGTATGCAATCCGCGGAACCGAAGAAGAAACGAGTTCTCAACCGCAGGTTGTGTGAAGGCTGCGATGGCTCCGGCATCCGTGCTCCGGCCGAGCCCGCGTGCCGCATAAGCGCCCTTCGCGGGCCATGGATCGTTGTCGAGCGGTGCGATGTATGCGAACGCTATAGCGACGATCTTGCAGCTGCGCTCGCGCGTTTTCGCGTTGCCGGGTGGTTCCGATGCAGCAGCGGCAGTGAGCACACGCTTGCGGATTCGCGCACGCGCGACGTCCGTCCCAGGACAGCGAGACGCAGCACGTCGCCATTCCGATTCACGCCCGCCAGCTTATGACCTACGGCCGGAGAGCCGGCGAACTTCACCGCCTCGGGCGACAGGCCCGGACGCTCGAACTCCTCAGCCGAGCGTCGGCTCTCCAAGCGATCCCGGCCCCGGAAATCGAGCAACTTAGTGCAGACCGACGCCGAATCGTCGAAACGGTAAGCCGGCTGTCGCGGGCGTCGAACTTCCGCGAGCAAGTGCTGAACGGCTACGGGCATCGCTGTGCTGTGACGCGTCTGCAACTGCGGCTTGTGGACGCGGCCCATATTCTGCCCGTGGCGGCCCCCGGAAGCTCCGACCATATCGTGAACGGAATCGCCCTCTCGGCGACGTACCATCGGGCATTCGACTGCGGGCTGATCTTCCTCGATGACCAGTACGTGATGCACTTCAACGCCGACCGGGAAACAGAGCTTCACGCGCTCCACCTGGACGGCGCCTTGGCGGATTTCAAGGCGTCGCTCGGGAAGATTCATCTTCCCGCCGATCGTCGCGAGTGGCCGGACGCGCGATTCATCCGCAGGGCGAACCGCTACCGCCGCATCCCCGCCGCGTAGGCCATCGCGCACGGCCCTGTCGCAGCGACATTCGCGCCAACCCGTCGTGCTTTCCGGCCGTTCCTGATGAATACTCATTCTGCCCGCGCCCCGGGCACGTTCCCCGCGCGTATGCGTTTGGCTGAGCGCGGACTGGCGTTGCCGGGGGAGGGCAAGCCGCGGCTCGGCAGGAGCCTCGCCCTCCCGACTAGCGCCGGGCTTTTCTTGAATCCGCTCTAGTCACACGCTGCCGAACAGAGTCTGGATGTGGAGTCTCGGAACGCCTATCAAAACCCGGGCGTTTTGACCCTCCCCCAGCCCCTCCCTGAGAGGGAGGGGGGTTCTGTTAGGCACACTTAGACGTGCAGCTCGACCTCCCCGGGCTCGCGCGCACCGAACCGCCGCAGAATCGGCCGGACGTGCCGCCGGAGGAACGCGCGCGTCTGCTGGGCCGCGAGGCCGGTGTAGCGCTTCGCGTCCAGGACCCGGGACCACGACACCCGCGCGAAATTCGGGTCGGCCTGAAGACGGGCAATCAGATCGTTCGGTCGGCCGCGCTTCCTGGCCTGCTCGCCGGCGCGCTGCGCGTAGCGGCGAATGCGCTCGTGGAGTTGTTGCCGGTCGCCGCCGCGTGCGACCGCCTCCATCAGGATGTTCTCGGTCGCGATGAGCGGCAGCTCGGCCTGCACGTGGGCGGTGATGACGGCGGGGTAGACGACCAGGCCGCCGAGGATGTTGTGCAGCAGAATCGCCAGCGCGTCGGCGGTCAGAAATGCGTCGGGCAGCACCAGCCGTTTGTTGCTGGAATCGTCGAGCGTGCGCTCGAACATCTGGGCGCCGAGCGTCATCAGCGGCGAATCGGCCAGGCTGATCAGATACCGCGCCAGCCCGGTCGCCCGCTCGCAGCGCATCGGGTTGCGCTTGTACGGCATCGCCGAGCTGCCGACCTGGGCTTTTTCGAACGGTTCCTCGATTTCTTTCAGCATCGCGAGCAGACGGATGTCGTTGCAGGTCTTTTGAGTGCTCGCGGCGAAGGAGGCGAGCGCGGACACGATCTCCACGTCAACTTTGCGCGAGTAGGTCTGCCCGCAAACCGGGTAACACTCCGCGAACCCCAGTTTTCGCGCGAAACTGCGCTCCAGGCGCTGCACGCGGACGGCACTGCCGAGCAGCTTCAGGAACGAGGCCTGCGTGCCGGTGGCGCCGCGCAGCCCGCGGCACTTCAGCCCGGTCCGCAGCGCCTCCAGCCGCTCCAGGTCCGCCAGGAGGTCCTGCAACCACAGGCAGGCCCGCTTGCCGACCGTCGTGAGCTGCGCGGGCTGCAGGTGCGTGAAACCGAGCGTGGGCAGAGCGGCGTATTCCTCGCAGAAGCGCGCCAGCACGCGCACGACGCCGGCGAGCCGTCCGACGAGCAGGCTCAGCGCGTCACGCATGACGAGCAGGTCGGCGTTGTCGACGACGTCCATGCTCGTCGCGCCGAGGTGGATGATGCCGCGGGCCGCCGGAGCCGCGTCGCCGAAGGCGTGAATGTGCGCCATCACGTCGTGCCGCGTGCGCCGCTCGTATGCGGCCACGACCGCAAAGTCGATGTCGTGCACCGCCCGCCGCAGAGCGCGGACCTGGGCCGGCGTGACGGGCAGCCCCAGCGCCTGCTCGGATTCCGCCAGCGCGACCCAGATTCGCCGCCACGTGGCGTACCGATGCGATGCGCCCCACAGCCGTGCCATCTCCGGCGACGCGTAGCGCGTCGTCAGCGGATGCTCGTAGGTATCGTGCGGCCGGGGCTTGCGGCGAATCGGCGGCATCGCGCCCTAGTCCTCCAGTGCCTGACGCAGGTCGTGCACCAGGTCGTCGATCGTCTCCAGCCCGACGTGCAGCCGGATCAGCCACAGCGGCCGATCCGGGTCGCGGTCGAAGAACGTGCCGCCGGTCGCGAGGCTCTCGTACCCGCCCCAACTCACAGCGATGCGGAAGAGCCGGAGCCGGTTGAGAACCCGGTGCGTGGCCTCGCGCGACTGCTCGTGCAGGGCGAAGCTGAACAAGCTGCCGTACCCGCGGAGCTGTCGTTGGGCGACGGCGTGGTTCGGATGGGATTCGAGCGCCGGGTGGTTCACGCGCCGCACCTTGGGGTGGGCGGCCAGCAGGCGGGCGACGGCCAGGCCGCTGCGCTGATGCTGCTCCATGCGGAGCGCGAGCGTGCGCAGGCCGCGCAGCAGCAGCCAGGCCGCGAATGGGTCGAGAGTGGCCCCATGTAGCTCGGCTTCGCGCCGTACTCCGCGGTGCAGCTCCTCGTCGCGCCCGACGACTATCCCGGCCACCACGTCGCTGTGCCCGCCGATGTACTTGGTGGCGCTGTGGACCACCAAGTCGCAGCCAAGGTCGAGCGGCTGCTGGAAGTACGGCGTGGCCCACGAGTTGTCGAAGATCGTCACGATCCCGCGCTGCCGCGCCGCCGCCGTGAGCGGGGCCAGTTCGATAATCTCGTTGAGGCCGAAGGTCGGGCTCTCCAGGTAGAGCACGCGCGTGTTGTCGCGCAGCGCGGCCAGCAGGTCGGCGGGATTCGTGCCGGGCACGAAGGTCGTCGTGACGCCGAAACGCTGCAAGTATTGCTCCAGGTACTCGTGCGTCGGCGGGTAGCAATTGGCCACGGCCACGACGTGCGCGCCGGATTCGACGCTCGCGTTGATGGCGGCGGTGATCGCCCCCATGCCGGAGGCGAAGCCGCGGCCCCAGTGCCCGTGCTCGAGCAGGGCCAGCTTCGCTTCGAGCATCGCGGTCGTCGGGTTGCCGACCCGCGTGTAGTCGTAATACGGGCTCTGTGGCAATAGGCGCCGCTCGAACGCCTCGGCGTCCGGGTAGATGAAGTTGGAAGTCTGGTATAGCGGCGGTGCGGTCGCGCCCCCGTGCGCTAAACGGTGCTCGCCGTAGTGGGCACAGAGCGTCTCGAAGCCGCCGTCGATCAACGGATCGCCCGTGAGAGGCTGCTCGTCCACGGTTACCTCCTGGCGGGCCAGACCCCACCCCGCCGCTGGTCCCGCGCCTGACCGTCTAAAGGGTCACCGTTTTCGCGCCGCCGGTCAAGCGGATGCGTCGCCGCACGCCGGCGCCGCTGCGACACGCGCGCGCCGGGCAAAGTAGTCCACGTTTGGCAGCAGCTCGGCCGCGCGGTGGAAGACGATCTCGTTGAAGCCCAACGCGCGGCACGCGGCCGCGGCACGCTGCGGCCACGAGCGGATCGCCGCCAGCCGCGCGTAGCTGGGCCCGAGGTCGCGGCGCAATCGGCACAAACCTGTCGGCACCGGGAAGTCCGTGCCGAAAAGCAGGTGTGCGTGCAGCTCCGGCATCCGCAGCAGCCGGCGCAGGTACCCGACCTTCGGCCAGGCGGTCAGCGCCGCGATATCGCTGTACAACGGCGCGTCCGCAAACTCCCCGCGCAGCGCCTCCAGCAACGCACGGTGCGAGTCGCGGTCGCCCAGCGGCGGCACCGGCGTCGCCGCGTGCGCGACGATGACGCACGGCAGAGCATCCTGCCGCCGCAGCACGCGGAGCGCCGTCAACAAGGGCTGCACCGAGCGGTATTGTGGCCGCTGCGTCGTCAGCGAGTACTCGTCCCCGCAGTGCACCAGCAGCGGCAGGCCGAGCGCGGCACACTTGCGCAGCACGGCCACCGTGCGCGGGTCGGCGAAGTCGATGTTGTGGTGCAGCGGGATCCACTTCAGCAGGCAGGCGCCGGCCGCGAACACCTCTTCCACGCACTCCACCGCGTCGCGGCGGTAGGGGTGCACGGACGCCCCGAACAGAAACCGTTGGGGGAACCGCCGACACAAGTCGCGGATCAGGCTGTTCGACGTGTAGATGTCGCTGCCGAACCGGTCCCCCGGCGCCGGCAGCGGCGGGCAACGGCCTTCATCGTCGTGCACTGCGTCAAACGCCAGCAAAACGAACCGCTCGATCGGACCGGCGGCAAAAAGATGCGCTTCGTAACGCTGCGCCAGCGCCCGGTCCAACTCCGTCCATCCGTCCGGCACCGACGCCGCCCGTGCTTCAGCCGGCGGCGGCAGACGCAGGCCCCAACGCGCGATCCGCCACGCCGGCCGGCGCAGGGCACGGTCGGACACACACGAGTCGTAGTCCGTCGGCCGGGGCCGATTGGGCGAAGCGTCGGCCGTGGGCGCCGGCTCGAAGCTGAAGCGGTCGGTGACCGCGGCACGCAAACGCGTGAACGTATGGTGACAGTGAACGTCAATGATCATCGCCGCGCTCGGAGCTGTTCTCATTCTCGCGCGTCTGCTGCCGTGCCCAGGTATCCAGGTCGTCTGCCAGGTTCAGCGGCGCGCGGCGCGCGGCGTGTAAGCTGCGGACATCGTGGCGCTTACCGCGCCCCGTCCGCCAGATGATGGCGATCACGACGACCAGCCCGGCCGCCAGCGCGCCGGCCATCCAGCGCCAGTCGAGCCCGCCGGCGGTTGTCGCGCGCGGGACCGCACGCGTGATGACGGTCGGGCCGGGGGCGACGATGAGCGCGGCCTGCTGCGGCCGGCCCGATGGCCCGTAGAACTGGTCGATCATCACAAAATAGCCGGTGACCTGGACCGACACGCCGACGGGAATGTCCGCGACGTTGTTCGTCAGGATGAGCGTGCACGAGATCGGCTGATCGGGCCGCGACAGCTCGATCTGCCACAGCTCGCCAAGCTCCGCGTGCCGCGGGAGTACGTAGGGGTCTTTGTTGCGCCCCGCCACCCCCTCGACCGTCACCGGCCGCCCGCGAAACTCGCTCGGCCGCTGCAAAAAGTCCCGCCAGTCACTCACCACGATGGGCGTCTGCGCGAAGCCGGGCGAACGCGGGCCGTGCTTGACCGCCGCGAGGACGGCGTAGAAGCCGGGCTGGTCGAAGTTGAACGTGAAGTCCTGGATTTCGTCCAGCTTTGCCCGCACGTCAGGCGACAACTCCCACGCGACGTCCGGCTGCGTCGCCGGCTGTGTATCCTCACCGTGGGCGCGAGCCGGCGGAATCCCAGGCACGAGCGCGCTGAGGGTGAGCAGTCCAACCACCCAGCGCGTCGGGCGGGCGCGGGACGGGGGCGTTCCACGCTGTCGCCGAAGCCGTCTCAGTAGTCGCCATCCTGGTCCCATGGGTAACTCGGTGCGGAGCTCGTTGCCGGTGCGGAGGTGGCCGCCTGCGTCTCGGTCGTGGGCTGGAGCTCGGCGGGTGCCAGGGCCAGCCGCCACTCGCCCTCCTCCTGCAGGGCCAGGATCGCCAACCGGCGCGGCTCGCCGGAGCGGCGCCGCGTCGCCTTCTCATCCAGCACGAATTCCGCCTTGCTGATCACGAGGTACACGGGGGGCGGGACCTCCCGCAACGAGAGCGGCTCGATGGTCTCCACCGTCAACCGGTGGAGCGAGTGGAGAATCCGCTCGAAACGGGCCCGACTCTCCGGGTCGCTCCGCCGGGCCACGAGCCGGCGATACCCGGAATAGTCCCCAGCCAGGCACGTCTCGAGGAAATGCCGCATGAAGCCGACCACATCGGGGTGGCTTTCCGCGAGCCCGGCGGCGAACGAATACTCGGGCTTCTCCGCCGGCAACGGGACGAGATCTTTCGCGGGCTGCGGTGCGGGCTTGGGCGGCGGGGGGCTCTTCCGCTCGCAAGCGCAGAGGCTGCACGCGAGAACCGCCATCGCCACCAAGCCGCTCATCCGCCAGGTCTTCGACACGTCGCGCCACTCCTGGTTTCGGCCGCTTTCTACGCACGGCGGGCAAAGCGCACGGCCTGCTTGAGCCACGTCACGGCGTCCGCGGCCCCTTCGCCGAGCCCTTCGAAGTCAAACGTGCTCACGCCGGCCCGGGCCGCTTCGGAAACCAGCCGTACCAACTCCGCCGCCTCGCCGAAGGTCGGCCGCCACACCGGCAGGCCGAGCGCGCTGATCTCCGGCAGCGCCCGCAGGCGCTCCGTCCAGGCCGGTCCGTCCAGCGGGCCGCAGCAGCCGGCCGGGAAACGCGTCAATCGCACCCACGGCGCACAGTTCCCCAGCGGCGGTTCGCCGAACGCCCGCACGAGGAACCGGCGTCGTTCGCTATCGCCCTCCGCCAGCCGTTGCAGCCATTGGCAGCAATCCGCGGCCCGCGCCGCCACGTAGGCGGCAACCACGGGATCGTCCGCGTCGGGCGTCGTCTCGCCGCCCGACGCAGCCAGCAGGTGCTCGACGCGCACGCGTACGCTGCGGGCGGCCTGCTCGGGGTCGAGGCCCTCGCGCTCGGCGATCTGCCGGCACGAAGCGCAGAAGCAGATATCCAGGAGCCGACGCACCGCCTGGTGCCAGCCGAGCGGCCGCGCCGCGGCCCGGTCGGTGGCGGTGTCCGGCGCCCAGTCCACCAACTCGTACCC
>CAIWOY010000086.1 GCA_903914415.1 uncultured Phycisphaerales bacterium | reverse complement strand
GTCGAGGGCTCCGACGGCTTCGATGCACTGTCGCGAGCGTGCAGCTACGTCGGCAGCCGCATCTGGCACTGCGGGTTCTACTCGGCCGTGCTGCTGCTCTACGGCGGCGTGTCCTTCGTGCTGGTGCGGCTGGTCGGGACGCTCACGTTGAAGCTCGCCCACACCGCGACGAAGGCCGGGATGAACCTGGCCAGTAGCGGGGCCACCGACGGCGTCGGCAAGCTCGACGCCATCTGGCAGATGCCGGCCTGGTCTGATCTCTCGCTGCTGCCCGCGACCGGCGACATGCCGTTCTGGGGCACGTTCCAAAATGCCCCGCTCGACGGGACCGAGACCATCGCACTGTTCTTCTTCCGCCTGTGGGTGTACCTGGTGGTCGGCGTCGTCGGCGCGTTCGTCGTGAACTTCTTCTTCTGCGGCAGCACGCAGATGTACTACCTCCTGCGGCGCGAAGTCGATGCGACGGACTGGGAAGAGGTCTATTACGAGGAGCCGGAACCGGAGTTGCCGCCCGTGCCCGAGCCCGCCGCCGTCCTGGTGGAGCCGGAACCGCCCGCTCCGCCGCCGGCCGATGAACCGCCCCAGCCGCCGCCGGGCTAGGCATGGCCCCCGGCCCGTCGAACCCAATGCCTGCGGACGATCGCGCCGAGCCCCGGCCGAATCTGCCGCCCGGCAACGCGTTTGAAGCTCTACGTGGGCTGAGCCAGGTCCGGTGGGCTGGCAGGGCGATCGGCGCCGGGATTGCTGCCGCGCGCGACGCCGTGGCGCGCCTGCTGATCCGCGTCGGCGTTACTCCGAACGCGCTCACTCTAGTCGGGTTCGCGATCACCTGCGGGGCGGCGTACTGCCTGGCACGCGGGGCCGGCCAGCAGGTCCCCTATTTCCACTACGTGCGCGCCGGACCGGTCGGCTGGTGGCCGATCTGGACGCTGGCGCTCCTGTTCCTGGCCGCCGCGTGCGACATGCTCGACGGCGCGGTGGCCCGCCTCGGGAACCTGAAGACGCGCTCGGGGGCGGTCCTGGACTCGACCGTGGACCGGTTCAGCGACATGGCGCTGTATATCGGCTGCCTGCTGTACTTCGCGCTGCACGATCCGCCGAACATCACGTACCAATTGCTCGCCGTGCTCAGCCTGTGCAGTGCCGTGCTGATCAGCTACATCAAGGCCCGCGCCGACAACTTGATCGAAGATTGCTCGGTGGGCTTTTGGCTCCGCGGCGAGCGGTTCGCCGGCCTGATGATCGCCTGCTCCTGCGGGCACGTCTCGACGTACCTGTGGCAGATGTCGATCTCGTGCCTGTTCACCGTCTGGCGGCGAATCAGCTACGCGTACCGGGTGCTTAACGCCGAGGATCGCGGCCGGCCGCTGCCGCCGCGGGGGCCGTCGCCGGGCTGGTTCGGAACTTTTCAGTGGTGGCGGTACCCGCGCGGGTCGACCGCGCACGACGTGGTGACGGGCGCGCATATCCTGTTCATAATCTTCGCCCCCTGCATCTGGCCGAGCTTGTTGGCCGTCGGCGCGTGGGGCGATCCGTTGCGGCGCTGGTTTGGGTGGTAGGATGCCCCGGAAACCGTGGTTATTCGCGGGCCACGCTACAATCGTGCGTGCGCGTCCGGGCTGCATCGGGCGCATGTTGCAGACAGGGTGTGCGCACATGAACCACGGCGGACGTTGACGTCTTGGGACCATGCCATGAGCGAGTTGTCTGAAAACGTTCTGGACGCGATTGGCCGAACGCCGCTGGTGCGCCTGCGGCACGTCGCCGAGCGGGCTCCCTGCCCGGTGTACGGCAAGGTCGAGTTCACCAACCCGGGCGGCAGCATCAAGGACCGCATCGCCCGCGCGATGGTCGAGCAGGCCGAACGCGCGGAGCTGATTCAGCCCGGCGTCTCCACGATCATTGAAGCTACCGCGGGCAACACCGGCGTCGGCCTGGCCCTCACCGCCGCCGTCAAGGGCTACCGCTGCATCTTCGTCCTACCCGACAAGATGAGCGCCGAGAAGATCGACCTGCTCCGGGCGTACGGCGCGGAGGTCGTCATCGTCCCCACCAACGTCCCGCCCGATTCGCCCGAGAGCTACAACGGCGTCGCGAACCGGCTGCTGAACGAGATCCCCCACGCCTGGCGGCCCGACCAGTTCGGTAACCTCGCCAACCCTGACGTCCACTACCGCACAACCGGTCCCGAGATCTGGGAGCAGACTGCCGGCCGCGTCACCTGCTTCGTCGCCGGCGTCGGCACCGGCGGCACGATCTCCGGCGTCGGCCAATACCTCAAAGAGCGCAACCCGCAGGTCCGCATCGTGGGGGCCGATCCCGACGGTTCTGTGCTCTCGGGCGGCACGCCGAAGTCGTGGAAGGTCGAAGGCATCGGCGAGGATTATGTGCCGAAGACGTTCAATAGCCAGATGGTGGACGATTGGGTGCGCGTGACCGATGCGGAGTCGTTCGCCACCGCGCGGCAGCTTGCCCGCCGCGAGGGGCTGCTCGTCGGCGGGTCCAGCGGTACGGCGGTGGCGGCGGCGCTGCGCTACGCCGAGCGGCTGACGCCGAGCGACCTCGTGGTCGCGATCCTGCCGGATACCGGACGGAACTACCTGAGCAAGCTCTACAACGACGAGTGGCTCCGGACCAACGGCTTCGCCGACACGCCGACTCGGCGGGCCACAGCGGCGGACGTGCTCGAAATGCAGGGGCAGCGCAAGTTGCTGGCGTTGACGCCGGAGCACACCGTCCAGGACGCCGTGGCGATGTGCCGCGCGCACGGGATCTCGCAGATCCCGATCATCGAGGGCGACCGCGGCGTGGGCAGCATCCAGGAGGTCACGCTGGCGCGCTTGCTCCACGACGCGCCCGCGCAGGGCGACGTGAAGCTCCGCGGCGTCATGGCGCGCCCGCTGCCGCAGGTGGAGGCGGCGACCGCGCTCGACGAGGTATACCGCGTGCTGATGGCGGGCAACACTGGCGTGCTCGTGCGGAGCGGCGACCAGATCGCGGGGATCATCACGCGGATTGACCTCGTCGAATACTGGGATCGACCGCCGGCGTCCGCAGCGGTTTCCTCCACCGCCCAGACCACAACCTGAGGACGTGCCAGTCATGCGCTTCTCGACGAAGGCGATCCATGTCGGCCAGGCCCCGGAGCCCGCCACCGGCGCAACGGTGCCGCCGATTCATGTAACCAGCACCTATACGCAGGCCGCCCCGGGCGTGCACAAGGGATTCGAGTATTCCCGGACGGACAACCCGACGCGCCGGAACCTCGAAGAGTGCCTCGCGGCGCTGGAAGGCGGCGCGGCGGCCGCCGCGTTCGCCTCGGGCCTCGCCGCGACGAGCGCGGTGGTCGGCGCGCTGCTCCGCCCCGGCGATTCGGCCGTCGCGTACAGCGATCTTTACGGCGGCACATACCGGCTGTTCGAGCAGGTCTTCAAGCCATGGGGACTCGTGCCACGCTACACGGACAGCACGGACCCCGCTGTGATCGCCGACCTCATCGACCGCACGACCAGGCTCGTGTGGATCGAGACGCCGACGAATCCGATGCTGCGGCTGCTCGACATTGCGGCGGTCGCACGGGCGGTGCGCGAGAAAGAGACACTGCTCAAGAGCAATGCCACGAGCACAACCGGCCAAGCACCGCTCAAGAGCAGTGGCACCCCCGAGATCCTGCTCGCCGTGGACAATACGTTCGCAACGCCGGCGTTGCAGCAACCGCTCGCGCTGGGGGCCGATCTCGTCGTACACAGCACAACGAAGTACATGGGTGGGCACAGCGACGTCATCGGTGGCGCGGTCGTCACGGCCCGCGCCGAAACGCTGACGCCGATTCGGTTTTACCAGAACGCGGCCGGCGGCGTGCCGGGGCCGTTCGACTGCTTCCTGGTCCACCGCGGGCTCAAGACGCTCGACGTCCGCATGAGGCGGCACTGCGAGAACGCGCTGCGCGTCGCCGAGTGGGCCGCGCGGCAAGCCGCGTTCGAGCACGTCATCTACCCCGGCTTGCCGTCGCACCCCCAACACGAGCTGGCCCAACGCCAGATGTGCGGCTTCGGCGGGATGGTCACATGCGTGCTCGCCGGCGGGCTCGAAGCCGCCCGGCGATTCCTGTCGGCCACGAAGCTGTTCGCCTGCGCCGAGAGCCTCGGCGGCGTGGAGTCGCTGATCAACCACCCGGCAACCATGACACATGCGTCGATGCCGCGCGCCGTGCGCGAACGGGTCGGCATCGTCGACGGCCTGGTCCGGCTCAGCGTCGGCCTCGAGGACGCGGACGACCTGATCGAGGACCTGGCCGTGGCGCTGGTACGCCGTTGACCGGGGCCACCGGACACGCGGGGACCGCCCGCGTTGACAACGTCTGAGGCGGGAATAGAATCGCTTCGAAATCGGTTCCCCCTCGGGATGAACTCGATGCTGAACGGAGCGCCGCATGGCCGGTCCAAACACGCTGACGTTTGACGAGAGCAACTTCGAGGCCGAGGTACTCCAGTCCAAGCTGCCCGTGCTGGTCGACTTCTGGGCCCCCTGGTGCGGACCGTGCCAGATGGTCGGGCCCACGATCGACGAGCTGGCGACCGAGTACCACGGCAAGGTGAAGGTCGGCAAGGTCAACGTCGACGAGGCCGGCGGCGTCGCCGGGCAGTTTAGCGTTCAGAGCATCCCCACCGTCCTGCTCTTCGTGAACGGGCAGGTCGTCCACCAGATGATCGGGGCGAAACACAAGCGCGACTACAAAGCCGCCCTCGACACACGCCTGGGCGCGGAAAAATAGGGTTACGCCGCGCCGGTCTCTGCCACTTCCCAGATATCGCCTGACCGGAACAGCTTCTCGAGTCGGCCGGGGCCGCGCTTGGCCCGCTCGGCCTCGATCTGGCCCATCAACAACTCTTCATAGGTCGGTTTCTCAACCGCCCGGAACACGCCGAGCGGCTCGGGGTATTCGGGATGCAGCATCCGTGCCAGGCGAAACGCCATCGACGGGTCCGCCGCCTTCTCGTCGTGGATGATCAGATCGTCGGGCGACACCTGGTTCAGATTCACGATCTCCGGCACGTCGCCGTTGAGCCGGATGCCCTTGTCGCGGTCCTTGCCGAAGATGAGCGGCTTGCCGTGCTCGAGGTAGACGACGTTATCGCCCTTGGTCTCGCGGTCGGTCGCCCACCCGTACGCATTGGCGTTGTACACCTGGCAATTCTGGTAGATCTCGACGAACGCGGTGCCCTTGTGCGCCGCCGCCCGCCGGAGCACATACTGCACATGCTGCACGTCGACGTCGACCGTGCGGGCGACGAACGTGATCTCCGAGCCGATCGCGATCGAGACCGGGTGAATCGGGTGGTCGATGGAGCCCATCGGCGACGACTTCGTCCGCGTCCCAAACTCGCTCGTCGGCGAGTACTGCCCCTTCGTCAGCCCGTAGATCCGGTTGTTCAGGAGAATGATCTTCAGGCCGATGTTGCGGCGGATCGTGTGCAGAATGTGGTTGCCGCCGATGCTCAGCGCGTCGCCGTCGCCGGTGACGACCCACACGTCGAGATCCGGGTTGGCGCACTTCACGCCGGTCGCGATCGCCGGCGCGCGGCCGTGGATGCTGTGAAAGCCGTACGTGGCCATGTAATAGGGAAAGCGGCTCGAGCAGCCGATCCCCGAGACGAAGACGGTCTGCTCGCGGCGCGCCCCGAGCGCGGCGAGTACTTTCTGAACCTGCACGAGTACGGAGTGGTCGCCGCAGCCCGGGCACCACTTCACCTGCTGATCGCTCCTGAAGTCCTTGGCGGTCAGTTCGGGTTTATCGGCAGATGCACTCACGACGCACGACCTCCCATCAGCTCGTCAATCCGGCTGAGAATATCGCTGACCATGAAGGGCCGCCCCTGCACCTTGTGGAGCCCGAGCGCGTCCACTAGGTACCGGCCCCGCAACAGCAGTTGCAGTTGCCCCATATTCAGCTCGCACACCAGCACGCGGCGGAACCGGCTGAGAATCTCGCCCAGGTTCCGCGGCATGGGGTTGAGCCAGCGCATGTGTACATGCGCGACGCTGCGGCCGGCCTCCCGGGCCTGCTCGATGGCCGTCCGCACGGCCCCGAACGTCCCGCCCCACGAGACCACGAGCAGCTCCCCGCTCGGATCCCCGTAGACTTCCTGATCCGGAATGTCGCGGAGCACGTTTGCAACCTTCTGCGCCCGCAACTCGGTCATCCGGTGATGGTTCTCCGGCACGTAGCAGACGTCGCCCGTGATGTCCGCCTTCTCGAGTCCACCCACGCGGTGCTCCAGCCCGGGCGTGCCGGGCAGCGCCCACGGCCGCGCGCCGTGTTCGTCCCGCGCGTACGGCTGAAACGTCGCCGGGTCGGTCGGATGCCGCACCTCGATCTTCGGCAGGCGGTCGGGGTCGGGCACCCGCCACGGCTCCGAGCCGTTGGCCAGATACCCGTCGCTGAGCAGGATCACGGGCGTCATATACTTGACCGCCACGCGCACCGCCTCGATCGCCGACCAGAAGCAGTCCGCCGGCGACTGGGCCGCGAGAACCGGGACCGGGCACTCGCCGTTACGGCCGAGGACGGCCTGCCACAGGTCCGCCTGCTCGGTTTTTGTCGGCAAGCCGGTGCTCGGTCCACCGCGCTGCACGTTGACGATGACCATCGGCAGTTCGGTCATTACGCCGAGGCCGAGGGCCTCCTGCTTGAGCGCCATGCCGGGGCCGCTGGTGCCGGTCGTCGCGATCGCCCCGGCGTAGGCGGCGCCAACGACCGCGGCCATCGCCGCGATCTCGTCCTCCGCCTGGAACACGCGCACGTCGAAGTTCTTGTACGAAGACAGATCGTGCAGGATCTCGCTGGCGGGCGTGATCGGGTAGCTGCCGTAGAACAGCGGCTTGCCGGCGAGTTGGGCGGCGGTGACCAGGCCGATCGCCGTCGCTTGATTGCCGGTGAGGTTTCGGTACGTCCCGGGCTGAAGCTCCGCCGGGCGAATCTGGTAGCGCACAGCGAACATTTCGGCCGTCTCGCCGAACGCATAGCCGGCCTCGAGCGCCAGCTTGTTGGCGTTGGCGACCGCCGGCACGCGGGCGAACTTGCCGTTGACCCAGCTCAGCGTCGGGTCGAGCGGGCGATCAAACAGCCAGTACAGCAGGCCGAGCGCATAGAAATTCTTGCAACGGCCCGCGTCGCGCGGCCCCAGCCCGGTTTCCTTCACGGCTGCGAGCGTCTGCTGCGTGATCGGGACCTTGTAGACCTGATAGCGGCTCAGCTCGTCGGTCTCGAGCGGGTTGGTGCTGTACTGCGCGCGCTGCAAGTTGCCGGCGTCGAACTCGTCACTGTTTACGATGACGATGCCGCCCTCTACGACGTCCCGGATGTTGGCCTTGAGCGCCGCCGGGTTCATCGCCACCAGCACGTCGACGCGGTCGCCGGGCGTGTAGATGTGGCGGCTGGCGAAGTTGATCTGAAACCCCGAGACGCCCGCCAGCGTGCCGATCGGGGCCCGGATTTCCGCAGGGTAATCGGGGAAGGTCGCCACGTCGTTGCCGAACACGGCGGACGTCGCGGTGAATTGTCCGCCCACGAGTTGCATCCCGTCGCCGGAATCGCCGGCGAACCGGACTGCGGCCTGCAACCGCTCTTCGATGTGCTTCGCCGGCTTTTGTCCAGCCTGGTGTTTGTTCGTCGTTGCCGTTCCCATCGCCACTCTCATCTCGGGCCGGTCGCGGGCGTGTACGCAACGCTGCGATGCCAGCCGGAGTAGGTCGGGAATGAATGTCGTCCTTGCCCTCGGAGCGAGACGCTCCCGTCCGGGCGCTCCCGATAGCTAAGACCACTAAGTATAGCCCTATGCCGCATCCGACGCCAGCGCTACCCCGGCGCCTTTGAGCCGCGGGCGGGCGTCACGGAAACGGCGGAGAATGGCACGAGCTCGCGCCCGCGGAGTTTCGCAGCCGCCACAGGGCCGCAAGCTGAGGATCAGAGACCGGTCTGTGCCACCTGGAGCTGGGCGACATCCCGCAGGTCTGCGTCGGTGTCGCCATCGGTGTCGGTCGTCCCGCAACCGGGGGCGCGGGTGACGCCGGGGCCGGAGAGGCAGAACGCGCACATCTCAATCGTGCTCGGGGCAGGCAGGGGTAGCGGGGCGCCGGCGTTGATCCACGCGGTGTACCAGGCGCTGGCGACCATTTCCGAGGCGTCCTGGAACAAGACGCGGGTGAACGTGCCGGTGTTGGCCCAAAGGACATTGTAGTACGTGGTGTGGTAGCCGGGGTCGGCGGCCTTCGCGAGGCCGTCCGCCGCCATGATGTCGTCGACGTACCAGTAGTTCACGTCGATGCTGTCGAAGATGGCGTCGACGATCGAAGGGCGATAGATGCACTGGTCGGGCGCGGGCATGATCGGCAAATCGCTCGTCAGATGGCGTGTGATCATCGAGCTTTCGTAGCGCGAGTGGATGCCGGTGTGCCCGCTGCGTTGGCCGTTGTAGTCCATCGTCAGGTGCAGCGGGTTGTGCAGGTCCTCGACGTAGTGGGCCAGGGCGCCGGCGGTGGCGCGCAGGTTGCTCCAGGCGGTCGCGGTGGTCGCGGCGGCCATTTGCGAGGAGAGGTTCGTGGTATAGGTGCCGGCGTTCCACGGGCCGACGCCATTGTCCTCGACGACGGTGACGCCGTAGATGGCGACCAGGGCGCTGTAGCTGTGCGGAAGCGTTCCGGCGAAGAACTCGGGGTAGTAGTCGATGTCGATGTAGTGGGTGCTGGGGGGCTCGATGGCGGCTTGCGCGGCGATGTAGACGCTGTTGTCCTGGAAGAAGTGGCGGAGCGGCTGGGGCAGGTGGAGAACGGCGCCCTCGGTGATGTGGCTGTGGCCGGTGCCGCCCCAGCGATCCTGGGCGAGCGACGCCGATGGGCCGAAGCTGAGGGCGAGCAAAACGGACAAGGGGACGATCCGCGGAATCATCATCAGACGCTCCGTGTGGGAGTTCAGGCTGGGCCACCTGCGGGGCACCGCGGCGGTGCGCCGCTACAAACAGGGCCGGCAGCCGCTTACCGTGAGAATAACACGGCGGGGGCGGGAAACCTAAACGTTTCCGCGGTGAATCCGCGGTTGGGGACGGGAAACGCAAGGAAGAATGCTGGGCTTCGAAGACTCAGCCCACCCTACATTTCCGGGGAGGGGAAGCGGACGCAGATCCGGGCGTTCTCGGTGTCGACGACCTCGGCGCCGGTCTCCTCGTCGTACCACACGTCGGTGAGTTTGAGGCGGTCGCCTTGGATCGTGACCAGGTTCTCCCACGGCTGGGGGTTGGTGAACTCCTCGAGCATCCCGGCGCGCATCGACTCCAGATCGCCTGCATCGATCCCGCCTTCAGATGAGGCCACGTCGGCAAGGTAGGCGTCCAGTTCGTCGGGCAGCGTGAACACGCGCCCGGTCATTGGATTTGCTACCGTCATGGCCTGGGTCGTGAAGGCCACGCGGTTGCTCGCCGTCACGGTATAGGTGCCCCGCTCGGCCGTGTAGGTATCCACCGCAAACGGCCCGATGAGGTTCCGGCCGTAACCCTGCCGGACGAACTGCCTCGTCGGCGCGTCGAAGCGGACGTAGTCGTACATGTCCGCGATGGCCTGTCCCTGGCGGATGAGCAGGAAGTCAGCAGGGCTCGTCAGCACGGTCCACCCGGCCCAGCAGCCATCGAGGTTGGTCAGATCGTCAACGACCTTGTCCGCGGGCAGGGCGTACAGCGGGTCATCCGGCTTGACCTCGACGCTCGCCCGATCGGCAATGACGGCTTTGATTTCCGCGGGCACTTCCTGGACCGGCGGCGGGATCGACGCAGTAGCCGGCAAGGGGCCGCAGCCGGCGAATAGGACAATTGCGAGAGCGCAGCACGTTCCGAGACCGTACGCGAAGAAGATCACCCGTCGCAACATGTTCACACTCCCATTGCAGATCGACTGGCCCGGTAGACGGCCGCGAGACCACCTGCGGACAACCGGCATTATGAGTATGCCACGGGTGTCGACAAAGTGCGCGGAATTCCATACTCCGGCCGCGGGGAGGGGGCGCGGCGTCGCGGCGGATGGAAAAGCCCGGCGTCATTAGGGCGTCTTGTTGGTGCGGGGTGCGTTCGCGGGCGGAGACGAGCCGCCGGGCACCGTCAGCGTCGGCGGGCGATAGGCGCTCAACTGGGTGTTGATCTGGAGCTCCCGCTGCAGCGCCTGTTCGATCGCATGCTCGGCTAGGGGAAGCTGCGGACGGACCTCGCGGTCGTAGCGGTCGGCCAACTCGAGGAGCTTGCGTTCGTGGATTTGTGCCGCGCGCTCGCGGACCGCCTCGCGCTGGGCCTCGACCTCGGCGATTTCGACGGCCAGGTTCACGACCTCCTTGTTGAAGTCGGCCAGCAGGTTGCCGCCGGCAAGCTGGTTGGCGACCTGCCGCTGCTTGGCCAAGTCCGCGCGGGCGAGCGCGAGTTTCTCTTCCACGTCCCGGACTTCCTGCTCCGAAAACAGTTTGGCCTCGGAGCGCTCCTGCGCCGCCTGTAGAGCCCGCTCGCGCAGCGCGACGACCTTCGCCAACTCGATCGCGACCGGGTCCTGCTGGGCCTTGGCCTCGAGGTCCTTGCCGATGCGCGCGATCTGCTCGGTCAAGGCGTTCTGGCGGGCGTGCAGTGCGGCGAGCCGCATGTCGAAGCTCTGCCGCTGCTTTTCCAGCTCGGTCAGGTCGCCGAGGATCCGGTCGCGCGTGAGGTCGGCCTGGCCGGCGTCGGCGTAGAGCTTGCGCTGGAGCTCCTGGAGCTGGCCGAGGCGATGCTGGGCCTCCATGACTTGCTTATGGGACCGCTCGATCTCGCTGCGCAGGCGCGCGATTGTGTCCTGGCCGCGCTGGGCGACGACCTGTTCGAGGCGGCGGCAGACCTCCGCGAGCAGGGCGGTGGCCTTGGCGTCCGCGTCGGGCAGGCCCGCCGGCACGCCGAGGGTGAGCGTGGCCGACAGCGAAATCAGCATGCTCTGGCCTTCGGACGTCTGTTGCTGGTCGGTAACATTGAGGGTGACCGTGAGCGGCGAGCCGTGGATGCGTCCCGGGGGCAGGTCAAACACCTTCTCGGCCGCCTGCTTGAGCACGTTGTCGCTTTCGATGATGCCCTGCAGGGTGTCGCGATCGAGGCGCACGTCGTCCCGCAGAGAGGTGAGCTGTAGCTGGCAACGTGCCAGGCAGAGGTCGGACGGCGGGGTGGCCGGGCGGGACGCGGGTTCGTCGGCGGACGGGGCGCGGGCTGTCGTAATCAGGCCGAGCACGGCGGCAAGCATGTAGCGGATCAAGATGGTGTTCACGAGGATTCTCCTTTGGGCGGGGACATTTCTGCCAGCTTCTCCCGGGCCTCGGCGGCCCAGGACGAATCCGGGAATAGCCGTATCGCCTGGCGGTAGCTGTCGGCGGCGGGGGCGCCGAGACCAAGGTCGCGTTGGAGATGGTCGCCCTGGCGGACCAGGACGAGGGCGGTCTGGTCCATCTCCACGCGCGCTCGCTCGACGGGGTCGGGCTGGGCAATCTCGGCTTGCAGGGCCGCCATACGCTCGGTCTGGCGGCACAGCACCGTCATGTGGCGAGCGACATTGCGGCGCGAATCGGCTTCCGCCGTCAATTCGCTCAGGTCGGCGCCACGCGGTGCGATCTGGGGCGTCGGGCGAGCGCTACCGGGAGGGGTTAGTCCGCGGCCGGCCAGGCGAACCAGCGGGAGCACGGCAACGACGAGAAGCGCGGCGGCGGCGCTGGTCAACACGATGATTCGACGGCGGCGGGCCGCCAATCGACGCACGGCACGGGCCGCCAGGTCCGCAGGAAGCGTGGGCGGCGGACCGTCGTCGTCGTCGGCTTGTTGCAAGAGGTCGTGCCAGCGGTCCGTTGCCATTGGTTCAGCCTTCTACGAGTGCGCCGAGGCGGCGCTGGAGTTGCTGCCGGGCGCGGGTCAGCCGGACCTCGACCGCGTTGCGCGCGAGGCCGAGGATCTGCGCGATCTCGTCCACCGGCAGGTCCTCCAGGTAACGCAGGACGACGACCTCGCGGTAGCGCGGCGGCAGCTCGCGGACGGCGGTTTGCACCTGCTGCGTGGCTTCCTGATGGAGCGCGCCGTGCGCGGCCGACACCGAGCATGGCGAGTCGGCCGGCCGGGGGCGACGCGCGCCAATATCGAATCTGGAAGAGGCGCTGGCGGCGGGCGCGGCGGCACTGGTTGGCCGTGATGCGATAGAGCCAGGTCGCGAAGCGGCTTTCGCCGCGGAATTTGCTCAGGTTTTGCAGGACCGAGACGAACACGTCTTGCACCACGTCCTCGATGTCGGCGTTCCAGCCGAGCAAGCGGTACGCCAGGCGGGTCACCTGTTCCTGGTGCCGGGCGACCAGGACGGGAAACGCCGCCGGATCGCCGCGGGCGAAGCGGGCCGCGAGGACCGCGTCGTCGAGCGCCGTCGGCTGGCCCGCTCCGGTTGCGCTGCTGGGCGTCATAACCACTCTTTTAGAGCCCCGTCGGGCGCACAGCTTACACAAAACAGGTGCAGAATTGGGCCCGCCGCGCGTCGCCGGCCCCGCGGTTGACACCCGCCACGGCTTCCGTTGTAGTGCCGCTTCTATGCACCTTTTACCGAGCGAAGGAGGCAGACTGTGATCAGATTCGGTCCCGGGAACCTCAGAATCCCCAAGTTCGCGAAGCCGGTTTACGTGGTCGCCGGCGGGCTGACCGACTACCGGAAGAAGTATCCGGAGAAGAACACGTGCCAACTCTGCACGGAGGGCCTCCGGATGGCCGTCGAGGAGAACGACCTCAAGGTCGATCCCGAACAGTTCCGCCGGATGGTCAACTGGGCCGTCTACTCCCAGTTCGCAGACCATTTCGGCGACCAGCTTCTGGCGGCGGCCAAAATCCACGATTACCTGGGGTTCGATCCGCTGGGGAACGTCGAGATCAAGACGGGCGGGGCGACGGGCGGCTCGGCGGTACTCGCTGCGGCCCAGGCGATCGCGTCCGGATATGCCAACTGCGTGCCGGTGGTCGGCTGGGAGCGGATGGACGAGGTCACCACCAAGGTCGGCAACTCGTACATCGCGGCCGCCGCCTGCAAGGACTTCGAGAGCGAGCTGGGGTGGATGTATGCGGCGTACTACGCGCTGATGGCCCAGCGGTATCAGTACGAGAACAGCGTGCCGCACGAGACGTTGGCTAAGATCGCGGTGAAGAACCGCCTGCACGCCTACTACTCGCCGTTCGCGCAGAATCCGGGCAAATACACGGTCGAAGATGTGCTGAAGAACGAGATCGTGTCGGACCCGCTGACGTTCCTGGAGTGCTGCGTGATGAGCGTCGGGGCGGCGGTGCTGATCCTGGCCGACGAGGAGACCGCGCACAAGCTCACCGACAAGCCAGTGCGGCTGGCGGCGATCTGCGGCGGGTCGCACACGCTGCGGACCGCGGACCGGCGGAACATGCCGATCCTGCTGCTGCCGAACGAGACCGAGGCGACGTACAAGGAGTACTTCCAGGGCCGGCGGCACGAGTGGCCGGGGTTCAGCTCGTTCCTGGCAGCGCGGATGGCGGCGTACCTGGCGTACAACATGGCGGGCATCAAGGACCCGGTCGAGGACTTCGACGTCCTCGAAACGCACGACGCCTTCACCATCAGCGACGTGCAAACGTACGAGGACATCGGGCTGCGGCCGTACGGCCGCGGACACGAATTCATCGACTCCGGCGACGCGTACTTCGACGGCCGGCTGCCGACGAATTTGTCCGGCGGGCTCATCGGCACGATGCACGCGGTCGGCGCGACCGGCGTCTTCCAGCTCGTCGAGCTTCTGTGGCAGCTCCAGGGCAAATACGACAAGTTCCACGGCGATCCGAAGATGTGGACGCGGTACGGCAAGAAGAAGCCGGCGGACTGGAAGAGCTTGCAGGTGAAGAACCCGAAGCGCGGTTGTGCGATCTCGCACGCCGGCACCGGCAGCCACGTGACGTGCGCGATCATGGAAAAACCGTAAGGAAATTGAGAATGATGAATTGAGAATTAAGAAAAAAGGCCGCGCCGGGTGGTCATGGCATTCGGCACGCGGCATTCGCAATTCTTAATTCCCAATTCTCAATTCGGCATTCACTTTGAGGTGCGAATCATGGCGATTGACTGGCCAACCCGAGCGGCGGAAGTGCTCAACGACGAGCCGCTCGTCATCAAAAACGACAAGTTCTGGTACCACATCCACAGCTACGGCGGCTGGGGCAAGTTCTTCCAGGGCTTGCGGGCCAAGAAGCTGCTGGCGACGCGCTGCACGAACCCGAAGTGCGCGGAGAAGCGTCTCTGGCTGCCGCCGCGGGCCGAATGCCCGGACTGCTGGCACGACATGGAATGGGTCGAGGCCCCGCAGGTCGGCACGATCTACACGCACTCGACCGTGACGTACCCCGGCGAGCTGTTCCGGCTGGCGCCCGGCACGCCGCTGATCAGCGTCGAGATCGAGGGCGTGTGCACGAAGCTGATGAGCTGGTTGAAGGACGGCAAACCGGCGTTCGGCATGAAGGTCAAGGCGGTGTTTAACACGGCCAAGCCGACGAACACGATTCTCGACCTGGCGTGGGTGCCGGCGTAACGAGCGTTCAGGGTTCGGGGTTCAGGACCCACGGACCGACGTAAGAAAGGCTTGTCGCGGCGGTTCAGCGCCGCCAAGCCGCAGCGGGCGGCCGTCGGCGGCGCCGTGTGGTATACTGTAGGAGGAGAGCGCGGGGACGGAGACTTGCCATGCGGTGGCAGGACCATATCGAATGGAATCCGAAGGTGATGGTCGGCAAGCCCGTCATCCGAGGCACGCGCATCACCGTTGAATTGATCCTGGAGCGGCTCGGCGATGGCTGGAGCGAGGAGGAGTTGCTCGCTTCTTTTCCGCATTTGCAGCGGGAGCACATCCGCGCCGCCCAAGCGTACGCCGCCGCGGCGCTGTCCAGCGATGACATCGTGTTCCTGAGCGATGACGCGGCATGAACGTCCTCGCAGACGAAAACATCGATGGTCCGCTGGTTGGCTGGCTCCGCTTGTGCGGGCACGACGTGCTGTGGCTCGCGGAAACTGGGCCTGGGCGGGGAGACATTGGGGTCATCGAGTTGGCGGTCGCGGAGAGCCGCATGCTCCTGACGCAAGACCGCGACTTCGGGGAACTCGTCTTCCGGGGCGAAAAACGACCGCCCGGGGTGATCTACCTCCGGGTGCGGAGCCGATCGTCGGCCGAACTACTGGCCGCATTCCAGCGTGCCTGGCCCCAGATCGAATCGCACGTGGCTGGGCACTTCATCGTCCTATCCGGACACAAGCTACGGATTCGCGCGCTGCCCTCGTAGGGGAACGCACGGGCGAGTGGACGGTGGGCCTGCCGCCTCGGCGGCGGGGGACGCAAAGGTGGTCCGTCAGGAGCGGATTATGCTGCGGCTGTTGAGTCCTCTGTGCTTGCTGTGCCTGGTCACGACCCAGTTCGGCTGCCTCTCGCCGTTCAAGGCGCTGGCGAGGGCCGCGCAGTCGTGCCGGATCGAGTCGGAGCCCACGGGGGCGACGGTGAGCATCAACGGCGAGTACGTGGGGGCGACGCCGTGCACGGTGGGGTACCGCGACAAGGACAAGTACGAGTTCGTCGCGGAGCTGGACGGCCATCAGCCCGCGAAGAAGTCCTTCAAGGAGTTTCCGCGGCGCGTGCTGCTCAAGCTGACGCCGCTGTCGGAGCCGCCCGGCGATTGCGAACTGAACACGCTCCCAGAGGTGGGCACGCGCGCGTCCGTGGCGGTGCTGGATTTCCAGTGCAGCGAGAAAGACGCGAAGCAGCTTGGGCCGGCCCTCGCGGACTATTGCCGGCACACGGTTCAGGCCAGCCAGCGGTACGTCCTCGTCGACCGCGAGAACATGCGGGCACTGCTTTCGGAAGAGGACTTCGCCGCCACGATCAAGTGCGACGACACGAAGTGCCTCGTCGATTACGGCCGGAAGCTCCGCGCGCAGAAGATCATCCACGGGCGCGTGAACCGCGTCGGCGAGGCGTACGTGATCACGATCAAGATGATCGACGTCGGCTCGGCGGCGGTGGACGCAATCGAGAACGCCAAGGTCCTGGCGGGCGTGGAGCAACTCGTCGACTTCGTGCCGCCGACGACGTGCCGGCTGCTGCGCGACGCATTGGCCGGGCCGAAGTGACCGCGCCGGTCGGCCGGGTCAGCGGGCCGCGGCTCACCATGCGGGCGGCGGGGCCATGCGGATGCGGCCGGGCTTTACTGCGCGTGGTGACGCTTGTGGTAGTGCGTTCCCCGCTTCACATGGTGGTGCCGCTTGTGCGCGTGCTTCCTGACAACGCGGTGGCGATGCCCGACCCGCACGACGCGGGCCGGCGAAGCATGCTGAGGCCCGGCGGCGACGTCGGCCGGCGCGGCCGTCAAGCCAGCGGCGGCGAAAAGACCGACCAGCGCCCCGACCAGCAGATTGCGAAACGTCCGATTCATTGGCCTTCTCCGTAACGGCGCGACCCGCACCGGGGACTACCTGCGCCACGCGGCCGGGTATCGCGAACACACGTCGAGAAACAGACAACCGTTCGGTCGGATTCTGCATCACCATCCCGCGAATCCGCCATACACGAAAGACCCCCGTCGGTACGCGATGGTTTGGCGCGCCGCCGAAATCCACGCCCGCTTCGTCCGCGGCCCCGCCGACCCGATGCCCATCATATCCAAGCGGCCGGACCGTTTGGATCCGACCGCTCACGTGCCATTGAAGACTCGGGCTCGCCGCAGCTACCGCCCCCAGGCAAAATGCGCGAACGCCTTGTTCGCGTCCGCCATACGGTGAACCATTTCGCGCTGCTGCATGGCGTCGCCCTCACGCCGGAAGGCGGCCATGAACTCGTCGGCCAGCCGCTGGCTCATCGGGCGGCCGCCCTTCTTGCGCGTCGCGTCGAGGATCCAGCGGATCGCGAGCGATTGGCGCCGCCGCGGGTTCACCTGCATCGGTACCTGGTAGTTCGCCCCGCCGACGCGCTTCGAGCGGACCTCGACCTCCGGCTTGACGTTGTCGAGCGCCTGAACGAACACCTCGGCGGGCGGCGTGTCGGTGATCTTCTCGGCGATCGTGTCCATCGCGTCGTAGAAGACCTTCTGCGCGACGGCCTTCTTGCCGTCCCACATCATCGAGTTGATGAACTTCTGGACGACCTTGTTGTTATACCGGGCATCCCCGCGGAGTTGCTTGGTCGACTGCGTAAAGCGCTTGTACGCCATGCTTCACCCGGTCCTCTACTTCTTCCGCCGCTTGACGCCGTACTTGCTGCGGCCGCGGTTGCGGGCTTTGCCTTCCTTGTCGTTGGCGACACCGGCACAATCGAGCTTGCCGCGCACAATGTGATAGCGCACGCCGGGCAGGTCGCGGACACGGCCGCCGCGCACGAGCACGATCGAGTGTTCCTGGAGGTTGTGGTCGACGCCCGGAATGTAGGCGGTCACTTCCTGTCCGTTGGTCAGGCGGACGCGGGCCACCTTGCGCAGGGCGGAATTCGGCTTCTTGGGCGTCTGGGTTTTGACCTGGAGGCAGACGCCACGCCGCTGCGGACATTCCTGGAGGTCGCGCACCTTCGACTTCCGGTGTTCGTCGCGGCGCGGATGGCGAACGAGTTGACTGATTGTCGGCATACGATACCTATCTGCTCACACCCAGGGGGTCATCCGCCGGGAGCATCGGCAGACCGGCAAGTATAGCAGATGCGTGCCGGCCGCCAAGGGGTTGGGGCGGCGAAAGTTGTCGGCTACCGGCGGCGTAGGACGATCCAAGCCGTGCCGTACTGGCGTGGCACGCGGATCGGGCCTGCCGGCGCGTGGAGCGGGCCAAGCCAGATGAGTACGCCATAGCGACACCGTGCCCGCGCGGCCCAATAACGTGCGGAAGCGCGCACGGACACGCCATAGAGGGCGCGCAGCCGCCGGAGCGATGTCGGCGAGAGGTTGGCGAATTCGCGGACGGCGAGGACGCTTGATGTTCCGATAATAGAGCCACCTGTAATCTTGAAGTGGATTCTGTCGCCCGTGTTGACGCGCCCGACGGGGGCGCGCCGCTGGCGGTAGAAACGGGTCTCGATGTGTTTTGTGCGGCGTAGGAGCGCCGCGACAGCCTCGTGGCCTACGATGGCAACGTGCTCGTGCACTCACAGCCTCCGGCCGCGTCCCGCGCAGTCGAGCGGATATGCAAGAAATCGCCGAGCGCGGCCAGGGGTGATTCCCCCCGTTTTTCTGTCGCCCCCTCGAACTCAATGGCCGTCGTTGCGGGCGGAGCGGCGGCCGGCGGCGGCGTTTTCCTTCAGCATCCAGACTTCGTTGCCGGTCGGGCTGTACCGGAGCTTCGTCATGTACGCCGACATCAGCATGATGCCGCGGCCGCACGGGCGTTCGAGGTTCTCGTCGGTGGTCGGGTCGGGGACCTGCTCGGGCGCGAAGCCGCAGCCCTCGTCGCGCACCATGATGACGACCCGCTGCGGGTCGACGTGGTAGCGGATGTGCACGTGCCGGCTGCGGTCGTTGCAATTGCCGTGCTTGATGGCGTTGGTGACGGCCTCCTCGTAGGCGAGCTTGACGGCGAAGATGGCGTCTCGCTCGTAGCCGAAACGCGCGAGGGCTTCGAGGATGCACGTTTCGGGTGCTTTGACGCTCTGCAAATCGTTGGGGACGATCACGTCGATCAGGTCAGCTTCGTCCACAGCGAAATCGCGGGGCACCTTCATTGCCGTTCTGTGACGTTGCGGGCGCAGCAAGGGGGTTACGCTTGACCAAAGGATTCCAGCGCCTTCTCGGCCGTGTCGTGGATCTCGAAGACTCGGTTGAGGCGGGTGATCTTGAACACCTGGTAAATCTGGCGGTTGATGTTCGAGAGCTTGAGGGTTCCGCTCCGCTCCTGCACCTTCTTGTGGAGCGTGATCAGCATCCCCAGCGCAGCGCTGGCCAGGTGGTCGACGTTCCCGAAGTCGAGCAGCAGCTTGACCTTCGGCTGAGATTCGGCCAGCGCCCCCAACTCCTCACCGATCTCGTGGATCGACAGTTCCTCCAGGATCTTGCGGTCGGCGAACTGCACGATCGACACGTCTCCGGTGCGCTTGATCTTGACGTGCGAGGACGGTTGTTCCATGAGCGCTGCCACCTCCACACGCGACTCGCCCGGACCCAGCAACTCTGGTCCCGGCGCACAGCTTCGACGCAAGTTGCGCGGGGAACACGCCCGCGCCCCGACCTTCAATTCTCCGCCCACGCGGGTGGCCTGTCAACCGCTATCGCGCGCCCCGCCGCCGAACCGCTTTTCGCCCCTCCCCCTCGACTCGTTATTCGCTGCCCGTAACCCGCTAATCTCGCCATTCCCCGCCTATCTCCGCCAGTTTCCGCCTATCTCCGCCAACCTTCCCTTCTCTCTTTGCCTTCCGTCTCTTTGTGGGGAATACTTGAGCTGCTCACGCAGTGCCAGAGCCTGCCTTGACGGCCCGCGCGGCGGTGTGGCACCGGCCCTGAACCGGTGAACCGTGCACCCCACACCCGCTGACCCGGTTCGAGACACGTGCGCGGACGCGTCTGCACAGCGCTGTCGCTTGCGGACGGAGGACGCCCGACGCACCGGCGATCGCCTGGCCGCGGCTGCCTGTGAAGTCCCGGGTCCTCCCGCGACTCAGCGTAGCACCGGAGCGGAAGGGACGTTTCGCGAGCGTCCCGTCTTTTACAAGTGAATACGTTGTCCGCGACGCGGTCTCGTTCGGCCTCGCAAGCCGCGATTGACCCGCATGGGTGACTTGCCGCGCTCGCCTGACAACCACCGTTGCCCCCACAACGTCGCCGGCGTCGCTCACGCCGGCCAAATCCGGCACACCGCCGCACGTAGGGCAGGTCGCGTCTGTTTGCGACCTGCCGGATGCCTTCCCGCGGCCTTTGCCATCCCCATGTTGAC
>CAIWOY010000085.1 GCA_903914415.1 uncultured Phycisphaerales bacterium | reverse complement strand
CTCCCTGAGAGGGAGGGGGGCGGGGGGCGACAAACTCCTGCGGGGCGCCTTCGGCGACGATGCGCCCGCCGGCACTGCCCGCCCGCGGGCCGAAGTCGAGCAGGCGGTCGGCGTGGCGGATCACGTCGCGGTCGTGTTCGACCAGCAGGAGCGTGTTGCCCAGATCGCGCAGCCTGGTCAGCGCGCGGATCAGGCGCAGCGTGTCCCGCGGGTGCAGCCCGATGGTCGGCTCATCGAGCACGTACAGCACGCCGGAGAGCCCGCTGCCGATCTGGCTCGCCAGGCGGATGCGCTGGGACTCACCGCCGGCCAGCGTCGGTGCCGCCCGGTTCAGCGTGAGGTATTGCAGGCCGACGTCGATCAGGAACTGCAGGCGGTCGCGGATTTCCTTGAGCAATTCGCCGGCGATCTGTCGCTGGCGCTCGTCAAGCGCGAGGTCGCGGAAGAACGCCGCCGCCGCCTCGAGGGGTATCTCGCAGATTTCGACGATGGTCTTGCCGGTGCTCGCAGGTCCGTCCAACAGAGCCGGCGTGTCCTCACGTCGGTCCGGCCGGGCTGAGGACAGCCCGGCTCGGCTGGACAGCGTCGCACCCAGCCGCACCGCCGCCGCGTCGGGCCGCAGGCGCCCGCCGCGGCAGGTCACGCACGGGATGTCCGTCACGACGTTGCGGAGCTTGTAGCGGAAGGACCACGAGTTGCGCGTGGCGTGGTCGATGGTCGGGAAGAAGCCGCGCCATTGGAACCGGACGCCGTCGAACGCCGCGGAACCGTCGATCCACGTGCCGCTCGTTCCGAACATCAGCGTGCGCTTTTGCTCGGCCGTCCAGTCGGCCAGCGGCGTATTTGGTGCGACCCCCAGATGCGCACATAGCGCCACCAGCATCCGGCCCAGCGGCGACTTGCGCTCGATACGCGGCCACCCGGCGACGGCGCCGTCGAACAGCGAGCGCGCCGGGCGGCGAATGATCTCGCCCGCGGGAGCGCCGCGCTGCACGCCGAGCCCTTCGCACGTCTCGCACCAGCCGAGCTGGTGGTTGAAGCCGAAGTGGTTCGGCCCCAGCTCCTCGTAGCTCGTGCCGCACTTCAGGCAGGCGAGCTTCTGCGAGAACATCAGCTCGCGGGCGGGCACCACCTTGACGACAGGCTCGGCCGGAGCCTCGCCCTCCCCCGTGGCAGCCTCGCCCTCTCCGGCGACGGGCCCCTCGTGCACCGTCTCCACGGCCTCGACTAACAGCGTCATCACCCCGTTGCCCAGCGCCAGCGCGTGCTCGACGCTCTCCGCGATCCGGCCGCGCGACTTGTCGCGGACGATCGTGCGGTCGACGACGACCTCGACGCGGTGCTTCCGCCGCGGGTCGAGCGTGACGGCGTCCGCGGTCAGGCGAACCTCGCCGTCGATCCGCACCCGCGTATAGCCCGAGCCCTTCAGGCGCCGGAAGAGGGCGGCGTACGTCTCGCCGTCGCCGAGGCTGACCGGTGCGAGGAGGATGATCGGCGTGGCGGGTTCGAGGGCCATGACGCGCGCGATGATCTCGTCGGCGGTCTGCGTGCCGATCGGGATCTGGCACTGCGGGCAGTAGCGTGTCCCCAGGCGGGCCCACAGCACGCGCATGTAGTCGTAAATCTCGGTCACCGTGCCGACCGTGGAGCGCGGGCTCTTGCCGGCCGATTTCTGCTCGATGCAGATCGCCGGCGAGAGGCCGTCCACGTGGTCCACCCGCGGCTTGGCCATCTGCCCGAGAAACTGCCGCGCGTACGCGGACAGCGATTCGACGTATCGGCGATAGCCCTCGGTGAAAACCGTGTCGATCGCGAAGCTGGTCTTGCCCGAACCGGACACGCCCGTGCACACCGTCATTCGGTCGCGCGGGAACGAAACCGTGAGGTCCTTCAGATTGTGCTGGCGGGCGCCAACAACGGTGACGGCGTTGGCGGTGGGCGGTGATTTGCGCGTGGCGACTGCGGAGCGGCCGCCGGCACCTTCGGTCTTCGATTCACCGTTCGGTATTCGCAATTCCTCATTCGTGCGCAGCACGTCCCGCAGCGCCTGCCCCGTGTACGACGCTTCGCAGGCCGCGACGTCCTCCGGCGTGCCTTCCGCGACGATCTCGCCGCCGGCCTCACCGCCCTCGGGCCCCAGGTCGATGATCCAGTCCGCGGTCTTGAGCACCTCCAGGTTGTGCTCGATCACGACCACGGTGTTCCCGGCATCAACGAAGCCGTGCAGCACCGCCAGCAGCTTGCGGATGTCGTCGAAGTGCAGGCCGGTCGTCGGCTCGTCGAGCACGTAAAGCGTGCGGCCGGTCGGCTTCTTTACCAGCTCGCGCGCCAGCTTGATCCGCTGCGCCTCGCCGCCCGAGAGCGTCGTGCTGGGCTGGCCGAGCTGGATGTAGTCCAGGCCAACGTCGTGCAGCGTCTGCAACATGCCGCGGATGCGCGGGACGTTCTCGAAATGCTCGAGCGCCACCCGCACCTCCATGTTGAGCGCGTCCGCAATCGAATGGCCCTTGAAGCGGATTTGCAGCGTCTCGCGGCCGAACCGCTGCCCCTCGCACACCGGGCAACGCACCCACACGTCAGCCAGAAAATCCATCTCGATCCGGTTCGACCCGTTGCCCTCGCACGCCTCGCACCGCCCGCCGCCCCGCACGCTCGGCACGTTGAAGCTGAACCGCCCCGGCTTGTATCCGCGCAGCTTCGCGTCCGGCAGCTTCGCAAACAGCAGCCGGATTTCGTCGAAAACCTTGATGTACGTGGCGGGATTGCTGCGCGGCGTCCGGCCGATCGGCGACTGGTCGATCGCGATCACCTTGTCGAGATGCTTGAGGCCGTCGATGCCCGCGTGGGGGCCCGGCTGGGCCGTCGTCGCGCCGTTCAGGTCGCGCGCCAGGGCCTCGTACAGAATGTCGTTCACCAGCGAGCTCTTGCCCGAGCCGGATACGCCGGTAACGCCCGTGAACCGCCCGAGCGGGAACCAGACGTCGATGTGCTTGAGGTTGTTGTGCGCGGCCCCGCGGATGGTGAGCCACGGCACGTCGCCGCCCGGCTTGCGGCCGGCGTCGACGGGCGGTCGTTGCGCTGGTTTTGTCCTCGGTTTCGGCATTCGCCTGGCGGGGCCTCGCGTTCCGCAGCGTATCATAGCACCCCCGCACGAACCCAGCCGCCAGGCCGTCAGCGCCCGGACGTGATCCGCACAACCTCCTCTTGCACGACCGACGTGATCGTCGGCCCCTGCTGCGGGTCGACGAACACGTTGATCTCGAGCCGCACGCCGAACTCCGGCAGATACACGCCCGGCTCGATCGTGTAACCGATCCCCGGCAGCATCTCGCGCGTGTCGTGGGTTTCGAGGTTGTCGAGGTTCATGCCAAGCCCGTGGACCTGCGGACCGGGGCTCAGGCTGTGACCCGTGCGGTGCCGGATGTACTGCCCGAAGCCCGCGTCGCTGATCACGGTGCGCGCCATTTCGTCGAGTTGCCAGCCCTGCACGCGCTCCCGCGCCGTCCACGCCGCCTTGGCTCTCTGCACGACCGCGTCCCGGGCCGCCCGCACGACCGCGAACACCTCGCCGCAATGTTTTGGCACCTGCGTGCCGACGTGCCCCACCCAGGTGATATCCGAGAAGATGTTCTCGTCGCCCGGAACGCGCGCCCACAGGTCGATTAGCACCCAGTCGCCGGCCCGGATCGGTGCGGCCGATTCCGCGGTCGGCTCGTAGTGCGGGTCGCTGCTGTGCGCGTTCACCGCCACAATCGGGCCGTCGGGCCACTCCAGGCCGGCGGCGGCGAACTGCTCCCGCATGTGTTGCTGCACCTCGTATTCGTTGACGGCTTGACCGGCCGCGAGCCGCTCCGCGATGAAACGGAACGCACCATCCTTGACCGCGCCGACCTGCTGCGAAGCCCGCGCGTGCGCCGCCTGCGCGGCCGGCGACCATTGGGCCGCACAAACCTGGATCAGATTGGCCGACGAGACCACCTCCGCACCGAGCGCACGAACCAGCTCAACCGTCCCGGCGTCGGTGATGGAAACGGCCGGCAGGACGCCGCCCGGTGCGTACTCCATTGCGATCCGCGCTGCACCCGCGGCGATCTCCGCGAGCCATGCGATGAGGTCCTGCCACGTGAGATAGACGTGGCTCGCCACGGTGGCGCCCGCGAACTGCCGCGCGTCGATCGAGTGCACCGCGAGGACGGCCTCACCCTGGGCGGGAATGAACAACAGGGCGCGGCGGGTCGTCCAGCGCTGGCCGGGCAAGAGCTGCGCGAATACCGGGTTGTTCCCGCGAAAGTCATACAGGAGCCATCCGTCGATGCGCTGCGCACGCATGTACGCCTGCACGTCGGAAAAATTCATGTCGCGCTCTCCTATCCCGTACCGTCCGTTCGCCGAGCAGGGCGCCGAACGCCGCCGCCCGCGCCTTCATGTTATCGCAAACCCACGCCACAGGCGCAAGCGCGCGGACGTGGCGTCCCGTGTGCATTCCGTATAATGCGCGGCGTGGAGTCTCACATGTGGACCTGGTCACGCGACCGGCGCATGCCGTCATCCGCCGTTCTTGTGACTTTTGTCTTCGCTGCCGCCGCGCTCGCCGATGAGGAGCAGCTCACACGCACCTGGGGCGTGTCGCTCCCGGCGGGAATCGAATGGGCCCAGGTCGTTGGCCGCGGGGACGCTGTCGCGCTGCTCGTCGCCACGCGCGATGCACGCCTCCACGTGCTCGATCCGGCCAGCGGCCAGGAACTCCTCGCGGAACCCGTCCAAGCCGGCCGAGGTGTCCGACCCGCGGCCGGCCCAGAGCACGCCGCCCCAGCCGACGTGCCGTCGGACCTGGCGTGCTGCTTCGATCGCCACGCCGTGTACGCGCTGCGTCTGTCCCGCCCGGCCACACTCCAATGGCAGCACGGCCGCGCGCCCGCCACAGACGACTTCCCCGGCGATCCCGAGGCCCTGACAGGCCGCGTCGGCGTCACACTCACAGCCGCCGGAGTACTGATCGCGAACACCAGCGGCGAAGTAGCGCTGCTCTCGTACGCTGACGGCTCCGAGCGTTGGCGCATCGACCTCGGCCCGCTGCCGACAGCGCGCCTCCACGCGACCGCGCCCACCGCGGTCGTCGTATGGAGGGCCGATGACCGCGTGCAGGCCGCCTTCCTCGACCTGACCGCGCAACGACCGCAACCGCGCGTGTGCGACCTGGGCCGGCACTGGCCCATCTGGAGCGGGCTCGTCGCCGACGAGCTGCTCACGGTCTCGCCCGCGCAGGTGACACTCTGGCCCCAGGCTGGCCCGCCGCGCAGCTTCGACATCGACACGTTCGGCCTGCGCGCCGCGGCGATTGATGTGTTCGTTCCGCAGGACGAGCGGGGCGCGCGACCGGCGGGCAGTGCACCCGCCAGCACGCGTCCGGCGGCGCATCCGCTGCTCTTGATGGGCGCTGGGCCGGCCCCGCGCGCGTATGACCTGGTGGCGGGCCAGAAGGTGTGGCCGAAGAGCGGCGCGCGCGGCTCCGGCCTCGACGTCGAGACCCTCACGATCCGCCGCGAGCGCTTCGTGCTGACCAATGAACTCGGCGTAGGCGTCGGCGACCCGGCTACGGGTCGGACCGAGCTGTCGTCCCTGAAGCTCCCCCCAGCCCGACTGGCGTCGTGGGAGCTGACCACGCGCTGCCTCTACGCGCTCAGCGATGATGCGGAGGACCCCAACGCCCCGCTTCAATTGGAGTGCGTCGCGCCGCCGTCGCAACCCGCGTCGCGGCCGGACGGCGCGCCCGCGACGACGACTCTCTCGTTACCGGCCGGCGGCACGCTGCGCCAGGTGTTGTGGCCGCCAGGCGTCCTGGTATTGGTCGAGCAGAATGGCCTGCGCGCCTTCAAGCTGCCGTGAGCGGCTGTCGTCCGCTGCGGCCGGCGCGCCGCGCAACGGAAAGGTACGGTCGTTATGCCGGAAACACGTGAATTCCGCCTCGTAGACGCCTTCGCCGAGCAGCCCTATCGCGGCAACCCCGCGGGCGTAATCCTCGACGCCGATGGGCTCAGCGACACGCAGATGCAGCGCATCGCGCGGGAGATCAACGCCAGCGAGACCTCGTTCCTGACCCGCCTCAACGACCTGCATCGCCTGCCGCGGCTGCGCTGGTTCACGCCCGCCATTGAGGTGCAGTTCTGCGGACACGCCACGCTGGCCGCGGCCCATGCGCTGGCCGAAAGCGGGGCCCTTACGCAAGTGCTCGCCCAGCCCGAGCCGTGCGTCACCTTCGAGTCCGCGGCCGGCCAGTTGCGGCTCCACCCCGAGCGACTCCCCCCGCCGCACAACCAGTTCGTCTGGTGGCTGCAAATGCCCGACCCGGGCCTCGAACCGGACCACACCAACCCACTGCGGATGTGCGATCTGCTCGGGATCACCCTGGACGACCTCGACCCCGCGCTGCCGCCCACGCGGACCCGCGACAACGACGTGATCTTCATGATAACAAGCTGGCAGACGCTCATGGCGCTGTCGCCAAGCTCCGAAAAGCTCGCCGAATGGTGCCGAGAGTCGAACATCCGCGGCGTCTGCGTCGCGACGACCGCGACCCTGTCCGAGTCGACCAACGTACACTCGCGCTTCTTCGCGCCCGCCATCGGCATCAACGAGGACCCCGTCACCGGCAGCGTCCACGGGCCGCTCGCTGCGCTCCTCGTCCGCCACGGCGCCGTTCCCAGCGTGGCCGGGCTTTCGAGCCTGATGTGCCTTCAGGGCCGCAGCGAGCGCATGGGCCTCGTCCGCGCGCTCGTGCAAACCACCGCGACCGGCTGCGACGTCCGCATCGGCGGCGTGTGCCACACGACGGTAAGCGGAACCGTGCGCGTGCCGCCGGAGACGTAGCCGACGGTGCGCGACCGGGAATGCAGCGGACCGCGCGTCGTTACGTCCCGGTGCCGACCGGCGGAATCGTCACCAGCACGCGCGTCCCCCGCCCCGGCTCGCTTTCCAGCCGCACAACTCCGCGCAGCGCGCTGACCGCGTGGCGCACGATGGACAGCCCCAGCCCCGTTCCGCGCTCGGGCCCGGAACGGCTGCGCTGCACCTGGTAGAACCGCTCGAAGACCCGCTCCCGATCCTCGGGCGGAATGCCGCAGCCGTCGTCGCGCACCTCGAAGCACGCCTGACCGTCCGCGACGCGCACGTACACCCCCACGTGCCCGCCGGGCTCCGTAAACTTGACGGCGTTGTCCACCAGATTGTCCAGCACCAGCCGCAGAAGCTGCGGATTCGCGCGAATCGTCGCGACGTCCGGCGGCTCCACGCCCGCGTCCCAGTGCAGACCCTTGCGTTCGAATGCGGCCGCGAATCGCTCGTGCAGATCATCGAGCAGGCGCCCGACGTTCAACTCCTCCGGCTCGAAGCGCTCCGCAGGCGACGCGAGCCGCGACAAGTCCAGCAAATCCGACACCATCTGCTGCAGCCGCCGCCCCTGCCGTGCAATCTTCTCCAGAAACTGCATCGCGGCCGGCGTCTCGGCGGACAGGTCCATCGTCAGCAGCGTCTCGACCGCGGCGCAAATGGTGGAGAGCGGCGTGCGCAACTCGTGCGACGCGTTGGCGACAAAGTCGGTCCGCAACTCGATCGTCCGCTGCAACTCCGTAATATCGGTGAGCACCACCACCCGGCCGACCGCCGGCGGCGGCACATCGTGCCCCGTCTCCGCCAACTGCACGTCCGACGCGCGCGCCAGCAGATGAACCGCCTCCTGCCGGGTCCGAACCTCCAGCCGCGTTTCCGCCGGCGGTTCAGCCTCGTCGGCGCGAAGCTGGACGCGCCCCGGGGCCAGCAGCAACTGCAACGCATGCTGCGGAATGCACGTCTCGACCGGCCGCCCGACCAGTCCCTCCGGCTCGTCGGGGCGGACCGGCAGGTTCAGCATCCGGATCGCGGACGGATTAGTCAGGGCGATGCGTCCATCCGCCCGCGCGACAATCACGCCCTCCCGCAGTTGGTTCACCAGCGACGACAGCATCCGCCGCTGCCCGTCGATCAGCTCGACCTGTGACGCCAGCCGCGCCCGCACGCCGTGCAGTGTCGAGGCCAACGCGGCGAATTCGTCATCGCCCGGTAACGGCGGCACTTCGGACAGCTCGCCCGCGGAGAGATGCCGCGCCGCCTCCATGACCCGCCGAAACACGCCCCGCCGCAGACGCAGCACGATCAGGACGAAAACCAGGGTGGCCAGGGCTGCGACCGCTCCCACCATCACGAGCAGGCGGGCCAGAACGCTCGGGTCCTCTGTGGCGCTCCAGACCGGCCGCGCCAGCCACACCAGCCCCAGCGGCGCTTCGTCCGGACCGACCCGCGCCGCGGCCACCATGTACCGCTCGCCCTCGGGCCCCCACGCCCGCACCGCCATCGCCGACCCGGTCCGCAGCGCTTCGCGCGCCTCCGGCAGCGTGAGCAGGGCACGCGCCGCTTGGGCCTCGGACGCGGCACCGATCAGCACCTTGCCGTCGGTGTCGGCCACGGTGACCTGCACGCGTGCGGCCCGCAGCGTCTGCAGCAGCGTCGGCACCGCCCCGCGGTCCAGCGCCGGCCACTGGGCTCGGACTACGTCGCGCGCCATCTGCGCCTGGACCATCAATTGCCGAGCCAGCTCGGGGCTTTGCACCCGCTCCTGCTCGCGCGCCAGCAGCCAGAGCGACGCGCTGCAGATCGTCGCGACGAAGACGCCCCCGAGCAGGAAGAGCTTCCAAGGCCGGCCGCTGAGAATCATGTCGGGTCTAATGGTACCCTGGGCTCGTGCTCCGGCAACCGAAACGAGTACCCCACCCCCCGCACGGTATACACCAGCTCCCCGGCCGATCCGAGCTTCTTGCGCAGCGACGCGATGTGCACGTCCATCGCCCTGTTCGTCACCGGCGCGCCCGGCCCGATCACCAGGTCGATCAGTTGCTCGCGCGTCAACACCCGCCCGCGCGCGGCCATCAGCGCCCCCAGGATCCGGAACTCCGTCGCCGTGAGCCCCACGATCTGCCCCGCCACGCGCACCTCGTGCCGCCCCCGGTCGAGCACCACCGCCCCAGCACTCAGGACGTCGCGTGCGGCGTCCTGCGCCTCCTGCCGCCGCAGCACGGCCGCCACGCGCGCCAGCAACAGCTTCACCGAGAAGGGCTTCCGGACGTAGTCGTCCGCGCCCAGCGCGAAACCGACCAGTTCATCCTCATCCGCCGCTTTCGCGGTCAGCATGATGATCGGGGTGGCGACCGTCCGGCTGTCCCGCTTCATCCGCCGGGCCACCTCGTCGCCCGAAAGGCCCGGCAACATGCGGTCCAGGATGACCAGGTCGGGCGGCCGCCGGCCGGCCTCGGCCAGTGCCCGCACGCCATCGCCGACCCGCCGGCACGCGTATCCCTCGCGCTCCAGGTGGTACGTGAGCAGGTCGGCGAGGTCTGTCTCGTCCTCGACGATCAGAATGGAGGGTTGGCTCATCGTGCGTCGTCCCGACGAGTTAGTGTCGCCGGCACATGCTACATTATCTTGAGCCCGGCATTAGGATTTCGTGAGCGCGCCGGCCCGGGCCGCCGCAGCAACGCCGCGCACGCGTACACGAAGCTCGCCACAGTCACCGCCGCCAGCAGCAGCGACCACACCGCCGCTCCGGCCGACTGCGCCCCCTCGTCCGGGGCCGCGTCCGCCGGCGCGAGCCAGAGGAACCACGTCATCTCGAACGTGCCGACCAGCAACAGCGCCGCCAGCACCGGGATCCACGGACGAAACCCCACGGCCACCACGACCAGGAACGGCAGCCCGTAGTAGATGTACCGCTCGTGCACACGCGTCGGAAACACGAACGCCGCCATCAAGGACAGAGCCGCGTATGCCACCCAGGCCGGTGGTTCCCAGCGCCACCGCCAAACGCACAACCCGGCGCTCAGCAGCAGCGCCGTCGCCAGCATAATCTGCCCGACCCGCGCCTTGCTCAAGCCCAGCGCGACAACGGCATCGGGGTTGAGCGCGGCCGGGCTCTGGTTATGGACGGAGTAGTCGATCCACCAGAGGTTGAACGCCTTTAGCGTCGTGTACGCGCCGAGTTCCCGGATCGGCACGACGTACGCCAGCCGGAACCAGCGCCACGCGCCACCGCCCGGATCGTTGCGCTGTGCAACGGCGTACGGCGCGACAATGACCGCGACGGTGACGAAACTCGCGACGGCGAACTTCCAGAATCCGAACCTTCGCCTGGGTGCCACGCCCCGGGCGCGCCACAGAGCCACAAGGGCGAAGGCGACCGCCGGCAGCAGCAGGACCGCCTGCGCCTTCGTCGTGAGGGCCGCACCGTAGCAGAGGCCGGCCCACACAAATCGCCCGCTGATCAGAAGATACATGCACCAGACCAGCCCGCATGCCACGCAGGAGTCGAGCTGCGTCCAGAACGCGGAGTTCAGGAACATCGGCGGCGCCAGCAGCGCAATCCCGAAGGCGCACACCTCCGGCCACCCACGCCTCCGGCCCGCGCCCAGCACCCGCACGAGCTCCAGCGCGCCCCACGCAGTCAGGAGGTCCGCCGCGATCGGGACCGCCGCGTTCGCCGCCCTGGCCTGGACGGTATTCGCCACCCGGCTCGTCGCCGTCCGGCCCGCGAACTCACGATAGCTCGCCAACTCCGGCCCCACGGGCCGGGTGACGACGTTGGCGTCGAGCGCCCGCCACAACCACCCCTGAATCCAGAAGATGTAGCCGGCAAAGGGCGGATAGTTGCAGACGTCAATGGCTGGATACGGCTCGGTCACCGGCCCGCGGCCCGCCCGGGCCGGGAACCGCACGTTGATCAGGTGCCCCGGCGGAAGGTCGTACACGCTGGTCGCACCGTGCTCAGCCGCCCAGGCCGACCAGAGCATGTACTGCGTATGGTCGATCAGGAACGCGTGTTGCGGAGCCAGCGCCACGAAAAAGACGCGCAAAGCGAGCCCGGCCGCGACGCAGGCCGCCAGCACCCCCCAATGCCCTTTGGTCCAGCCTTGCGCGCCGGTTCGGCTCTCTCGTTGGCTGGCCGGAGTCTCGTCTGAACGCCCTGCTTGGCTCACCCTGGGTTCCTTGCACGCAGCCCGGAGGTCGGGAGGCGTCTCGTACAAGCATGTCCCGTGCGGTGCCCGCGCAACCCTTCTAACGACCGCGCCCCGCCTCGGCAAGCACACGTTCGGACAACCCGCGCCGCGGCACCGGCGACCACATCCGATGCCGGACACCGCTGGCCGGCCGCGGGGGACCAAGACGTAATTTGCTTTGGGACAGCCGGTTAAGAAGCTGTCAATTGTCGTGCATTGCCGTAGCATTGCCGCCCGAAAATTGACCGGGCCCCTAACCTGAGCTATACTAGAACGATTCGCGTAAGATCGCCCAAACGGCCGGGAACATGCCGGGGAATTGCGGAATGTGGTGCGGCAGGAGCCGCTGAACTATCTCGTGCTTAATGGATAACTCCTTAAAAGACAAGGTGTTAGAGTCTGTCGACATCGTCGATGTGGTCGGCGAGCGGGTCACGTTGACACGTAAGGGCAAGGATTTCACCGGCCTCTGCCCCTTCCACCCCGACCACAAACCCTCCCTCGCCGTCAGCCCCAGCAAAAGAATCTTCAAATGCTGGTCGTGCGGCGCCGGCGGCGACGTGATTCGCTTCGTGGAACTCTACGAACGCGTTGACTTCCGCGCGGCCCTGGCGAGCCTCGCCAAACGGGCCGGAATCGAGCTCAGATCATCGCCGGTGGACCGTCGCGCCGCCGAGATGCGCGAACAGATCATGGGGGCGATCGCCTGGGCACGCCAGCACTTCCAACGCAACCTGCTGAGCACGCCCACCGGACAACAAGCCGTTGATTACGCGCTCGGCCGTGGCCTGACCCGTGAGACGATCGAGCGTCACGGGCTCGGCTTGGCGCCCGACTCGTGGAACGATCTGCTGACTGTCGCCCGCCGTGCCGGGCTGCGGGACGATGTCCTTCGATCGGCAGGACTAGTCACAAACAACGAACGTGGCGATACTTACGATCGTTTTCGCCGCCGTCTGATCTTCCCGATCACCGACGCGCAAGGCCGCCCGATTGCGTTCGGCGGACGGACGCTGGGCGACGATCCCGCAAAGTATCTCAACTCGCCTGAGACGGTGCTGTTCAGCAAATCGCGCGTCCTGTACGCCTTCGACCTCGCTCGACGAGCGATCGAAGAGCAAAACGCAGTCATCGTCGTCGAAGGTTACCTGGACGCGGTGCTGCTACACCAATACGGCTTTACACACGCCGTCGCCACGCTCGGAACCGCCCTCACCGACGCCCACGCGAAGCTCCTGACACCCCGCGCCGCCCGCATCTACCTGTGCTTCGATGGCGATCAGGCGGGCATCAAGGCCGCCGACCGGGCCGTCGAAGTCGCGTTGCGGACCCAGGCCGAGGTGCGCGTCGTGTTGCTCGATGGGGGCCAGGACCCCGCGGACTGCGTAGTGGCCGGGGGAACGCCCGCATTCCAGGCTTCCTTGAACAAAGCCCTCGACGCGCTAGAATTCAAGTGGCGGCAAACACTTAGGTCGTTTGGCCAAGGAGGTCAGACCGCCCGGCGGGCGGCAGTCGAGGCGTACCTGCGATTTGTGGCCGGGGCGACGTCCGCCGGCGGAGTGGACCCGCTCCAGCAGAACCTGCTGGTCGGACGCCTGAGCGACCTCCTCGGTGTGCCGTCCGACTCGGTTTTTGAACTGCTCGCCGCCGCAAAACGCGCGCTCCCCCGTCAAACCGGGCACGAAACGGCCGAGTTCGGTGGCGTCTCCACCTATCAGAGCACGACCGCGGCCCTGCCGGCCGGACTGACGACGGCGATGGAGACGGTTCTTGGACTGCTGCTCAGCGGCGCGGATTGCTGGTCGCTCGTAGACGACTGCATCGCCCGGACGGCGGAGTATTCTCAGACGTGGAAGCGGCTGTACGACGTGTTGCTTGAAGCGCACGCAGACATGGGTGAATACTCCCTTGGAGAGATCGTCGCGCGCTGCGAGGACGGCGCGCTGCTGGAATTGGCCGACCGGGCCCGGGCCCGGATCGGCGCGGTCACGTCGCCGGTCGCCGAGTTCGTCGCTGCGCGTGACCGACTCGCGTCGGAGCTGTCCGTGCTGCGCGCTCAGGGGCTGCACGAGCACGTACGGACGTCCGGCGGCGAGGACGAAGAGGCTTTCCGGTCGCTGCGGGAGAACGCCACCGCACAGGACTGGCTGATCCCGCCGGAGAGCCGCTGGAACCAGGCCCCCGCGTCGGCGTGAGGCGCGGCCCGCGCACGGCCCACGGCGCTGCGGTGCCGTGGACACCCGGAGGAGCGGGACGAATGAAGAGGCGACGGGCCGGCGACGCAGGCCAGCCCGGACCTCGCTGCGGAGAGCTTGAATGATAGCTGTTCAGCCTGACATCGACCCAATTGAGCAAAGTGTCAACGAGCTGATCGAGCGGGGCAAACACCGTCGCTACCTGACCTGGGAGGAACTGAACGAAACGCTCCCCGACGAGGCCATCTCGCCGGAGAAGCTCGAAAGCGTGCTCAACCGCATCGAGCAGAGCGGCATTCAGATGATCGACGAGATCGAGGCCGTCAAGATGCGCGAGGCCGGCCGCAAGCCCGGCGGAACGCTCGAAGGCGGCGACAGCCTCGAACAGGTCACCGAGGTCGACCTGACCGACGCTGCCGCCCGCCGCGTCGACGACCCCGTCCGCATGTACCTCACGCAGATGGGCGAGATCCCGCTGCTCGCGCGCGAGCAGGAGATCGCGCTGGCGAAGAAGATCGAGCTGACCCGCATGGCCTTCCGCCGGCGGATCCTCGAGAACGACTTCTGCATCCAGCAGGCCATCGAGACCATGCAGGCCGTCGCCGACGGACGCATGCCCTTCGACCGCACCATGAAAATCTCGACCACCGAGAGCATGGCCAAGAGCACGATCATGAAGCGGCTGCCGGCCAATCTGGCCACCGCCCGCAAGCTGCTCGAGCTCAACAGCGCCGACTGGAGCCTCGTCCGCGACCCGCGCACCGCGGCCGCCGTCCGCCGCACCGCCCAGCAGCGCATGAACCAGCGCCGCCGCCGGGCCGTGACGCTGCTCGAGGAGCTATCGCTCCGCACCAGCCGCATCATCCCCATGATGCGCAAGCTCAACTCCGTCGCCACCAAGCTCGAAAACCTCCAGAATGAAATGACCCGGCACGGCGAGGGGCTGCCGCCCGACGAGCTGATCGCCATGAAGGAGGAACGCCTCGGCCTCATCGACCTCGTGACGGAAACCGGCGACGACCTGCGGCGGCGCGTCGACGAGGCCAAGAAAGTCTTCGGCGAATACGAGGAGGCCAAGCGCAAGCTCGCCGGCGGCAACCTGCGGCTGGTCGTCTCGATCGCCAAAAAGTACCGCAACCGCGGCCTGTCGTTCCTCGACATCATCCAGGAAGGCAACACCGGCCTGATGCGCGCGGTCGACAAGTACGAGTATCGCCGCGGCTACAAGTTCAGCACCTACGCGACCTGGTGGATTCGCCAGGCGATCACGCGGGCGATCGCCGATCACGCCCGGACGATCCGCATCCCGGTGCACATGATCGAGACGATGAGCAAGCTGCGGAACATCAGCAAGCGGCTGCTCCAGGAGCTCAAACGCGAGCCGACGATCGAGGAGATCGCGGTCGACGCGAAGATGCCGGTCTCCGAGGCCCGCCGCGTGATGAAGATCAGCCGCCACCCGATCTCGCTCGACCGCCCGGTCGGCGAGAGCGAGGATTCGTACTTCGGCGACTTCATCGAGGACGAGAAGGCCGAATCGCCGGTGTTCAGCGCGTCGAGCGACATGCTCAAGGACCGCATCGAGGCGGTGCTCAAGACGCTGACGTACCGCGAGCGCGAGATCATCAAGCTGCGCTACGGCATCGGCGACGGCTACACGTACACGCTCGAAGAGGTCGGCAAAATCTTCAAGGTGACCCGCGAGCGCGTCCGCCAAGTCGAGGCCAAGGCGATCCGCAAGCTCCAACACCCCGTCCGCGCCCGCAAGCTCGAGGGCTTCCTCGACGCCCTGAAGAGCGGCACCGAGGGGTAATGTTGTGGGACCGGTTTCTAACCGGTCATAATGCCCCAGCCTGCCAGGGAGCCTCCGGCAGCGACACCGGCGCCGCATGTACCGGGGACTGAACCGGCGCTGCGTGCGGCGGCTTCACCGGCGGCTTGGGCGGCGAGGGGGATGGCGGCGGCGGCACGAACGCCTGGCCGTTGTACGTCTTGTAGCAGCAGAACCACGCCCGGTAGTCCACCAGGTCGATGCAGCCGTTGCCGTTCACGTCCATCGCCGCCGCGGCCACGTACCGTGAATCCGGCGCACACCGTCCGAACCCGGCGAGCATGATCCAGTAATCAAGCGCGTCGACGGTCCCGCTCTTGTTCAGATCGCCGCACAGCTCGCATTCGTCCGGGATGCCGTTGTGGTTGCAGTCCTGGGCGGTGCCGCTGGCGATGTCGCATTCGTCGGGCACGCCATTGCTGTTGCAGTCCTGAGCGGTGCCGTCGGCGATTTCGCACGCGTCGCCGACACCATTGCCGTTGCAGTCAGCCTGACCGGGATTGGGAACATACGGGCAATTGTCGAGGCAATCCACGATCCCGTCCGCGTCGGTGTCGAGCTCGCAGGCGCTGGGCACGGGCACGTCACAAGTCGTCTGCGTACCCGGAGAGAGTAAAACGGTCTCGTGGACTGGGAATCGTGGATCGGGCGCCCCGCCAAACTGGACAACCGAGAATGAACCTGTGCCTTCGCCCGTGCCGGTGATCTGAAAATGCAGCGCGCTGTCGCTCAGCGGCGGATAGATGTACGCCACCTTCCTGGCGATACCTCGGTCTTGCGGTGGAGGCGGAGATGGATCGTCGGTATCGTCCGCGTCCGGCCATTCCGTGGAATAAGCGACCCCTGGGATTTCGTTCACCTCCAGGGCGGTGTTCGGGTCGTAGCCCGCGCGGCGGCCCTGCGCGTCGGTGATCATCAACTCGGCGGGGCAATCGAGCGAACCAACAATCGACACCCGCCGGCCTGACCGGATGACGTCCAAATACTGAATCGTGTACCCGCGGGTCACGTACTCGTCTAGCCATTGCGGCGGGTCTGGTCCCCATGAAGACCGGTTGGCGGGGTCGGCGATCTTGATTCTTGTCCCGCTGGTGTCGCCTACACCGTAAGCGACTACGGTATGCTGATGGTCAGGGCGCGCAACCTCCGCCACCCGCACGCAGACTGGATATTTCTTCTCGTTGCAGATTAGCTGCCTGATTTTCTCTTCCAGTTCTAACGTGGATCCCGTTATGTGCTCGGGGGGCTGAAAAGACCCGCCGACGGAAGGAAACCTGTTCATGAGTTCAGCGACATACGGCCAGTACACCAAGTTCGTTATCTTCCTATTGGCGGGCGGCTCACGATTATAAAAGACATCGGGGGCACCATCGCCATCCAAATTCAAGACGTTTACGTCCGGAGGGGTCAGATTGAGCCCAAGCATGCTGTTCATGATCATCGTAGCGCTGGTCAACACGCACCCTTCCAGGCCAATCGTCGATTGGTTGGGGCACGGTTCGCCCAAGGGAACGTGTGTCCAGCTTGGATCGCTCTGGCACAAGCGCTGCACCGGGACCGCGTTCGGAGGCCCAACATCGTAGTGGCAGGAAGTCGGGCCGGAAGGCGCCGAGGACCCACAGAGCAGCTTGAATGTGATAGGAGGCAGCGTGACGGACTGGCCGGGCTGCAAGTTCGGGTACTGAAAAGACATTTCGATAAAGGTGTTACCGAAGGCGGGTAGCCAACCGAGGTCCCCCGAGGGCATGTGGAAGTTCCACTCCCAGGGGATCCAATCAGGCGGCAACTGGCCGCCGAGTCTGACTTGCCAGGGTGGCGAATCGCTCATGATCGCGACACCCGCCTCATAAGGTCCAGGAAGAACTGGGGCAGGCCGTATGAATAATTCGTTGCCCAGAAAGCCAATTTTGGACGGCTCGCCTCCGCCCCAGATCTCGGGCAGGTAGTGCTCAAAGCGCACGAACATGTGTGCGTATATGGCGTACGGCGGGTCCGATGTTACGTTCTTGACACTAAGAAGAATCGTGCAATACTGACCGTTTCCCGGGGGCACGTACATGACGAGCTGCACTTCCTGAATTCCCGAGCCATATCCATCGTAGACCATGATCGGCTCCACAAGCTGGCTGTACTGCTGACAGCACTGCGTCGAATGCAGCACATGGTAGCCCGCCGAGATGGAGATGCAGTCGTTTTGCCAATTGGAGGATGGCTGGCCTAGCGCTGCGATAGCCAGCGCGCCGATGCCAATCCAGGTCGCGAGTGCCGCTCTCATTTCAGTCTCCCTTCTTCTGTGATGAGCCTGCGAACTCCGACATGCCGGCCCCCCGGGCGTTTCCCCGCCCGGAGGTCAGGAATGGCCGATGCCTCGCAGTACTTTCAGGCTATCCGGTCAGTTCGGCATTGTCAAGCCGACTATAGGGCAGGTGACGTATCCTGCCGTGTGTAATTAGCTCCCTGGGCAGATAAGAAGGACGTATCCTCTGGCCCAAGTTGAAGTTCAAGAAACGAGCAAGGAGGACACGCCCATGAGACTCGTCGAAGCCGATTTGGAGCGGACGCGGACTACGATCCGCAATCTGTGGTCGCTGGTCGAGGACCCCGAAGCGTTTGGGGGCGACCGGGGCACCCAGGGCCGCTTGGTGCTCAGGGATTTGTTGGAGGGGACGATGCAGGCGTACCGCGACGACTGGGTCGAAGTGCCCTGGCACCAGCCGGCGGTTACCCGCAAGACCCGCCGGAGCGGCCTCTGCGTGCGTAAACGCTGGCTGACGGCGTTGGGCCTGCTGAAGAACGTCCGCACGTCCCGCCGCCGGGACAAGGCGTTCACCCAGCAGATGCTGGCCCCCCTGGGCCACCACCGCGACGCCCTGGGCCAGTCGGCGGTCGGGTTGATACGTGCCTTGGGCGACATCAATCTCGTCGCTGGCGACGGCGGCGCTCAGGGCGTCCTGGAGGAACTTGTACGCGGCGGGCCAGCTTTGCCCGTTGCCGTTCGGGTCGGCGTCGTCATCGACGTAGCGGATCGCCGCGGGGCAGAGCGGCGGCAGGAAGCTGGCTGCGAGCACAATGGCGAGAAGCGTGCGCTGCATCCGTATCCCCTTTCGCAAAGCCGGCCGAATGGCGAACTGCCAGGCCCTCCGGGCTGCTATGACAACCGCCACAGCTCGGGGCCCCGTGCCCCGCGTACGCAGCCATCGTCAACTCGCAGCATACCACGCCACGCCGGCGCGCGGCAATAGAAATCCGCCGGCGGTTCAGGCCACCCCTTCACGGGCCTGTTGCCCAATTCGTCTATTGCTCTTGACAGGTTGGCTAGACTGTTCGCGTTGGCTCTTGCAGGGAGGCGCTGGCCATGATGGGACCGACCCAACGACGCGAGCCGAAGCTGTTCTATGCGGGCCTTGACCTGGAGCAACGCGTTCCGGCGGGGCATGCGCTGCGGCGGATCAGTCGCGTGGTGGATTTTGGCTTCGTTCGCGGGCAAGTGCGGCCGCTCTACGGTCGCCGCGGAAATCCCTCGGTCGATCCGGTTGTGCTGTTGAAGCTGATGTTCGTGCTCTATCACGAGAACGTCCGCTCGGAACGGGCGTTGCTGGAGCAACTGCCGTTGCGGCTGGACTGGCTGTGGTTCTGCGGCTACGACCTGGACGACACGCTGCCCCATCACAGCGTGATTTCCAAAGCGCGCCGCCGTTGGGGCGTCGGGACCTTCGAAGCCTTGTTCGGGCAAGTGTTGGCCCAGTGCGTGGCCGCGGGTCTGGTGGACGGCGGGCTGGTGCATGTGGACGCCAGCCTGATCGCCGCCAACGCCTCCTGGGATCGTTTGCAGCCGGCGCTGCGACGGACCGGCCAAACGCTCTACCAGACCCTGGAGGCGGAGGTGGCGGACACGGCCGGTTCTGCGGCAGTCGGCCCGCCCGCCGCGGACGAATGGGCGGAAAGGCCCGGATCCGACCCGGAAGCGACCGCGCCGCCGCGGCCGTCGACCCCGGTCAGCCCGGTCGACCCCGACGCCCGCCTGAAGAGCACGGGTAGCCAAACGGTTCTGGGTTACAAAGATCATCGCGTCGTGGACGATCGCGTGGGCATTATCACGGCGACCATCACGACGGATGCGGCCACGGCCGAAGCCCAGGTGCTGCTGGCATTGTTGGACCAGCACGCGCAGCACATCGGGACCGACGTGACGACGGTGGTCGCGGACAAGGCCTACGGGACGGCCGAGAATTACCAGGCGCTTCAGCAGCGTCAGGTCAAGCCGTGCATCCCGCACATACGTCCGGCGCAGCCGGCGGGACAGTTCCCGCACGCGGCGTTTACCTACGACGCCCAGCGGGACGGTTACGTCTGCCCGGCGGGGCAGACCCTCCAGCCCTACACCTACGAGGCGGCGGAGCAACGTCACCGCTACCGCGCCGCGCGCGGGGTCTGCGCGGCGTGTGCGCTCCGGGCCCGATGCACGAAGGGCCAAACTGGACGCGTGGTCGGGCGGCATGTGCTGCAAAGGTGCATTGAGTGGGCGGACGCCTGCTTCTCGAAACCCCATCGGCGCCGTCTGATGCGTCGCCGGAAGATCCGGGCCGAGGGCTCGTTCGCGGACGCGGCGAACAACCATGGTTACAAACGTGCCCGCTGGCGCCGGCTGGACCGGGTGCGCATCCAGAACCTGCTGATCGCTGCGATCCAGAACGTGCGCAAGCTGCTGAAAGCTGCGCCCGTTCCGGGCGCGGCAGTCGCCGCGGGCATCGCCGCGGTGACGGCTATGCACTTGACGCGTTTCATCGCCGTCTTATCGCGCTTGCGGCGCCTATTCGGCCGACCAAGCTTCGCATGATCGCCCGTGTGTCCCAGGGGTCGCCTGATCACAAAACAGCAGGCAATTGGGCAACAGGCCCTCACAGGGGCGGCTCGGATTAAGGCCGCGGGGTTCGCTCCCTACTGGTCGCCGCTCGGGTTGCGGGGCGTTCGCCGGGAACCCGTCGCTCGCGCTCTGGGCTCTGATGCCGGGCGCGGCTAGGATCGCCGACGCCGCCGTCAGACATCCAGGTTCTTGACGTGAATCGCGTTCTGCTCGATGAACTCGCGGCGGGACTCGACATCTTCGCCCATCAGGATGCTGAAAATGCGGTCCGTCTCGACCGCGTCGATGTCGGCCTGCTCCGGGTCGTCGCTCGTCTCGCCCACCATGATCTTGCGCAGCACGCGGCGGGCCGGATTCATCGTCGTCTCCCAGAGCTCATCCTTGTTCATCTCGCCGAGCCCCTTGAAGCGCTTGATCTCCCACCCGCGGGCGCCGATGCCGCGCACCCCGGCCGGCAGCGCGGCGAGATTGTCCAACTCGGTCGCCTGGCCTTCGTTCGCGACGAGTACAAAGACGGCCGGCGCCCGGTCGCCGGTAATCAGCTCCTCGCGGTGCAGGAACAGGTCCTCCACGGCGCAGCCGAACTCGGGCAGGCGCGCGAAGCAGTGCTGGAGCTGCTGGGCCTCCGCCAACTCGTTCCGGACGATGGGCATCCCTTCGGCGCGCGCCGTGCGGTGCCAGGCCTCGAACTCGGCCTCCGTGTAGAAGTACGTCTCGTCGATCCCGCGCTGCGCGCGGACGCTCGGCAGCCGCCCCGCCGCATCACGCCGGGCGACAAACGCGCGGAACACGATCCCGCGGCGACTGAGGATCTTCGCCTGGCGCTCAATCTCCTCGACGAGCCGCTGCAGCTCGTGCAGCTCGCGCTCGCCGAGCCGGCGCGCCGCGGCGCCGGGGCGGCGGATCTCCAGCCCCGCGCGCTCGAGGCCAAGCTGCGTCAGCCGGCTGTTGAGGGCGACATCGTCGAGGACGTAGCTCTTCGTCTTGCCCTTGGCGAGCTGGAAGAGAGGCGGCTGGGCAATGTGGATCACGCCCTTGTCGATCAGCGGCCGCAGGTGGCGGAAGAAGAAGGTCAGCAGCAGCGTGCGGATGTGCGAGCCGTCCACGTCGGCGTCGGTCATCAGAATCACCCGGCCGTAGCGGAGCTTGGTCAGGTCGAAGTCCTCCTCGCCGATGCCCGTGCCGACGGCCTTGATGATCTCGAGGATTTCCTCGTGGCTGAGGACCTTGTGCAGACGGGCCTTCTCGACGTTCAGGATTTTTCCGCGGATCGGCAGGATGGCCTGCGTTTTCGCGTCGCGGTAGCCCTTGGCCGAGCCGGCGGCCGAGTCGCCCTCCACGATGAACAGCTCGGTGGAGTCGACGTCGCGGCTGGAGCAATCGACCAGCTTGCGGGACAGGCCGGAGCCGGTCAGGGCGCTCTTGCGGGCGGTCTCGCGGGCCTTGCGGGCAGCCTCGCGGGCCAACGACGCCTGCACAGTCTTGCCGACGATGCGCTTCGCGTCGGCCGGGTGCTCCTCCATGAAGTTCCCGAGCATCTCGTTGACTGCGGTCTCGACGAACGTGCCCACCTCGCTGTTGCCGAGCTTGGTTTTGGTCTGGCCTTCGAACTGCGGCTCCGGGACCTTCACCGAGATGATGGCGGTGAGGCCCTCGCGAATGTCCTCGCCCTGCGGCGTCGGGTCGTTCGCCCGCAGCAGGTTGCTTTTGCGCGCGTAGTTGTTGAGGGTGCGCGTCAGGGCCGTGCGGAAGCCCGACAGGTGCGTGCCGCCCTCGACCGTGTTGATGTTGTTCACGAACGAGAGCGTCGTCTCGCTGTAGGCGTCGGTGTACTGGAGCGCGACCTCGAGGATCAACCGTTGCTGCACGTCTTCCTGCTTGAAGTACACCGCCGGCGTGTGCAGCGGCGTCTTGCCCTTATTAAGGTGCTCCGCAAACTCGCGAATGCCGTGGTCGAAGCAGAACGTTTCCGACGTGCCGCTGCGCTCGTCGGTGATCGCGATGGACAGGCCGGAATTGAGGTACGCCAGCTCGCGCACACGGTTGGCGAGGATGTCGTAGTGGAAATCGACCTCGCGGAAAATCTCCGGGTCGGCCTTGAAATGCACCAGGGTGCCGGTGTCGGCGGCCTCGCCGGCGACTTCGAGCCCCCGTGCGGTCTTGCCGCGCTCGAAGCTCATGGTCCAGAGCTTGCCCTCGCGGCGGACCGTGGTGCGCAGCCACTCTGACAGCGCGTTGACGACGCTCACGCCGACGCCGTGCAGGCCGCCCGAGACCTTGTACGAGTCCCGGTCGAATTTGGCGCCCGCGCCGAGCTTGGTGAGGCACACCTCGAGCGCGGACATCTCCTGGCCGTCCACGAGCTTGGGCCCCACGGGGATGCCGCGCCCGTCGTCCTCGACGCTCACGCTGCCGTCATTGAAAATGATGACGGCAATACTCCGGCACGCGCCGGCCATCGCCTCGTCGATCGAGTTGTCGAGGACCTCGTAGACCAAGTGGTGCAGCCCCCGCAGGCCCGTATCGCCGATGTACATGCTCGGGCGCTTGCGCACGTGCTCGGTGCCCTCGAGCACCAGCACATTGCTCTCGTCATACGTGGACGTTGGCTGCGCGTCGGTCACCGGCCACTCTCGCATCACGCCCCGCTAGCCCATCACTCCGTACCGTCAGGCCTGGGCGCGCCGCGGCCGGCCACGACAAACCGCACCCCGCGAATCTCGCTCACCAAACTCGACAGCGCGCGCCCCAGGGCGGGCGCCCGCCGCCGCAACTCATAACCCAGCGTCGTATTCCCGACAAGCACGACCAGCGTCTGCCCGTCGACGCCGTCCACGGTCGTCTCAGCCAGCCAAGCCGGGTCGGCCACGTCCGACCACGCTCGCGCCGCGCGCTCCCGCAACTTGAGCTGCCGGACCGCGCCCCGGAGGATCCCGGCCAGCGGCGAGAGGACTTCCCGGCCCCCGGCGCGGCCCTGTCGGCGGCGCGGCGCAAACTCGTCAAGGCCGAGCGGGCGACGTGGCCGCCGGTTTTCGAGTAGGCACTGGTATTGCTCGGCTG
>CAIWOY010000084.1 GCA_903914415.1 uncultured Phycisphaerales bacterium | reverse complement strand
GAGATTGTTGTTGCCGACGATGCGCGCCAGGTCGGCGCGCGTCGGTGTCCAGTTGCGGTGCGGCCGTGCGCCGCGGTGTGGCGTCGTTGTGACGCCGTGCCCTGCTTCCACGTGTGCCCTGCTTCCTCACGTCGGTTACCGGCTCAGGCCGGGGGTCGCTCGCGAGGGGGCTAGGCGGTATCGGTGGTGGTGGGGGCGGGCGGGGTCACGACGCTTCCCGGCCGCTGGCGGTCAACGCCTCGGCGAAGCGGGCAAGCTCAGCCGGAGAGTACAGGTTCCTCTTGGTGCCGGTGGGCATCTTCGCGCGGGCGATCAGCCCCATGGACGCGTACTTGCGGATCGTCGGCACCGACACGCTCAGCATAGCTGCCGCGGTGTCTTCCGAGACGAGTGCTCGGGCTTCCGGCGGGATCGTGGGCTTGGTGTATGGCCTCTTGCGTGCTACGGTCATGGCGACGCCTCCCAAGGTGTCACTGAGGGCCGCCCCTGTATCCGGCAAGATTCGTGGGCGGCCTTCGCTTTGTCGGTCCATTGTGGACCGGATGACCGCCATTTTAGGAGATTCGGCGACGCTCCCGGGGAACGTCCGCACACACTGAGAACACATCGAAACTGCCTGCAAAGCGGGCAGGATGTGGCCGCTTTCGCGGGTGCGTCTCAGGCTCGGTTACGTCTTCGAGCCAAGCGCCGAGCGTGATGACGCGGACCACTTGGCGACGATCTAACGGGCGCCCCACAGGCTCGCCAGCGTATCCACAGCCGCACCAAGTTCCTCGGCGCCCACGTGCCCGTACGTGTCGGCCGTGGTGCGGATGTTCTTGTGCCGCATAAGCCGGGAGATAGTGAGCAGGGGCACGCCGTTGCGGTGCAGGACGGCACCGAAGATGTGCCGCAAGTCGTGAAAGCGCAGATAGCCGAGACCGACCTTGTCGGCGTAGTTGTGGAAAGCCGGGCGCAGCGACCCGGCCAGCCAGGCGCGCCCGGCAGGTGAGCCCGCGAACGTCGACAGGCAGGGAAACACGAGGTCGCCGTCGCGGTCGGTCCAGTGTTTCGGCCGTAGCAGCATCTTCGCCTCGGCAACCGTCTTGCGGTGTTCCTTCAGCCACGCGAGCGTCAGCGGGTCCAGCGGCACCGTGTTTGTCGAGTCCGGGGTCTTCGTGTCTTCCTTGAACTCAAGTTCGTAGTACCGCGCTCTGGGCCCCTCCGCGGGTACGCGGGCGACCGTGCGGCAGACGTAGACGCTACCCTTCTTGAGGTCGACCGATGACCACTCCAAGGGGATCAGCTCGCCCTCGCGCAGGCCGGTCGCAAGCGCCATTCTCGTGAGCGGATATGCGGACGCGTCGGCCGCTACCATGGTGTCCAGCAGGGCACGCAACTCTTCGTCGCTCGGTACGCGCAGGTGGCGGCGCCCGGGACGGGTCGGCATCTTCTCACCCATGAGCGGGTCGCGGGCTATGATGCCCAGAGCGACAGCCTTCCGCAGCGCTTGGCGCAGCAGGGCTACCACTTGAAAGACGGAACCCGGCGCCAGCCCGGCATCGCGCAGGCTGTTTGTGAAGTCTTGGATATCCTCGGGCCTCAGGCGGCGCAGCTTGGCTTTGCCGATGCGCGGTGAGATATAGATCCTCAGAGAGTTCTCGTATCTCGCGAAGGTTGAGCGCTCAACGTCGCGACGCTTGTACTTCTCCAGCCACACGGTGAACCACTCGTCTACCGTGCGCGGCGCCTTTTCCGCCTGCGGCATGATCTGGAGCTTGTCGCGCTGGCCCTGTAGCTCGGTGTGCGCGGCGCGGGCCTCGGTAAGCGTGCCGTGCAGGACCTTGACCGCGCGGCGCCGCGACTCGCCCGTGCCGGCGCGACCGAGGTTCACGACTAGGCGCCAGTGGGTCGCGTCGTTCTCGTCCCGGAAGATGCCGGGGTACCTGCCCTCTGCCTTCCACTGCGCCACCGTGCCGCCCTCCATGGTCGCCGTCTGACGGCTAAAGGATAGCGGAAGCAGGGCACCCGTGCAAGGCACCCACAAAGCGGCTACGCACGAACTCAATCGTTCTCAGGCTCAACATAGCCCGTCACGACTGTTTTCAAGAACGGGCACAACCACGCCTGACAGCACCGAATATGATGTGACTCAGGCTCGCAATCGCAGTCTCAGGCGGGGCGGTCGGAAACGCTGAGGGCACCCAGAACAGGGCACCCAGCTACTGCGAAAGACGATGAGGGCACCTGCTCTGCCCCCCCTTGCACCCTGTCGCAGTCGGGTCTAGACTGGCCCCGTCAGGTAAGGTTAGAGGGGCGGCTATTCTTGCTTCCCGGTCCTATTCAGGCGCGCTTGCGCTCAGGTACACTTGCCACGGCTGGCCCGTGCGCGACCTTGCCTGACAGCTCCGCCGCCTCCGCGGGCCGGCCGCTCCCCCAGAGCAAGGAGGTTCTCGTGAACATCGACAACGAACTAGCCGACCGTCTCGACGATCTCGCCGAGGAACGCGCGGGCAACGTGCATGCCGAAGTGGTGGGCCACCTGAACGCGGCTTGGGAACACCTTTTCGACTACCAGAGTGGCGCCGCCTGCTGCGACCCGCTGTCGCGGGCCGCGGACGAAGTGCGCGCTGCGGTGGAGACGCTGAGCCTGCTCGAAAAACGGCTCTTGCGACTCGATGAGGAGACCAGCGCACATGCCGCCCACGAACTCGGCTTGCTGTGGAGCGCCACTAAGTGAGAGGCTAAGTCCGCACCACGGAACCACACGAAGCCCGCAGACGCTCGCGGGCTTCGTGGCGTAGACGGCCGGATTTGGGGCTAGGTGCCCCGCAGCGGCCATGGCAGGTACCGGGAAGGGTAAGGGTAGGGTGCGCTCCATGCGCGCGCGGGCGCGAGGCGTCTGAAGGTGCGCAGACGTTCAGCCGGCAAGTGCGCTCCATGCGCGCGCGGGCGCGAGGCAACTCGTCCAACGTCGGACATGTTGCTCCGCGTCCGCTCCATGCGCGCGCGGGCGCGAGACAAACACCGGGGGTCGGCTGACCCCCGACCGCAGCGCCGACGATGTCGTAGGTCTTGCCCAAGGGGGTCGGCTGACCCCCTTGGTGCGTAGGCAGATTCGCAGCCGTCCGTTCCCGCGCCTTCGGACGTTCCAGTTCTTCG
>CAIWOY010000083.1 GCA_903914415.1 uncultured Phycisphaerales bacterium | reverse complement strand
GGCTGGGCGCGGTAGTCCTTGTTGAGCTTATCCGTGACGACCTGGGTGACGTCGGTGGACGGGTTGGCGTAGAGCAGGTGGTTGCTGCGAATCTGCTCCTTGACCTGGTCCGGCTCCATCGAGGTCGGCTCGAACTGCCCGCGGTAGAGCACCAGGTCGTAGCCGTCGCGCTTAGCCAGCTCCCCGACCGCCTTGACGATCTCCTTGTAGATCCGCACCGACCACACGCCGATCTCGCGGGACATGTCGGCCTGCTTCAGATCGACCCAGTTCTTGTAGTCGATCTGCATGGCGAGCATCTCGCGCATGCGCGTGACGTAGGTCGCGTCGTCCGGGTCGAGCTTGTCCAGCTCGGCCTGGAGCGCGTCGATCTTCTGCCGGCGCTGCTTGTTCTCGTCGGTGAGCTTGTCCTGCAGTTCCTTCATCTCCTCCGTCAGGTCCTTCTGCCGCTGAAACTCGTTGAAGACCTGGACCACGTCCACGCAGGCGATGCGGCCGGTCAACGCCGCACCCCCGGTCTGGGCGTGGATGCTCCGGGTGACGGTAAAAGCCACCAACCCGACCGCGACGCCGGCGAGCGCGCCCGCCAAGCCCGTCCGTTTCATCCGCTGCTCCTTACTGAGAGTAATCTGCTTTGGGCGCGTCGGCCGCCGCGCGCGACCGCCCGTGTCTCCATTGTCGTCGGTGGGCGGACGGACACAAGGGGCCGCCGGTTTCTGACCCACTTCCCACACAAAACACGGGCAAGTTTGGGTAGAATGGAGAAATAGCATGTAAGGCCCGCGCGTTTGCGCGGCGGACCAGACTCAACCGGGACCGGATCGGCTGCGCCGGCCGACAGCGCCCAACTTGGCCGGCGTGCCGGGCCAGATCGGAATTGGGGTATGAGCTGCCGGGTGTCAGAGGAACAGCTCTGGAGCTGGGTCGATCGGCAGGCGCCCGAGTTGGAGGCGCACTTAGCGGATTGCGCGCGCTGCCGGGCGCTGGCCGCGGGATTTCGCGCCGGCATCCAGGCGGTCGCGGCGGACTCCCGGCCGCCTGAGCTGCGGCTGCCAAAGCGAATCGGCTCATACGCGATCACCGGGCTGCTCGGCGAAGGCGGGCAGGGGATCGTGTACCGGGCCGAGCAGGAGTCCCCGAAGCGGCCGGTCGCGCTCAAGGTGCTCAAGGGCAGCCGGGTAGGCCATTTCCGGCAGGAGATTCAAAGCCTCGCCCGGCTGAATCATCCCGCGATCGCGACCATCTTCGAAGCCGACGAAACCGAGCTCGGGCAGCACTTCTTCGCCATGGAGCTGGTCGACGGCGTGCCGCTCGACGAGTACGTCCGCGCGCACGGCTTGGCGCTGCCGCAGCGACTCGATCTGTTCTGCAAGGTGTGTGCCGGCGTCCAGTACGCGCACGAGCACGACGTGATTCACCGCGATCTGAAGCCGTCGAACATCCTCATCAACGCGGTGGGCGACCCGAAGATCCTGGATTTCGGCTTGGCCCGGCTGACGAACGCCGACGTGACCCTGACGCTGACCGCCACGGAAACCGGGAAGATCGTCGGGACGCTGCGCTACATGAGCCCCGAGCAGGCCCGGGGGGACCCGGCCGAAATCGACGCGCGGACCGACGTGTACTCGCTGGGCGTGGTCCTGTACGAGCTCATGACCGACCGACCGCCGTTTGAGCCCAGCAGCCTGGCAATCCCTCAGGCGATGGCGACGATTTGCGAGACGCCGCCGCGACGGCCAAGCGCGGTCAATCGCGCGTTGCGCGGCGATCTGGAAATCATCGTGCTGAAGGCCTTGGAGAAGGAGCGGTCGCAGCGCTATCAGTCGGTCGCGGAGCTCTGCCAGGACGTGGGCCGATACCTCCGCGGTGAGCCGATCCGCGCTCGGCCCCCGAGCGGGCTCTACGTCCTGCGCAAGAAGGTCTCCAAGCATCGGCTCGCATTCGGCGTGGGGGCGGCGATACTGCTCTTGAGCGCCGTAGGCATCGTGGGGACCTCGTGGTCCAACCACCGACGCAGATACGACGCCCGGTATTGCATCCTGCTGAACCAGCGGGCCATCGAGGTGGGCTCCGGCGAGGTTTACGTCGCGAACGCGCGCACGGAGTTTGACCAGCATCCCGAAATCCCCGAAGCCCGCCTGGTCTACGCGCAGGCCATGTTCGCGACAGGGCTGCGGAACAAGAACCAGCGTCAATGCAACGACGCCGCGACCCTGCTTCAGGAAGCTCAAGGTATACCGGGCGGTTGGGCGGCCAAGCTGTTGCTGGGTGATTTCCGCCGCACGCAAGGAGATACGCGCGCCGAGCGCGAACAGGCCGAGGGGCTGCGCGACGCGCCGGACACGGACGAGGGCTGGTACGTGCGTTCGTACGCCACGCTGGATACCGTCGAGGCGCAGCGGTGTGTCGCAACGGCGCTGCGCCGCAACGCACGACACGAGTTGGCGTGCGAACGGTTGGCGTGCTTGGCACTCCAGAACCGGGACTACGACGGCGCAATGACCGCAGCCGAGACGCTCATGCGCGATTTCAGATACAACCGCGCCGAATGGACCATGTTCAAGGTGGCCGCTCTCAACCAACAAGGGCGGTACGAAGAGGCGATGAAACTGTGCGCCGCTGTCGCCGCCCTCTCGCCCGTCGCGACGAGCGCGTACGTGCAGCGCGGCCTGGCGCGACTCTGCCTGCGGGACTACGCCGGCGCAGCCGCCGACTACTCGCACATTATCGACCAATGGGGCCTCAAGGAGGGGCGGTGGGTTTACTACCGCCGCGCGACAGTCTGCTGGTGTCTACGGCAATGGGCTCAGGCTGCCGCGGATTGCCGTGCCCTCCGCGATGTCCAGGGACGGGGTTCCTATGCCACGGCGCGGCTGTTCCTGGCGTTGCACGAGCAGGCCGCGGAGCTGGAGGCGCAGGGCCGCCGACCGGAGGCGGACCGGCTGAGGGCCGAGGCGCGGGAGGCGCTCGCCGATGGCGTGCGCGCGGCAGTGCCCGAGAGCTGGCAGGCCAATGTTCTGAGATGCCTCGGTGGCGAGCTTGCCCCGGCAGACTTGGTTGCAGCCGCGAATCCGCGCAATCCCGAAGAGGTGTGCGAGGGCTTGTACTACGCCGGCGAACGGTGCCTGCTCGACGGCGACCGCACCGTAGCCCGACAGTGGTTCGAGCGTTGCCGGGCGACCAATCAGATGTTTGATGTGGACCAATGGCCCCTGGACCCCATGAACGAGTACCACCTCGCGATCTGGAGACTGGACCAGTTCGCGGCGGAGGATAAGGCCGCCGGCTCTTCAAAGACCCAGCCGGCGGCCGCCGCCGCGGCAGATGGGGGCTGAGCACGATGCAGGCAGGCGACCAGGCCGGACATCCGCGCGACCTGACCCCCTCGCTGGTCGTGCGGCTGCGCGCGGGCGACGCCACCGCCGGGGGCTTGCTGAACGACCTGTACCGCGAACCGATGCTGTGGTTCTGCTGGGGTTACCTGGGAAACGAGCAGGACGCCGAGGACGCCGTGCAGGAGGTGTTCTGCAAGGTGCTGCGTACGGGCGGGGTCGCGGAGAACTTCCGCGCGTGGTTGTACAAGATTGCGCGCCGGCACTGCCTGAACGTGCTTCGCGGCCATGCCCGGCGGTGTGACGCCCGGCCATTGCCGTCCGAATCACGGCTGGGAGCGGATCAGACCGGGAATCTGACGCGGCTGGTCCGGCGGGAGCAGCGCTCCCACGTCGCGCACCTGCTGGAGGCCCTGCCCGCCGACCAGCGTGAGGTGCTGCGCTTGCGGCATGTCGACGGTCTGGAACGCGCTGAGATTGCCTATGTCCTCGACCTGCCGGAGCCCGTGGTGAAGTCGCGGCTCTTCGAGGGTCTGAAGAAGCTCCGCGACCACTCGTCGCTTCTGGACGATGAATGACACCCGTTTCGACGCCGCCAGGCGTCGCATGTCGATGCCAGAACCGGGTCGAGCCCCCCTACCCCGGGTCGCCCGCCGCTGCGAGCGGTTGCCCGAGTCGCGTCCGCCTTGAGCGACAGGTGAAACCGACTGGGAGCGTGCTCAGGCGATCCGCGCGGTCCTTGGCGGACACTCGACGACTCGGTCGTCGCCCGCGTACCCCGGGCCGGCGACCGCGCGGATCGCTCTCTCCCAGCCGCGGGTCCCTCCCCGGCTCCCGCGGCTCCGTTTCGAGCGGCGATACCCAATGCGCCGCCCGGTCCCGACTAGAAGACACCGCACCCGCGAAAGTGACGGATAAGAAAACGGATTTTCTTCGCGCGGCCCCCGATTTCCCCGACGGGAGGGCCGTGCAGCGCCCGCAAGCGGCCTTTTGCCGGCCCGCCTGGGCTGCTAGGATACGCCCCGACGGAGGACGGCGACTGGCGACGGCCGCAAGTGGTCGTTTGCACCCTATGCCGGGAGACAGCGACGTGAATCATCCCGAGCCGAAGCCGGTTTCGCGCGGCCTGGGCGAGCTGGCCGACGGCTGGAAGCACCAGTTCAAGCCGCTGGAGCCGATCGACGTACGCAAGACAGGCACCGCGTCCGAGTTGCTGGCGGCCATGGCCAAGACCGCCTTCAGCGGCCGCAGCCTGGGCGAGGCGGCGGACATCCTGTACGAGATGGCGACCGACGAGAAGTGCTTCGTGGTCGGGACGTTCGCGGGGGCGATGACGATCGCCAAGCAGGGCCTGCTGCTCACCGAGATGATCGACCAGGGCATTCTGGACGCGGTCGTCAGCACCGGCGCGCTGATGTGCCACGGGCTGATCGAGCAGAGCGGCCACACGCACTTCCGCCACGATCCGCACTGGAGCGACGAGAAGCTCTACGACGCCGGCTATTGCCGCGTGTACGACACGCTGGAGCTGGAGCGGAACCTGGAAGAGGCGGCCGAGATCATGCAGCACGTGCTCGCGGAGCTGCCGACGGACCGCACGTGGGGCAGCCACGAGCTGAACTGGCGGATCGGCGAGCACGTGCGGAAGACCGTGAAAGGCCGGGGAATCCTGCAATCCGCGGCGGAAAAGGGCATACCGGTCTACGTGCCGAGCCTGACCGACAGCGAGCTGGGGCTGGACGTGTACGTGCACAACCTGATCGCCGCCGAACAAGACCGCCGGCCGGTGCAGATCGATCTGCTGCGCGACATTCGCGACTACTACGAGCGGGTGAGCAAGGCCGAGCGGCTCGGCATTTTCACGATTGGCGGCGGCGTGCCGCGCAACTGGGCCCAGCAGATCGGGCCGCTCGGCGAGATTCTGGACCGCCGCACGGGTGGCAAACATGGCGGCTTCATCCGCTTCCATTATGCGATCCGCATTTGCCCGGAGCCAGTGCACTGGGGCGGGCTGTCCGGCTGCACGTACTCCGAGGGCGTCTCGTGGGGCAAGTTCGTGTCGGAGAAAGAGGGCGGCCGGCACGCCGAGGTGTACGCCGACGCGACGATCGCCTGGCCGCTGCTGCTGCGGGGCGTGCTGGAACGGATGGGGCGCGTGTAAGACAGTGATAAGGTGAAAAAGTGACAAGGTGATAAGGGTCGGCGCGACCTTTCACCTTATCACATTATCACGCCTGAGGTTTAGCTTGGATATTCGCAACGTCGCCATCATTGCCCACGTGGACCACGGGAAGACCACGCTCGTGGATCAACTTCTGCGCCAGTGCGGCCAGTTCCGCGAGTCGCAGCTCAAGGGCGAGCGGATCCTCGACTCGAACGACCTGGAGCGCGAGCGCGGTATCACGATCCTCGCCAAGAACATCGCCATCCGCTACCACGACACGAAGATCAATCTCATCGACACGCCGGGCCACGCGGACTTCGGCGGCGAGGTCGAGCGCGTGCTGATGATGGCGGACGGCTGCCTGCTGCTGGTCGACGTGTTCGAAGGCCCCATGCCGCAGACGCGCTTCGTGCTGCGCAAGGCGTTCGAGTACGGACTGCGGCCGGTGGTCGTGATTAGCAAGATGGACCGGCCCGACGCGCGACCGACGGACGTGCTCGACGAGGTGCTCGACCTGTTTATCGAGCTGGGGGCGGACGAGCACCGGCTGGAATTCCCGACGGTATACACTTCGGCGGTCGAAGGCTGGGCGTCGCTCGACCCCAAAAAACACCCCGACGACATCTACGTACTGTTCGAGACCATCCTGAAACACGTGCCGCCGCCCACCGTGCAGCGCGACCAACCGCTCCAGATGCTTGTCACGACGCTCGACTACAGCGATTACGTCGGGCGCATCGCGATCGGGCGGGTGTTCGCCGGCACGCTGCGCGCGGGTCAGAAAGTGAAGGTGCTGCGGCGGGACGGGACCCAGCTCGACCGGCAGATCGGGGAGCTGCACACGTTCGACGGGCTGGGGCGGGCGAAGACCGATGAGGTCCCCGCGGGTGACATCTGCGCCGTCATCGGCCTCGACCCGATCGACATCGGTGACACGATCGCGGACCCCGAGCGTCCGGAGCCATTGCCCCTCGTCAATATCGACGAGCCGACCTTGCACATGACCTTCCGCGTAAACGATTCGCCCTTTGCCGGCCGCTCCGGCAAGTACCTTACCAGCCGCCACCTGCGCGACCGACTCGACAAGGAACTGCAGCGCAACGTGGCCCTGCGGGTCGAGCCAGGCGCGACGCCGGAGGAATTCCTGGTCTCCGGCCGCGGCGTGCTGCACCTGGGCATTTTGGTCGAAAACATGCGGCGGGAGGGTTACGAGCTGGCGGTGGGCAAGCCGAAGGTCATTTTTCGCGCGCTGAGCGGCAAGAAGACCGAGCCGATCGAGCTGTGCGTCGCGGATGTGCCGAGCGAATACGTCGGGGTCGTGATGGAGCTGCTGGGCAGCCGCCGGGGCCTGTGCATGAAGATGGAGGCCCGCGAGGCGCGGACGTATCTGGAGTTCACGATCCCGTCGCGCGGTCTGATCGGCCTGCGCAACCGGGTGCTCACCGCGACGAACGGCACGATCATCATGCACCACAACTTCTACGAGTACGAGTACTTCCGCGGCAGCGTCCCGCACCGCGGCCTGGGCGTGCTGGTCGCCAGCGAGAGCGGTACGGTGACGCCCTACGCCCTCGACGCGCTGGCCGATCGCGGCACGATGTTCGTGTCGCCCACCCAGCCGGTGTATGAGGGCCAGATCGTCGGCGAGCACTGCCGCGAGAACGACATCGTGGTCAACGTCTGCCGGCAGAAGAAGCTCACGAACATTCGGGCGGCGTCGGCGGACAAGACGGTCGTGCTCAAGCCGCCGCGGCAGATCACGCTTGAAATCGCGCTCGAGTTCATCGCGGACGACGAGCTGGTCGAAGTAACGCCGGACGGGATCCGGCTGCGGAAGCGGCTGCTGAACGAAAACGCCCGCAAGCGGGCAGCACGCGTCCGCCCGTAGCATCGCCCCCGTCGTATGTAGCGGCCGACCCCCGTGTCGGCCGTAGACTGCCGGAGAATCTGCGCCGCGCGGAGATTCCGGACGTTAGTAGCACAAGAGGATTCGGAATGAGCCCCGAGCAGGCCATGGTCAAGTCGTTTCACGAGAAGTACGGCGCCCCCAGCGCGACGACGCCCCACATGCCCGGCATCAAGGACCGCATGCGCCGTGCCCGGCTGATCTTCACGGAAGCCGCGGAGTTCATCGAAGCCGCCGACAAGGACGACTTCATCGGCATGGTCGATGCCCTGGCAGACATTCTCGTCGTCACGTACGGCTCTGCGGTCGAGATGGGCGTGGACCTGGAGCCCGTCTTCGCCGAGGTGCACCACAGCAACATGTCCAAGAACGGCGGCATGGACGTGGGCGGTAAAATCCTCAAAGGCCCCGCGTTCACGCCGCCGGACATCCTCGGCGAGCTGCGCAAGCAAGGGTACGAAGCGCCGGCGGCGGCGCGGTAGCGGGCCGAGGGCTTGTCGCCGCGGCCGGCGCACGGTCAGGCAGGCAGTGCGAGGTGTGGCATGTCGGATGTGGTTCGCCTGAGCATCTCGCTCGAACAGCCACTGCTCGATCAGCTTGAGCGGCTCGTGCAGCGCGGCCGCTACACGAACCGCTCGGAGTTCGTGCGCGACCTGATCCGGCAGCGGCTGGTGGAGCAGCAGTGGGCCGACCAGCGGCAGGAGGTCGTCGGCACGATAACGATGGTCTACGACCATCACGCCCGGCAGGTGGCTGACCGGCTGACCGACATCCAGCACGATCACCACACGAACATCCTGGCGACCACGCACGTGCATCTCTCGCACGACCTGTGCGCCGAGATGATCATGTTGCGCGGCAATGCCGCCCGCGTGCGCGAGATCGCCGACCGCCTGCGGCAGCAACGCGGCGTGTTGCACGCGGAGTTGACGATGAGCACAACGGGGAAGCGGCTGCGCTGAGGCGCCATGCGGCCGGCCTCGGACCGGCGAACCGCGCCAGGACACGAGCGGCCCACTCGCCCGGCGCCGCGCTTATAATGAAGAGTGTGCCGGGAGCACGCGATGCGACTGGACCAAGGACAAATCGAGGCCGTCGACCCCGCGCTGGCCGACGTGCTGCGGCGCAAATCAGGGGCCGAGCGCCTGGCCATCGCCGACGGGATGTTCGTCTTTGCACGGCAACTTATCCGCAGCCGGCTTCACGTCGAGCACCCCGAGTGGGATGACCCTAAGCTCGGGGCGGAAACGGCGCGACGGTTGTCACATGGGGCCATCTGAGCTACTCGCGTTCGTCGTGCGCGCCTTGGAACGGCTCGGGCTGCGGTACCTGGTCACCGGCTCGGTCGCGACGATCTACTATGGCGAGCCGCGCTTCACCAATGACATCGACGTCGTGGTGGTGCTACCGCCCGCGCGGGTCGCGGAATTCTGTCGCGCGTTCCCGGCCCCGGAGTTCTACGTCGATGACCAAGGCGCGCGCAAAGCAGCCGAACGCGGCGGGGAGTTCAACATCATTCATCCGGCGTCGGGCCTGCAGGTGGATGTGATTATCGCGCAAGACACACCCTTTGACCGCAGCCGACTGGCCCGCGCTGTGCGCGTCGAGCGCGGCGCGGGCTGCGAAGCCTTTTTCGCGTCGGCTGAGGATGTAGTCATCAAGAAGATGGAGTATTACCGCGCGGGCGGTTCCGAGAAGCACCTGCGCGACATCACGGGCGTCCTGCGCGTCAGCGGCGACCGGATTGATCGTGCCTACATCGAGGACTGGGCCTCGCGGTTGGGGCTGCAGGGCATCTGGAAGGCCGTCATGGAGCGCGCCGCACACCCCTGAGGCGATCGGCACGTCGCTATCGTGCGCCCCGGCCGGCTGCGGCGCCATGGCTGTCAGACCGCTACCCGCTCGTGTTCGCCGGGGCTGAGCCCGCCTCGATGAAGCGTCGGCCAACGTCCAGAAACTCCACGCCGTGCGCGAGCATCTCCGCCGCTTCCGCGGAGGTCAACTCGGGGTCGATTCCGTAGTCCGCCGTGATACGCTTGTTGAACGCGGCCAGCAGCCAGCGATGGTGGCGTGCGTCGAGCAAACCGGTCTTGGCGAAGTGCTCCCCGAAGGCCGCGTGGACCCCGGCATGCTTGCGGAATCGTAGCCCGCGTTCGCTGAGCAAGGCCTCCGCGACGTAGAACATGGCGTAATAGGCACGGCCGGCCGCGGTCTCGACATGGCCGCTCCTGAGGGCGTCTGCTCCCGCGGCCAGGGCCCGCTCGGCCTTTTCGAGCAGCTTCCGCGTGGCGTCCTTCATGCCGCGACGGCCTCCTCTCGGACATTGGCCAGAAAGGGCGAATCCCCGACCTGCCAATCGCGCTCGCGCACGAAGACGGGACTGATGCTGGCGCAATGCCGCAGCGAGAGCACTGCCACGAGTTCCGCCGTGCGGTCGACTTCCGCGCCGTAGGACGCAAAGTCGCCCAGGACGACCAGTACGTCCACGTCGGACTCATTGTCCTGTTCGCCCCGCGCCCACGAGCCGTACAGGTACACGCCTTTCAGGCGATCGCGATACAGTAGCGTCAGCCCGTCCTTGAGTTCACGCAGCAAGCTCGCGAGCTGATCACTCATGACATGCCTCCGTCCGCGGGCGGCCATTCGGACACAGCTTATCATACCGCGCGGCCGGCGAAGATCACGGCGCCGTCAAAGCCCCTCAAACAGCGCCTCGACGAACATCTGCGGGTCGAACGGCTCGATCGCGTCGATCGTCTCGCCGAGGCCGACGAACTTGACGGGGATGTCGAGTTGGTCGCGGATGCCGACGACGATGCCGCCCTTGGCCGAGCCGTCGAGCTTCGCCAGGAACAGCCCGCTGACCTTCGTCGCCTGCGAGAAGATCTTCGCCTGGTTGATCGCGTTCTGCCCGATCGTCGCGTCGAGGACCAGCAGCACCTCGTGCGGCGCGTCCGGGATGCGCTTTTGCACGACCCGCTGAATCTTCGACAGCTCCCGCATGAGGTGTTCCTGCGTGTGCAGCCGCCCCGCCGTGTCGATCACGAGCACGTCCACCTTGCGGGCAATCGCGGCGTCGCACGCGTCGAAAGCGACGGCCGCCGGATCGCTGTTCGGCTTGTGCTTCACGATGTCCACGCCGGCCCGCTGCGACCAGATCACGAGCTGGTCGATCGCGGCGGCGCGGAACGTGTCGCACGCCCCCAGCAGGACCGATTTGCCTTGCTGCTTGAGGTACGACGCGAGCTTCGCCACGCTCGTCGTCTTCCCCGAGCCGTTGATGCCGACGACGAAGATCACCGTCGGCGGCGTGGCGGCGAAGTGCACGGCCCGGTCGCTGTCGTTCCAGGTGCCAGCGATGCGCTGCTTCAGAAACGGCAGTATCTCCTGCGCCTCCTTGATTCCCCCGGCTTTCCAGGCCTGCCGAACCTCCTCGACAAGCCCCGTGACCGCCTTCGGCCCCATGTCGCCGGCGAGCATGGCATCGGTGAGCCCGTCGAGCAGCGTTTCGTCAATCGGATGACCGAACGGCAACACCGCCCGCAGACCGGAGGCGAGCTTGTCGCGCGTCTTGCTCAGGCCACGCTTGAGTAGGTCAAACAAACCCATAGAAGCTCTCAGCCTCGAACGTAGCGTCGGCCCTCCGTGGCCGACGTTGAACGCAGCAACTCAACTTCACTCCTACGGCCGCCACGGGGGGCGGCCGCTACCCTCAGCTCTCAGGCACGGATGGCGGGGGCAACTCACCGCCGGTCGCGAGCAGCTTGAGGCGCAGCCCGTCCAGCACGCCGTTGACGAACGCCGGCGACTCGGCACCACCGAACAGGTGCGCCAACTCGACCGCCTCGTCCAGGACCACCGCGAACGGCGTGTCGGGACATTCGAGCAGCTCGTGCAGCCCCAGCCGTAGGATGTTGCGGTCCACCGGCTGCATGCGCTCCAGCGACCACCCGGCCGCGTTCTGCCGCAGAAGCTCGTCGTACCGGTCGCGCTGCTGCCAGGTCCCCGTGGCCAACTCGCGGGCGAAATCGAGGAGCGCCGGCTCCGGCTGCCGCCGCCAGCCCAGATCGGCGTAGTTAGCCCGATCATGGAGGAACGCATCGAGCTCCGACGCGAAGGTCTCACCCAGGGCATCGAACGCACACAGCGCCTGCACCGCGAGGACGCGGGCCCGCGACCGCTTCGTAAGGGGCATGTCAGCAACCGTTCCCGCCGCGCCCGTCCCACCTCACTTTGGCAAGGCCGCCAGCAGGTTGGCCATCTCGATCGCCGCCCGGGCCGCGTCAGCACCCTTGTTCCCCGTCTTGGCGCCGGCCCGATCGACCGCCTGGTCCAGCGACTCCGCGGTAATCACTCCGAACGTCACGGGCACTCCCGTCGTCAGCGACGCCTGGGCGATGCCCTTGGCGACCTCGGCGGCGACGTATTCGAAGTGCGGCGTCTGTCCGCGGATGACGCAGCCGAGGCAAATGACGGCCGCGTATCGTCCGCTGGCCGCCAGCTTCTGGGCCGTCAGCGGGATTTCCCACGAGCCGGGGACCCAGACCTGCGTCAGGTTGTCCGGCTCGGCCCCATGGCGGACCAGCTCATCGACCGCACCGGATACGAGCCGGGACGTAATGAATTCGTTGAAGCGGCCGACAACCATTGCGAACCGAAACGGTTTCGCATCCAGCTTGGCAGAAATCACTTGCGTCATTGGCGTCACCGGTTCTCCTGGCCGAGTCCTGCAGGTGGGGAGTGTACTCGTCTGGCGGCGCGGGGGCAATTCTCTGGCGCGGCCGCTGGAACGGGAGCCCGGTTCTGGTAAACTCACGGACGTTCGGGTTTTGGAGGAGCGTCATGCCCGCCCGCATCGGAGTGGAGAGGGGGCAGCGTGGATCTGCAATCAGCGGGCGCGATCTATTCGAGCGCGTCGGCGCACTTGCCCGCAACCTGTGGTGGACCTGGAACCCGGATCCGCAGCGGCTGTTCGCCGCGCTCGATCCTGTGCTATGGGAAGCGACGAATCGTAACCCGCTGCAGACGCTGGCGGCGTTGCCGCCGGAACGCCGGGCTGCGCTGGCCGGCGACGGCGACTTTCTGGGCTTGCTGCGCGCGTGCGAGCAGCAATTAGCGCAGTACCTCCGCACGCGAACTTGGTTTCAGCGCACCGCCACACCGGCGCAGAAGCGGATGCGTGTCGCCTATTTCTGCGCCGAATTCGGGCTGCACGAGTGTCTGCCGCTGTACGCCGGGGGGCTGGGCATCCTCGCCGGCGACCACCTCAAGTCGGCGTCCGATCTGGGCATCCCGCTCGTCGGCGTCGGGCTGCTGTACCGCTGCGGCTACTACCGCCAGGAGCTGCGCCGCGACGGCTCCACGCGCGTCGTCTACCCGCGCCACGATTTCGCGACCCTGCCGATCAGCGACACCGGCCGCAAGATCGCCGTGCCGCTCGGCCGGCGCACGCTGCACACGAAGATCTGGAAAGCCCAGGTAGGACGCGTGCCGCTGTACCTCCTCGACACCGACATCCCGCAGAACCGCCCGCGCGACCGCGTCATCACAGAACACCTCTACGGCGGCGACCAGGAAACACGCATCCAGCAGGAAATCCTGCTGGGGATGGGCGGAGTGCGCGCGCTCGATGCTCTGGGCGTCCACGCGACGGTGCTCCACATGAACGAAGGACACGCCGCATTCTGTACGCTGGAGCGCCTGCGCAAGCTGCGGCAGGCGGGCGTGCCGCTGGGCCGCGCGGTCGCACGGGTCGCGGCGTCGGGGGTTTTCACGACTCACACACCAGTGCCGGCAGGGCACGATCGCTTCACGCCGCGGCTGTTTATGAAGTACTTCGGGCCAGTTGGGCTCGAACTGGGCCTGGGCCGGCCGGACCTGCTCGGGCTGGGGCGCGAGGATCTGCGCGACCGCCAGGAGCCGTTCTGCATGACCGTGCTCGCCCTGCTGCTGAGCAACGCGTGCAACGGCGTGTCCGCCATACACGGCCGCGTCTCACGGGAAACGTGGCAACACATCTTCAGTGCGCACAGTGCGGATAATGTGCCAATTGACCACATAACCAACGGGATTCACGCCCAAACCTGGCTCGCGCCGGAGATGCAGCCCCTGTACGACCGGTACCTCAAGCCGCGTTGGGTCGGCGCGGGACCGGAGGACGACTGGTGGCGGCACGCGGATCGCATTCCGCCCGCCGAGCTGTGGCACGCACGGCAACTGCTGCGGCGGAAGCTCGTGGAGTTCGTCCGGGCGCGGTTGCGGGAGCAGATCGAGCGCCGCAGCGAGCCGACCGCGGAGCTGATCGCTGCGTTGGAGACGTTCGACGAGGACGCGCTCACGATCGGCTTTGCACGGCGGTTCGCGACCTACAAGCGCGCCCCACTGCTCTTCCACGACGCGAAACGCCTCGCGGCGATCCTGAGTAATCCGCGGCGGCCGGTGCAGATCGTGTTCGCGGGGAAGGCGCATCCCGCGGACGCCGACGGGCAGCGGTTCGTGCGGCAGGTGTATCAGCAGGCGCGGCGGGCGGGGTTCCGCGGGCGCGTCGCGCTGCTCGAAGACTACGACATGCACGTCGGGCGGATGCTGACCAGCGGTTGCGACGTGTGGCTCAATAACCCGCTGCCGCCACAGGAAGCGTCCGGCACCAGCGGCATGAAGCCGCCGCTGCACGGCGGGCTGAATTGCTCGATCCTCGACGGCTGGTGGCCGGAGGCGTACGACGGGCGGAACGGGTGGGCGATTGGCGACGGTTCGCCGGTGCGGGGCCGCGCGGTGCGGGACCGGCGCGACGCGGAGGCGGTTTACCGGCTGCTAGAGAAGGACATCGTGCCGCTGTTCTACGAGCGCGACCGGCAGGGGCTGCCGCGCGGGTGGATTCGGCGGATGACGGCGTCGATGAAGACGGTCTGCGGGCAGTTCAACACGCACCGGATGCTGGCGGAGTACCTGAAGCTCTACAGCGCGTGCACGTGAGCGGGAGGCAACCGCCAAGACGCCAAGAGCGCCAAGGCCGCCAAGAATGCCAAGCGGTTGGCGGAGTCGGATAAAAAGGCCGCTGGTGGGGCTGAAAACCCAAGGATGCCAAGTGTGCCAAGGTGTGTACCCCCCCTTGGCACACTTGATTATCCGGACGTTGCGGGCGTGACAAGGTAACGAGGCGACAAAGTAACAACGCGGGCGGGGGCGCAGGGGCGGAGGGGGCGCGGTCATGATAGGAATACTAGCACAGAAAGGGGCGCCGGGTGGGCGGGGCGAGGGGTTTGTGCGAGATTGGCGGGTTTTGGCGGCGGGTGGCGGAGAAAGGCAACCGCAGAGACGCAGAGAAGCAGAGAAAACGCAGAGTTGGTCCTGGTGCGGCGGGGAAAAGACGTCAAGTCGAGGGCGCAGTGGGCAACCACAAACGAAGGATCGCCGCAGGGACGGCGCGAAGGGCGAAGGGGGCGGGTCGTCCGCAGATTGGGCAAATTACGCAGATGGAACTCGGGGGCGGAGAAAAGCAGGGATCGAGGGACTAAGGGACCGAGGGACCAAGGGGCGGAGGACGGGGGCGGGCGGGGGCGGCGAGTTACGAGTGGCGAGTAGCGAGTAACCAGTTGGAGAAGCGGGCGCGGGCGGGGCGCAGGTGGTGCAGATCGGAACGGACGCGGGCAGGGCCGACCGGCGGTCCGAGGGGGTTGACTACGGCGAGCTGCCGCCCTAACATTATACGAATAACGAGACGTTGGGGCGGGCCTGGTGTTCAAGGCCACGAATCTCCGGTACACTCAGGCTCGGTCACGGATGACCCCGACGTGGATTCTCGTTGCACGGAGGCTGCGCGGACGGTAAGGTGTCCCAACAGGTAGCATATCGGACCTTCTAAGGTCCGATATGTCGGGTTGCCGCACGGGTCTTGCGGCCGTGACGCGATGAGTCCCATGTCCAGCGCTCTGTCGCTCAAGCCGTACCTTGAGCAGTGCGGGTACGCAGCCTCGCTGCTGAGAACGGGCGCGCAATTCGCCGACCGGCCGGACGTGGCCCTGGTGGGCTTCGCGCACGAACCCGCCGACGCGCGCTCGGCGTGCATCGCCGCACTCGACATAACGGGTGACCCGCTAGAGTCCATTAGAAAATGCCGACCGCTGGGGGCTCCGATCGTGATGGCTTGGCGCGCCGGCTACTTGGAGGTCTACCGGCAGTCCGTTAGTGCGCCGGAGCGGGCCGCCGGCCCGATTGCGCCGGACAAGCTCGACGGTTTCTTCGCCGAAAACAAACAGGAATTCGAGCCGCATGGGCTGTACCGGCTGAAGACGCGTGGGCTGCTCGAGGCGCGCACGCCGCGCCAATTGACGTTCGTCGACGTGGGCTTCATGCGACTGGTCGATGAAGAGATGGGGCAGGAGCTGACCCGCCTCGTGGAGCGGGCTGTCGATGCGCTCGCGTCCGCGTTCGGCGCGCGGCACACGATCGAGGAGGGCAGGTGGATCCTCGAATGGGCTTTTCGGCTGCTGGCCGGGAAGATCCTTCGCGACAAAGGAGTGGCGAAGTTCAGGGGCCTAGATCTTCTCGACTACGCGACGACGTCACGGCTCGTCGGCGAGCACTATGCCGCCGGCGCCGCCCGGCTGCTGCTCGGCACCGCCCAACAGCGAAGGGCGTTGGCCCATGCGGCAGACTTGCTTGCCCGACACGAGCATCTTGGTCGGGTGACGACCGAAGCGTTAGCCGACGTGTATGAGAGTGCATTCGTCACCCAGAAGACCCGTAAGTCGCTCGGAACGCACAGCACGCCGAGCTACCTCGCGGACTACATGATCTGGCAGCTTGCCGATTGGATCGGGACGATCCCTCTGGACGATGTGCGCGTGTACGAGCCGGCCTGCGGGCACGCGGCCTTCCTGGTCTCGATGATGCGCTTCCTCCGTGAAGCGCACCCGACGCTGCCGACGGGCAAACGGAGCCAGCTTTACCGGAAGCGCTTTGGCGGCATCGAAATCGATGCCTTCGCCGTCGAAATCGCGAAGCTGTCGCTCACGCTTGCGGATATTCCAAACCCGAACGGGTGGCAGGGTGTTGTGCAGGGCGACATGTTCGCGGGCGGCAGCGCTGCGCTTCATAAGGGGGCAGCGAATTGCACCGTGTTGCTCGGCAACCCACCTTTTGAGAAGGGCACGACGCTCCGCGTGCTGAAGGAGACAATCCCGAATTTGCCGGTGGGTGCCGTGTTTGCCTTCGTGGTTCCGCAGGCGTTGATTTACAGCCCGAAGCGTTCAACTCAGGACTTCCGGCGGTGGCTGATTGAGCACGCTCAGCTTCGCGAGGTGTGCGCGTTTCCCCAGGGGATGTTCAAGTTCTCCGACCACGAGTCGGCCTTGCTACTGGGTCGTCGCGTAGATGCGCGATTAGCCGCGCTTGCAGGCGTCAGGACAAGCACTGTTCGTGACACGGGGCGGGAACGCTTTAAGGAGTGCTATGGCACAACGACAAGTCAGGTCGTGCCGCAGCGACGGTTCCTTGCCGCCGAGAGCGCCAGCCTGTGGGTGCCCGACCTTGATGAAATCTGGAAGCAGTGCGCGTCGATGCCGACGCTCGGATCGATCGCAGATGTTGGACAGGGACTTGCTCACAAAGGTCGCTACTTGCCGGCCCACGCTGTCACAATGTCGAAGACGCGCCCCACGCAATCTAAGGGGTTTCGGCGGGGCTTCAAGACGTGCTTGCGCGCCGGCGGCGAGGTTGTGAGAATCAACGAGCTTCCAGATGTGTACTGGCTCAACCTAGATCGCGAAGTTGTGGGGTGCCCACGCACCGGTGCGACGACGGGCATTCCGCAGGTACTGGTCAACTACGGCCGCGTGGCTCGCGTGGGTGTTTGGCGGGTCGTGGCCTACATCGACCAAGAGGGGCGTGCAGTTACCAGTAGATTCCTGACCGTTCGGCCGCGGGATGCAAGCTGCCCGCTGGAGTTCTTGTGGGCTGTGTGCAACTCGCCGATCGCGAGTGCGTTTGTCTATTGCCATACACTAAAGCGCGACAACACGAAGGGCATTATTGAGCGATTGCCGGTTCCCCGAGCGACTGACCGTGATGTTAGTCGGGTCGTCGAGGCCGCCAGAAGGTACCTGGACGCGGCAGCGCGTTTCGATGGCACGCGTGAGACCGAGGGCCCAAGTCTGTTCGATCAGGACTCTGGACCACCGGTCAATTCGGCCACGCTGCGACGGTTACTCCTCGCCATGGATGCCGAGGTCCTTCGGGTCTACGCGCTGCCAGCGTGGGCGGAGCGCCAACTGCTTGACCTGTTCGCGGAATCGCGCCGAAAGGGCCTCCCGTTTGACTTTGGACCGTACTATCCGAACGGGTCCAAAGCCACTGTCCCGCTCCACATTTACCTGTCGCAAACTTATCAGCGATACCTGAAAACCGGAGAGGTAGAGGTGACCGCCGAGATCCGGCAGCGGTACGACGAGCTGATCGACAAGCGTCTGGCCGGCGCCGAGCTGACCGGCAAGGAAGACGACGACCTGCATCGACTCGAGGCCGAGATGGACGGCAGTGACTACGCAGCCCAGCCGCTGGACGATTCGTCCCGTACAGCTCGCGAAGCCGAACGGCGTCAAGCGCGGAGCAGTTTGGACGAGATAGCCAACACGATCATCGACCGCTCGCAGGTCGGGGGCCGGGAACATGCGCATCGTCCGTAGCCCGGACCCCGGGCCGTTCAACCACTACCGTGACTACAAGCCGCACCTCCAGCCGTTATTCCGCTGCCGCTGCGCGTATTGCCTGTCGCACGAGGACCAAATAGGGCGGTTCGATGAGATGCAGGTCGATCACTTCCGCCCGAAGGGGCGCCGGGAGTTCGCGCACCTGGAGCGAGAGTGGGCCAATCTCTACTACTGCTGTGGCAGGTGCAACCGGCACAAATCGGATCACTGGCCGACGGATCAGGAAACGCAGCGCGGCCTGCGCTTCGTTGACCCCTGCCTGGAGGACCCCGACGAGCACTTTCGGCTCTGCCGCCCCCCGCAGCACGATGACCTCTGCTACGTCATGCCTTTGACAACGCCGGCCCAATACACGATTGCGAAGGTCCGGCTCAACCGCAATCAGCTCGTCCAGATTCGCCGGTCGCTCGCGGTCGAGGAACGCGAAGACCGGGAGCAGCTTCGCGAGCTATCACGCGCGATAGAGGAGTTGGGCGCGGACACTGTGGACAGGGGCTTGTCGGCTCACACCGCCGAGATAATGCGTTTGTTGGAGACACAGCACCAACGGTGTCTCGCACGACTGGAGCGAATCCGGTCGCTTCGCCCATTTCCTCTCGCGGAGCAGCCCTGAGCACCGGGGCCTCCTCCGGGTCTCGGGCAGCATAGCCGCTTGTGGGCGCCTGGCGCGCCAGACCGTGGGGCCCTTTTTCGTAGGCGTGGCGGGCGGAGCGCATAGGACATAGAGGACGCATACGACGTAGAGGAGGTGGCGGGCCGACCGTCGGCTGGCGCGCTGAACGGCGCGGGGATACGGCGCGACGGGGGCGAACTTGGGCACCTTCACGCCGGAGCGTCCTACGCAGGTTTCGCCGTTATCGAGACCGCGGCGGGCGATCCACGGCCTTGTCCCGTCCGCCGCGGCGGGCGGGCCAAGACCGTGCCACCCGGCTTGGCGGGCGAGACGCCCGCCCCACCCCTTTTCCATTAGGCGCGGCGGGGCGGCAGTTGGTAAACTCGGTTGTAGCGGGCGCGAACAGAGCGCGCCGCGTAAGGAGTTGGAAGGATGCGCACGCTCGCGTGCTTCGCGGGAATTGTTGTCGCTCTCCTCGGCGTCGCGAACGCCTCCGCCGGGATCACGATCGGGGCGGGGCCGTGGATCGGGACGGACTCCGCCGGGCACAGCTTCAACGAGGAGTTCCAGGACTGGACGTGGGACGATTGCCGGGCGCTGGACGGGGCGGGCATGTACGCCGGGGGGCGGTACAACTTCAACGACGGGTACGACGACTCGCGCGACCTGGTCGCGTTCTACTCGCGGGTCGAGGGCGATAACGTCTACTTCCGCGTCGATCTGTACGATCTCAAGCTCAACGCCGAGAACGGCTACCTCGACATCTACGTGGCGATCGACTGCGACCCCAACGGGCAGACGTGGATGCCCGATTGGACCGACGTGCAGGTCGATCACCCGTGGGAGGTCTGCGTCAAGCTCTACGACACGGTCAACCACGACGTCGTCAATGCGAGCTGGACGTCCATCGGCGGCTTCCTGGGGGCGTACTTCAACAGCCAGCTTGACGCCGTCGAGTTCGGCATCACCAAGCAGACGCTGCTCAATAACGGGTGGGACGGCAGCCGGGTCATGTACTTCACGGTCATGACGACCAAGGACGGCACGAACTTCGGGGCCGGCGAGATCGGCGACGGCACGAAGAGCGACGCGACCGACACGTTCTTCGACGACGACCGCGGGTACACCGACGGCGTGATCAACGGGGCCATCGCGTCGAACGCCCACGTCGGCCGCGCCAAGTACGCGACCATCGCCCACGGCAACCAGTCGCTCAACCAGGCCGAGGCCTTGCGCGTGCATCTCTATGACCCGAACACGGTGAACAAGACCGGGTTCGTCCGCACGCTCGAGACGCACGAGATGTTCAAGGTTCCGCTGAACATCCATATAAGCGGCACGCTGATCGCGGCGGCGAAATGGGCGAAGGCCGCGCCGGGCGACGACACGCGCACCGACGGGCCGACGTTCCTGGCCCGCGTCGCTCAATTCGTGAACAACGACCAGAACGACGGCAAGCCGGGGTCGCTCATCGGGGGCGTGTTCGCCGAGCACATCATGCCGTACTTCGAGGGCGAGGTGAACGCGGCGAGCATCGCGCGGTTCGACGAGCTGGTGCAGGACGTTTTCGGGCTGACGCCGGCGGACATGCGGGTGATGCACACGCCGGAGCGGGTCATCCGTTCGGAGAGTACCGGCCTGTCGCCGCTGGACGGGCACACGTTCGACGACATCGCCGCGAGCCCGTACGCCGCGACGTATATTGACGAGGTGACGCACCTGCACTGGTGGTTCTATGCGAGCGATGCGTGGAGCGGGTACAATGGGAGCTTCGACGCGCCGCGGCTGCACAAGCTGCACCGGATCAACGGCGTGTATTGCTTTGCGATCAACGACCGCGAGGACCAGGCGAAGTTCGGGCCGTACGACGGCGGGATGGCGCTCGACACGCGGTACACGTTGGTCGATAAGGCGTCGCAGACCGACCAGAGCCAGCTCACGCTGATTTTCGACGATTGGGAGGCGCTGGCGGGCAAGAGCTTCGACCCGGTGTCGGGGCACTCGGTCGAGAACAACAATCAGTGGCAGTATCAGCAGACGATTCGTTGGGCGGCGAACCATCCGTGGATCGAAGTCGTGAACCTCAAGGACGTGCTGGACCGGGCGACGAACCCCGCCAACCCGCAATACAACGCGGCGTGGGTCGTCGAGCACGGGACGCGCTACGACCTGGGCATCCAGACGTACGAGTGGCTGAAGCACGCGTCCGAGAACAGCTTTCACTACTGGTACTACAACCAGAACGCGGGGTACGCGGGGAACGAGCAGAACTTTTATCAGCTCGTGCCGGTGCTGCGCGGCATGCAGGGCGATTATCACGGACGTTTTCCGGGCAGCGAGCCGACGAGCGACGCGACGGCGAACGCGAAGGACCTCGCCGCCGGGGCGGTGTTTCTGCCGAGCGGCAAGACGCACGGCGATTTGAATGCGGCGAATACGTTGATGCACGACGCGTGGGCGGCGGTCGCGGCGGCGCCGTCGGGCGCACTCAAGCAGCTCGCGGAGCTGACGTACGCGGCGTTGATCTATGAGACGGCGTGGCACGAAGAGGACAACGGCGCGACGTGGCAGTGCCAGGGGACGAGCTACGGGAATCCGTGGCCGTACCCGGACAATACGTGGGACGGCGTGAACACGTGGGCGCTGCGCTTGCAGAACCACGTGCGCAGCGCGGGCATGCTCGCCGCCGCCACACAGTGGGCACAGAACGCAAGGACGGGCGTGCTGGGGCCGCAGACCGTCGTGCAGACGCTCGATTTGGACCAGGACGGGCAGAACGAATATGTCCTCTACAACAACCGCGTGTACGTGTGCTTCGAGCGCTGGGGCGGGCGGCTCGTACACGGCTTTGCACTGGACGAGATCTCGGGCGACGCGATCCAGGTGCTCGGCGTGCCGACGGCCAACCCGTCAGAGCCGGGCGAGGAGGAGCGCATCGGCACCGCGGCGAATCGCTGCAGCACGTTTAAGGACATGAACGTCAGTTACGTCGACGCCGACTACGCGATCTCGACCGGCTCGAACTACCTGCAACTGACGTCACCCGACGGGAAGATCGGCAAGCGGATCGAGTTGCCGGCGAGCAGCGCGACGCTCAAGGCCACGTACACGAACACGACGGGCGGCAACCACTATGTCCGGGTCGGAGCGTCGCCAAACGTGACCGACCTGCTGGGGAGCGGCCGCGATCACCTGAGCACCGCGAGCACGAGCAGCTATTACCAGGTCAGGAACTCGCAGGGCGGGCTCGTCCGCGTTTACCTGGGCACAGCCAGCCGCAACGCCAGCCCCGCCGACGCGGGTTACGAGAATCGCAACCTGGCGCTGGTCGAGCAGATCGAGGTCTACGGCGGCGCTGCGTTTGCGTTCGACGTGCAGATCGGCACGGGCATGTTCGACGCGGACGCGGACGGCGACGTGGATGCGGCCGACCTGCACGGGTTCGGCCGCTGCATGGGTGGGCCTGGCACACCATCGGGCGGGTCGTGCAGCACGCCGCTGCGTCTGCTCGATTGGGACACGGACGGCGACGTGGACCTGGCCGATTTCGCGCGCTGTCAGCAGAGCGGCACGGGCGCGCTGTAGCGGATCGCCGCCACGGCCAGACCCGCAGGCGTGACCAATTGGGGCGCGGCCGGTGGGCGGAGGTCTTGGAAGGCGACGGCCGGCGCGTATAATCGCGCGCGTGAGTTCGAGTACCCCAGGCCAGCCTTTGCGCCCCGAGCACTTCGCGACGGTCCTCGACACCGTGTCGGACGCGGTCCTGACCATCAACCGGGATTTCATCATCACGGGCTTCAACCGCGCGGCCGAGCGGCTGACGGGCCAGCGCCGGTCCGACGTCATCGGCCGGCACTGCTACGAGGTGCTGCGGAGCAACGGCTGCCAGACGATCGACCGCTGTCCGATGACACTGGCGCTGCGGGTGGGCAGCCAGCTCGGGACACGCGAGATCGCCATTCTGAACCGGGCCAACGAGGAAGCGCTGGTGCGCATCACCTTCACCCCGCTGTTTGGGTTCGAGGGCGAGATCGTCGGCGGGGCCGAGACTTTCCGCGCGGCCGGCGCGCCGGCCGATGCGCTCATGCCCACGCGTAGCGCCGCGTTGTCGATTCTGAAGGCCACGGAGCGCCGCGCGATCGAGGACGTGCTCCAGCGCACGGGCTGGAACCGGACGGTAGCGAGCCGCGAGCTGGGGGTCAGCCGCATCACGTTGTGGCGGAAGATGCGCAAGTTGGGGATCAAAGCGACGCCTTGAGAGACCCGGCCGACCCGGTTCCAGGGTGACGCGGGGGCCGGGCAATTCGCGCCGGCGTTACGGGCAGCCGGTTTACGGCGGGTACGTGTGCTGATCGGTCTGCGTTTACACGATCAGCATCGCATCCCCGTAGCTGTAGAAACGATACCGCTGCTCGATCGCCACGCGGTACGCCGTGCGAATCAACTCGATTGACGCGAACGCCATCACGAGCGCGAGCAGCGTGCTGCCCGGGAGATGGAAGTTCGTCAGCAAGGCATCGACGTTGCGGAAACGATGTGGGGGGTACAGGAAGATGTCGGTCCAGCCGGTCGCGGCACGCAGGCCAGTGTCGTGTGCGAAGTCCTTCCCGGCTTGAGCCAGCGTCTCCAGCACGCGCGTCGCGGTTGTCCCGACGGCGATGAGCCGGTCGCCGGCCGCCCGCGCGGCCTGCATGGTCGCCGCCGCGGCTGCGGTCACTTCGAACCACTCGGCGTGCATCTTGTGCAGCGTGAGGTCGTCCACTTCGATCGGGGCGAATGTGCCGGCCCCCACGTGGAGTGTCACGTCCGCGCGGTGCACGCCGCGGGCCACCAGCTCGGCCAATAGCTCGGGCGTGAAATGAAGGCCCGCGGTCGGCGCCGCCACGGCGCCGGGCTGCCGGGCGTAAACGGTTTGATACCGCTCCGCGTCCGCACACTCCCGTTCCGGCGCAGCACGCCGTTCGTCTCGTCGGATGTACGGCGGCAGCGGCGTGCGGCCGATTCGTGCGAGCAGGTCGAGTGGGACGACGGCGGGCTCCGGGCGGACGAGCCACTCGCCGCGGTCGGCGCGTTCTGCGAGCAACAGCGCCGTGTCGGAGCCGTCGCAGCGCAGGCGCTCTCCGATGCGTAGCCGGATGGACGGTTTGAGCAGCACGCGCCAACCGGCCGGGTCCTCGTGCAGGAAGAGGCCCTCAATTCGCCCGCCGGTCGCGCGCCGGCAGAAGAAACGGGCCGGGATGACGCGCGTGTCGTTGAGGACCAGGCAATCGCCGCGGGCAAAGTACTCGATGCATTCGCGGAACACGCGGTGCTCGATTTGTCCCGTTGCGCGGTGCAGGACGAGCAGCCGCGAGGTGTCGCGCCGCTGCACCGGATGCTGGGCGATCAGCTCCGGCGGCAGGTCGTACTGTAGCTCCGCAAGTCGCAAGCAGCACCTGGCAACACCGCACGGGTTGCGATTGTAGCGTCGGTTGCTCCGCGCGGGCCGCACGGGGTTCGTTGCGTCGGCCCCTGCCGCCGCTATACTGCGCCGCCACAGGCACGGAGGTCTACGGCAGAAGGGTATTATGCGTTCGCCACACGTTCGCGTAGCTGTCAATCTCGACCAGGTTCGCGCGTCGGCCGAGGCGATTCGCCGGCGTACCGGCGTGCCGCTGATGGCCGTCGTCAAGGCTGACGCCTACGGGCTCGGGGCCGCGCAGGTCGCCGACGCGCTGGCGTCGGTGGCCGACGAGTTCGCGTACTTCTCGCTGTACGAAGCGCGGCAGGTGCGTCGCCCGGGGCTGACCCTGGGGCCGCCCGACGGCGACCCCGGGGAGTACCGCGCGCTGCGCTTGCGCGCGTCCATCGTCACGCCGGAGGACGCGGCGCGGTTCGTCGGCGTGCCCGTTGCGATCAAGGTTGACACGGCGGGCGAGCGGTTTGGCTGCCCGCCGGAGGAGCTGGACGAGCTCGTGGCCCGCTGCGACGTGACGGACTTCTGGACGCACGCGACGCACATCGACGCGGTTCGTCGGCTGCGGGACGCGTGCGGCGGGCGCGGGCGACCGGTACACGCCGCGCTCACCGCCTTGCTGGATGAGCCCGAGGCGTGGCTGGACGCGGTTCGCCCGGGGCTGGGGCTGTATCGCGGAGCCGTGCGGGTCACGTCGCGGCTGCACGCGGTGCGCGAGACAAAGGGGCCGGTGGGCTACACCGGCTTCGCCGCCCCGCGTGTGGGCGTGTTCCTGGCGGGCTACAGCAATTTTGTGCGGCCCGGGCCGGTGCTGATAAACGGCCGCCGACAGCAAATCCTCGAATCCGGCATGAACACGTCATACGTCAGCGTGGACCCCGCGGACAAGGTGGGCGACGAGGTAACACTGCTGGGCGACGGGCTAACCGAAGAAGAGCTGTCCAACTTCTTCGGTACCCGGCCACACGAAATCCTCTGTCGTTACACGGCGATCGGACCGCGCCACTACGCGACCGCGGGCGCCGCATCTACGTGAGATTGGCGCGATACCAGTCGATCGACCGCCGCAATCCCTCCGAGAACATGACCTTCGGCTCGTAGCCCAGCACGCGCTTGGCATCGGAAAGGTCCGCCAGGCTGTGGCGCACGTCGCCGGCCCGCGGCGGCTCGTACTTGGGTTGGACGTTCGTGCCCAGCAGCGTATTGACGTCCTTCACAATCGCGTTGAGCGTGGTCCGCTCGCCGCAGGCGATGTTGACCACCTCGCCGTGCAGCTCGGCAGCCTCCGCGGCGAGCATGTTCGCATTGACCACATTCTCGATGAAACAGAAGTCGCGCGACTGCTCGCCGTCGCCGTACACGACCGGCGGCTGTCCCTTCAGCATCCGGCTAACGAACGCGGGGATGACGGCGGCATAGGCGCCGTGCGGGTCCTGCCGCGGGCCGAAGACGTTGAAGTAGCGCAGGCAGATCGTCTGCAACCCGTAGACATGCCACCAGCAGGTGCAATAGTGCTCGGCGGCCAGCTTGCTCACGGCGTAGGGGCTCAGCGGCTGGGGCCGCATGTCCGGCTTTTTGGGCATGACGGGCGAGTCGCCATAGGCGCTGCTGCTGGCGGAGTAGACGAAGCGGCGGGCGCCGACGTCGCGGGCGGCGATCAGCAGGTTGAGGGCGCCGGTGACGTTGATCTCGTTGCAGGGGCGGGGCTCGGCGACGCTGCGCGGCACGCTGGCGCGCGCGGCGAGATGGAAGACGACCTCGACGCCGCGCATGGCCTGCGCGACGGTCGCGGCGTCGCAGATGCTGCCCTCGACCAACTCGATCTGACCGGCCACTTCGGCCAGGTTCTGGCGCTTGCCCGTGCTGAAGTCGTCGAGCACGCGGACGGACTGCCCCTGTTCCAGCAGCCGGCGCACGATGTGGCTGCCGATGAACCCGGCGCCGCCGGTCACGAGGCACAGACTCATAATCACTCCTCGGGCAAACGGAAGAACCGCACGGCGTTCGCCGTGGTCGCCGCAGCCAGCGCGTCGAGCGCCACACCGCGCAGATCGGCCAGAAACCGGGCCGTGTGCACCAGCATGGCCGGTTCGTTGGGGCGCACTTTGCGCATCGGCTCCGGCGAAAGATACGGCGCGTCCGTCTCCAGCATCATACGGTCGCCGGGCACAAACCGCGCGACCGCCTGGACGGTTTCCGCCTTCCTGAAGGTTACGACGCCGGTGAATGAGAGCAGGCAGCCGAGATCGAGCACCCGCCGGGCCACCGCGATGTCGGCGGAGAAGCAGTGGAACACGGTGCGTTCGGCGACGCCCGGGTATTCGGCCAGAATGCCGCACACGCGCGATTCCGATTCGCGGGCGTGAATCACGACGGGTCGCCCCAGCTCGGACGCCAGCGCGAGCTGCGCGCGAAAGACGCGTTCCTGCCGGTCGCGGGGGGCGAAGTCGTAATGAAAGTCCAGGCCGATCTCGCCCACGCCGACGATCCGCTCCTGCAAGCCGGACGCCACCCCCCTGCCGCGCAGCAACTCCGTGATCGCGGCCACGTCCTCGTCGTCGCAACGGGCGGCCTCGTGCGGATGAATTCCCAGTACCAGGGACAGTTCGGGGTGCGCTGCGATCAGCCCCAGCGCCGCGCGCGCATCCGCGACGTTGACGGCGACCACGACGATCCGCTGGACGCCGGCAGCGTGCGCCGCCGCCAGGACCGGCGCCAGCCGCGGTGCCAGCTCGGGACTCGTCAGATGGCAGTGCGTGTCAATCAGCACGGAGTTTCCAGTTACGAGTAGCGAGTAACGAAGCGCGAGTGCGGAGGCGTCAGGGTCATTCACTACTCGCTCGAACCTATCCCGTAGCCCCGCTCCCCGCCAAGGAGAGGGCTGGGCGAGGGGCTCAAAGCACGATCGCTTCGACCCTCCCCCAACCCCTCCCTGGAAGGGAGGGGGGTTATGGAACAGGTCTTATTCTCACTTCGCGCCTCACTCGGCGTTCTGGACCTGCTCCTTGATCCGGTCGACCGCGCTCTTGATCTCGATAATCTCGCGCGCGATGGTCGAATCCCCGGTCTTCGACCCGATCGTATTCGCCTCGCGCAGCATCTCCTGCGCGATGAACTCCAGCTTCCGTCCCGGCGGCTCGGTGTCCGCCATCAGGGCCGCAAACTGCTGGAGATGCCCATCCAGCCGGCTCAGCTCCTCGCTGATGTCGCTCCGCTCGGCATAGATCGACACCTCCTTGAGCAGGTCGTCCTCCGCGAGCCGCACGCTGCTGTCGGCGATGAGCTGCTGCACCCGCGCCTGGAGCCGCAGGCGGTATTCCTCCAGCACCAGCGGCCCGCGCTCGCGGACGACCGCCAGGGATTTCCGGATGCGCTCGCAATGCACGGACAGGTCCTGCGCCAGCGCCTGCCCCTCGGCGGCGCGCATGTCGATCAGCCGATCCAGCGCCGCCTGCGCCAGGCGCGACAGCACCTGCCACTTCTGCTCGCGTTCCGTCGCGCTCGCTTCCCGCGGCTGACAGGCCCCCGGCAGCGTCAAGAGCGTGGCCAGGTCGATCGTCAGGTGCGGATCGTCGCCCGCCACCCGCCGCAGGTGCGTGATATACGCCTGCACGGCGGCGGTGTTGATCTCGGAAGCCGCCTGCGGGCTCAGGTCGCGCACGTAGAGCCGCAACGTCACGCTGCCGCGCGTCACGCGCTGCCGCAGGAGGCGCTCGATCTCGGTCTCGAGAAACGCGAATTCATCGGGGAGGTGCGTCGCGCTCTTGAAGTAGCGATTGTTGACGCTGCGCAGCTCAAGGTGGTACGCCCGATCGCCCTCTTCCAGCCGCGCCTCGCCAAAGCCCGTCATCGAGTGAATCATGGGCGGCTACCCTCGTTCGCTGCGTTACTCGCTTTCGCCCGCCGGCAAGACAGTCCGAAAACTCGCCCCCCCGAGCTGCTCAGCGGCCCGAAGGCACAAATGCCCACGCCGACCAGGCCCGTGTCCACGTCAGGCGGCATCCGCCCCGAACGGTCCGGCTAGCCCCCGCCCGGCTCAGGCTGCGCAGGCGGTTGCGCTGCGGGCTGCTCCGGTGCCGGAGCCGGCGCTTCCGCGGGCGGAGGCGGCGACTCGGGCGTCGCACCCGGCGGCTGAACAGGCGCCGGTGCCGGGGCCACCGGCGTCCCAGGGGCCGGCGCCTGCGGCGCGCCCCCGCGATTCATCGGGATCTCAATCCGACGTGGGGCATTGCCCGGCTGCATGGGCGGCGGTG
>CAIWOY010000082.1 GCA_903914415.1 uncultured Phycisphaerales bacterium | reverse complement strand
GCGATCCAGAAATCCGCTTGCTGCTGCCCGGGCTGCCGTCCCAGCGCCATCACGCCATCCTCCAGAACCGACCGGCCTTCAAAACAGGCCCAATCCTAGCATTCCTAGCCCGCGGCGCCAAGCGACTTTTGCAACGGACTGTCAGGCGTCAGCTATCAGCCCTCGCGCGGCGTGCGCGGTTCGCGGCCCGGGAACCGAAGGCGCTCAAGTGCGTTGTTTTGTGTGAGGCCTATTTGAGCGCCTTGGTTATCGGGACCGTTGCTCAGCCGTCAGTTCGGAGGCGGAGACACGCGGACGGGGAACGTCCCAGGGGCGGACAGGGTAAGTATTCATCGGAAACGGGCGGAAAGAAAGGCGGGGCGGGGGGTTTGCGCGAGATTGGCGGCGGGTGGCGGGGTTTGGCGGATTCAGGCGGATTTTGGCGGGGGAACGTGATCAGAGGCACGCGGGGCTGTCGTTCACCGCGAAGGACGGCGGGGGCGCGCAGCGGGAACGTCGGAAGGGCGCAAGTGGGAAGCGGATGGCTACGTGTTGTCCCTATTGTTCGACCGTGAAATCGAATCGCGTCTTGTTTACTGGTCCAGGTAACCCTGTAGCCTCGGCAATCCCGCCAACCGGAACGGCTTGTCCCTGCCGTCATGGCGATTCGTCGAAGTCCGCATCGTCGTCGGGAACCGCACCGAATAGGTCGCCCGTTGGGCTTGCACGGGGCGGCTTGCGCAGGTGCGCCGGAACGGCGGGGAGGTCCGACGCGGGCAGGAGCGGGCGGGCGCAAACGGCTTCAAGCAGTCTGGACAACACGGGCTGCATCGCGAGTGTGTGTTCGAGGATCCACAGAAGCCGGAGCAGTTCGTCGGTGAAGTTGCTGGTCCAGCGTTCGGGGTGGATATCGTCGAGGCGGCTGGACTTCCTGCCCTTGCGGTCCTTCATGCGGTAGCCCAGCCACGAGCGGACGACCTGCAAGCCGGAGACTTCGTAGTTCCAGATGACAGGATCGACGGGCGCGATGGCTCCGGTGCCGACGCGGAGCGTATGGGATTGCTCGATGTACTCAAACTTCTCGGGATAGTCGGCGAGCTTGTCGCTGATGGCTTCCTTCACCTTGGCCTTGCCGGTCGGCACCTCGGCGGCCTTCCTGCCCTTGGGCGCGAAGCGTTCGGCGTAGGTGTGCAGGAAGAGCAAGCGCGAACCGCCATCCACGGCTTTGTCGAAGAGCTTGGCGTCGAGCGTGAGCGGGGCGCGGAGTTGGCAGTCCTCCAGTTCGTCCCAGAAGCGTTCGACAAACCCGACGTTCCCGAGCAGGGCGTAGATGTACGCGGTGAAGGACTCGGCCGTAAGGTCGCGCTTGAGCTTTTTGCCCCAGAGGGCGAGAAAGCCGGGGAGGATGTTGGGCTCGGCGCCCGCCGCGTCGCGGTAGAGCGGGAAGGACGCCTTTGCGCCGAAGGAACCCCGGAACGTGTCGAGATCAGGGATGTGCGCGGACGCGACGGCAGCGGGGCCGCCGCCGAGTGGTTGGGTGAAGAGGCTCGTGAGGTACACCTGCTTTTGCGAGTGGGCGAGCCAGAGCGGCGGGCGTGGTCGCGCAATCAAGCGGGCATCGGCGATGACGTATTGGCGATCAAACGATCGATACGCGTACGGAAGGATGGGAGGCACCGCAGCGTTTTTCACCAACTTGCCGATCGGCTTGGTTCGGTCTGGCCATTCTTCCTTCGTCAAGAGGATGTCGTACACACCTTCCGGGGTGCGGTCTCCGCTGTTCTTCATGGCGATACCACGGTCGTCGGCCATCAGGAGGCCCTTCCATCGACGCCGTAACTGTTCCTTGTTGGTGGCGATCGGCCAGAGCCGCTTGAGCTGCACGCCGTTGGATTGCCACGGCATCAAGTCGGTCAGCAACGGCCACTTGAAATACGCCCCCGTCCCCGCAGGCCGCAGCGGCGCGTGCCAGCCCGTCGGACAGGTCTTCCACTTCAAGTCAGCAAACGACCTGGCCGCCGCGAGCTTGGCGTACTTCTCCTCGCGTGTACCCCGGATCGCCGCGTACTTCACCGTGCCCGGCGTGTCCCTGTCCTTCTTCCCCGTGCGCACGGCGATGCAGATCGCCACCGGTGTCTGGATGTTGAAGACGTTGTCGTCCTGCCGCGTGCCCCGGCCCTCGCCGCCAAGGTCGATGATGTAGATCTCGTGGCAAAGCCGCCGGAGCATCTCGCGCATGCCCACGAAGGCGTCGCCCCGGATGTAACTGGCAGCGGTGATGAACGTGGCGATGCCCGCGTTGTCGCCCTTGTCCGCCCGCTTGCCGGAGTCGAGCATGGGCGGCTGCTGAAAGACCTTCCAGATCGCCCAGCGCCAGAAATAGACGTAGAGGTTGTAGAGGTTTTTCAGGTCGCCGCCGTGCCCGGCTCGCTTGGCGGGGTCGATGAACGCCGACAGAATCGCAGCGTCGGGGTCGCCCTCGTCCCCCCAACGGACCCAGCCGCCGGTGCGGGAACGCGACTCTTGATTCAGTTCCCCCACGGCGTCGTGGCGGTCGTAGGGCGGGTTGCCGAGGCACACAATCACCGATTTCCTGTCCTTGATCTCCAGCGCGCGGGCGTGCTGCTCGGCGATGGGCTGGAAGAACTGCGGGAGCATCGGGGGCTTGCCGAACGGAGATTCTAGTGTGTCCGCAAGCAACACCCCAAGCCCGGCCTTGGGAAGCGCCGCGCCGCGATCCTTGAGCGCGCGGGTAAGCCGCAACTCCGAGACGGCGTAGGGGCCGGTCATCAACTCAAAGCCGTGGATATTGGCCGCGAGCGTGGTGGCCTTGGCGGCGACGGCCGCCGCGCCCTGCGAGTGCTTCACGACGCCCAGCGCATGGTCGATCACGCCGAGGAGATACGTGCCCGTGCCCACGGCGGGGTCAAGCGTCACTACGTCCTTGTGGGTGAAGCCCCCGGCCTTGTTGAGCTTGTTCCGCAAGAGGTCGTCCACGAGGGCGACTTGGCACTTGACGACTTCGACGGGGGTGTAATAGACGCCCGCATCCTTGCGCAGCTTCTCGTCGTACTTGGCGAGGAAATGCTCGTAGAAGTGGAGCCAGGGGTCTTCGTCGCCTCGCTGCATGGCACCTTCGGGGAAGGCGTTGATGACGCGCTGGAGCAGGAGCAAGGATGGGTTGATCTCCGCCCGGCTCTTGGCGTCCGTGAGGACTTGCAAGGCCCGCGACAGCAGCGTGTGCCCCGATTCAAGCTTGGCCGTCGCCTTGGCGACGTCCGACACATCGGCTCCCTCTGATCGGGCGAGCAGCAGGGCAAACGTGACCGTCTGCGCGTACGCGTCGGCGAAGCGTGCGTCGGATGCGTCGGGAAAGAGGAGCGAACGCCAGTCTCTTGCGAGCGCGACTAGTGGCGAATCCGGGTCGCGGAGGGCGTCGGCCACGTCCTCACGGAGGAGGAGGCAGTACGGGGCGAGGTACCCGGCCTGTTCTCTAGGTTCCTTGGGGATGATGGGTTCCCATGCGATCAGGCGCGTGACAATTGAACGAAACAGGTCCACGTCGCCGTCGGCGACGGCGCTGGCGCCGTGCTTGGTGATGTCCTTGTGGAGCCGCAGCAGATGCTCGGCTGGCTGGCCGTTCTGGTACAGGCACCATTCGTTGCCGTCTGTGTATAGGATGTTGGGCTGCGACTTGAAGCGGTCCCACTGGGCTTTGTCACGCCCCTTGTAATGGGCCGTGTCCGCGCCGTGGCCGGGGGCTTTGAGTTCGACGTAGCCGTTGAGCGCGCCGTCAACAACCACGCCGAAGTCCGGGATGCCCAGGCGGTCGCCCAGCCGCGACTCGGCCTTGGCGACGATCTTCCGGTGGATGATCTTGCCGATCGCTTCGATCAGCGAAGAGACGGGGCCGGAGAGCTGCGCTTCGGGCTCGCCCTCGGCGTTAGCAGCGACCTTCTGCTTGACTGCATCGGCGAACGCGCGAAGTGTAACTCGAAGAGCGTTATCCATCACATGATGATAAACTCCGGTTGCCGTACTGTCACCCGAAGTAGCAATGCCAGAATCAGGAAGGCGACCGCTCGCTCACGCTCGGGGGGCGTTCTGCGGGAACCCACTCGCTTGCGCTGAGGGCTCTGATTGGCGCGCTGGGCGGAACGGACCGGCCCATGACTGGGCCGGCTCGGTTTAGGGGGCGCTTGCTGGCGCGGCGCGGGCACGGAGGCCCGCGCCACCGAAACTGGCAAGCTGCTGTAGAAAGCCGCCTGCGTCGCCGTGCAGCAGACGCAGCGGATCGCCCAGGTGTTCCTGGACCGCCGGCACGCGGGCGGCCCGCTCCAGCCCGTCCTGCAACAGCGCAAACAGGACCGGCGACCGCGAGCCGTGGTACAATTCCACTGCCCAGAAGTAACCTATAGGAGACCTGCTCGTGCTTCACCACCCCCTTCCTCAAGCCGCCACACGGAATGCGCTGTCGTGGCTGGCCCTCGCGGTCCTCGCGGGATGCAGCCCGCCGGCCGCGCACCGCTCCGTATCAGTCGAGTTGCCCGGCGTCCGCGACGATGGCCGCGTGCAGCTCCCCAACCAGTGGTCGCTGCGGCCCGCCGGCCAACAGACCATCGTCGGTGACTTTCCAGTAAGCGTGGCCGTGCACCCGGCCGGGCGGTACGTCGCCGTGCTGCACGCCGGTTTCGGAACACACGAGGTCATGATCCTCGAGCTGGCCGAGCGCGGCGCGGTCATCCGCGCGCGCAGCACGCTCGAAGCGGCGTTCTATGGCCTGTGTTGGTCGGCGGACGGCGCGCGGCTGTACTGCAGCGGCGGGCCGAAGGAGCGCGTCGAGGGCTTCGCGTTCGTGGACGGGCAGCTCGGCGCGCGTCGCTCCTGGGGCGTCCTGCCGCCCGATGCGCCCAAGGCCACGTGCATGCCCGCCGGGGTCGCGCTGGCACCCGACGGCCGGACGCTCTGCGTCGCCGGAAATCGCGGGCACGAAGTCGTGGCAGTGGAGCTCGAAGCGCCAGAGCCGCCCGTGCGCATCAAGCTGCCGGACGCGAGCTTCCCGTACGCCTGCGTGATCGATGAAGCACACAGCCGGCTCTATGTCTCGCTGTGGGGGCAGGCTGCCATCGCGGTGGTCGAGTGGCCGCTGCGCGGCGGGGCCGGTGTCGCGGCCGTCTGGCCGACCGGCGACCACCCCAACGAGATGCTCCTGACACGCGATGCGGCCACGCTATACGTCGCCTGTGCCAACGGGAACACGGTCAGCGCGATCGACACGGCGACCGGGCACCCGCGCGAAATCCTGTCCAGCGCTCTCTATCCCGACGCACCGAACGGCAGCACGCCGAATTCGATCGCCCTGTCGCCGGACGAGAAGACGCTGTACATCGCCAACGCGGACAACAACAACCTGGCCGTGCGCGATGTCTCGCAGCCGGGCCAGAGCATTTCGAAGGGGTTCATCCCGGTCGGGTGGTATCCGACCAGCGTGCGCGTATCGCCCGACGGCAAGGTCCTGCTCGTCGCCAACGGCAAGGGCACCGCCTCCCGGGCCAATCGCGCCGGGCCGAATCCGCTGCGGCGTCGCGTGGCGAGCGACGAGCCCATCGGCGGGCTGCTGCGCGGCACGTTGAGCGTGATCCCGGTGCCGGAGGACGACGAACTGAAGAGGCTGACCGCCGTGGCGTACGCGTGCAGTCCCTTGCGTGCCGACCGGCGGCCAGTGCGCGAGCAGCCGAAGGACAACCCGGTTCCCGCGCAGGTCGGAGATCCTTCGCCGATCCGCTACGTGATCTACATCATCAAGGAGAACCGCACATACGACCAGGTTTTGGGCGACATGGCCGAGGGGCACGGCGATCCCACGCTGTGCCTCTTCGGCGAGGACGTCACCCCAAACCAGCACGCCTTGGCGCGTGAGTTCGTGCTGCTGGACAACTTCTACGCGGACGCCGAGGTCAGCGCCGACGGGCACGAGTGGTCGATGGGCGCCTACGCCACGGATTTTGTCGAGAAGTCGTGGCCGCTGAATTACGGCGGCAAGGATTTCGGCAAGATCGGCTACCCGTCGGAGGGCGCGTTTCGCATCGCCGCCCCGTCGGAAGGCTACATCTGGGACCGCTGCGCCGCCGGCGGCATCAGCTACCGCAGCTACGGCGAGTTCATCAAGCGCTCAGGCGACAAGCTGGAAGCGAAGGTGGACGCGCTGCGCGACCATTTCGACCCGGAGTATGAGCCGTTCAACCTCAACGTGCCGGATGCGAAGCGGGCGGACCGATTCATCGCGGAGTTGCACCGCTTTGAGCGGGCGGGCGACATGCCGCGGTTCCAGGTGCTGCATCTGCCGTGCGACCACACGACCGGGACGCGTGTGGACAAGCCGACGCCGACCGCGATGGTCGCGGAGAACGACCTGGCGCTCGGGCGCATCGTCGAAGCGGTCAGCCGGTCGAAGTTCTGGCCGCAGACGGTGATGCTCGTGGTCGAGGACGATGCTCAGAACGGGTCGGACCACATCGACGCACACCGCACCACGGCCCAGGTCATCAGCCCGTATGTGCGGCGCGGCACAGTCGACAGCAGCCTCTATTCGACGACGAGCATGCTGCGCACGATGGAGTTGATCCTCGGGCTGCCGCCGCTCAGCCAGTTCGACGCAGCGGCGCGGCCGATGTATGCGTGCTTTGCCCCGCAGGCGGACCTGCGAACCTACAAGTGCCGGCCGGCGCGCGTGGACGTGGAAGCCAAGAACACCGCTCTGGCGTGGGGCGCCGAACCGAGCGCGCGTTTCGACTTCTCGCGGGAGGATGCGGCAGACGACCTGGCGCTCAACGAGATTGTCTGGCGCAGCGTGCGCGGGGCCGACAGCCCCATGCCGCCGCCGGTGCGGGCGGCGTTCGTGTTCTCGATCAAGGGTCCCGCCGACAGCGCTGCGGACGACTGAATCCGACCGTGGGCTGGCCACGCGACCGTCGCCTGGTGAACGGAGTCACGGCGACCGCACGAATCGCTCGGGATTAGGACGCGGCCAGCCAGCGCTGTTCGAGCACGGCGCGGAGCTTGTGCATGGCCTGGTTCTGGATCTGGCGCACGCGCTCCTTGCTGACGCCGAGCAGAACGCCCACCTGGTCGAGCGTACGACGCCGGGCCACGGCCTGCCCCGTCTCGCGGTCGAGCGAGAACCGGGCGTCGAGCACGCGCCGCTCCACGCTGCTCAGCTCGGCGGTGTTGTCGAACAGGATCTGGCGCAGCTCGTCGACACAGTCCAGCTCGATGCGCTCCCGCTTCTGGTCGAGATAGTCGCTCCGCTCGACCGCCGGGTCGTACGTCGCCGGGAAATGGGCCCGGAAGCGGGCGGCCTTCGCGCTCGCCCGCGAGAAGCTCGCCAGAATGGCCCGACAGGCGTACGTGCTGAACTTGAAGCCGCGCGCCACATCGAACTTGTCGACGCAGCGCAGGAGGGCCAGGTTGCCCTCGCTCACCAGCTCGGTCAGCTCGACGCCGGAATTCCGCGACCGCCGGGCCATCGCCAACACGAGCGAAGTGTTCGCGCGAATGATGTCGGCGCGCATCTGCTGCGTGAAGCTCTCCCAACGGAGCAGCTCACGCGCGGCAGCGGCCGCGAGTCGCCGCCCGTGATAACGGCGCAGCAGGTGCACCGTCCGGTAGCGCCCATAGTTGAACCGCAGGAAGAGCTCACGCTCCGCCTCGGCCGACAGCACCTCGGTCGGCCGATGAGCGGGCGCCGTTTCGGGATTGGGTTCGACCGCCGGCGGCCGAGCCAGCGTCTCGACCGGCGACGGCGTATCCATCACCCCACTCCACGCCGTGGAGCGCCGGAATGTCGGATCAACGACGCACTCAATGGGCTCGGTGAGCAATTTTCCGAGTTGCTCGCGCTCGCTCGGCCGGAGGCGGCGAAGCACGCTTGCGCTCGGGAATTTCGCCGTGGGGCGAAGCTTGCGGAGCCCACCCAGCACTCGAGGTTCGGACCGAGGTTTGATCGCCAGATTCATCATAAAGCACATCCGCCGTCACGCACGGCCCACGCGAATCTTACTGCCGGAACGAGTGTCTCGCGGCGACCCG
>CAIWOY010000081.1 GCA_903914415.1 uncultured Phycisphaerales bacterium | reverse complement strand
TCGCCGAAATAGCCGGTTCTGGCCGCCCTCCGCGCCCCCCCTGCGCGCCCGCACCCCCGCGCGTGGCGCGGATGCAGCGCCCCGCGCCCCCTCCCGGGTCGCCACGCCCTGGCTTCGTATGCCACGCCGAACTTCGCCGGACCGGGCCACCTGCCGCCTCCACAAAGAGTAGTCACATCCTAAGGGCCGCGCAGGTATTGCCGCAGCCCGCCAGCGGCCCGAGAATTCACGTCGTGAAGGACGCTATTCACTTCCGGATCGAGGTCAGCCGGAAACTGCTGCACGTGAGCTCGATCGCCATCCCGGCGTCGTATTGGTTCATCAGCCGGGAGCTGGCGCTGTGGGTGCTACTGGGGGGCCTGCTCATCGCCGTCGCGGTGGAGTTGCTGCGCTACCATCACGCCGGCTTTCGGGCATGGTTCAGGTACTGGTTCGGGTTCATGGTGCGGCCGGCGGAATGGCGTCGGATCACGGGTGCGACGTACGTCCTGCTGGGAGCACTGCTTACCGTCTGGGTTTTCCCGAAATCGATCGCGATCTCGGCCCTGCTGGTGGCCCACCTGGCGGACGCCGTCGCGTCCCTTGCCGGGCAGCGCTTCGGCCGTAAGCGTTTTCTGGGCAAGACGCTGGAAGGCAGCCTGGCCTTCTTCCTGACGGCGTTTGCGGTCATCTGGCTGACGACGCGTGGCCCGGCGGGGATTTCATTTACGGCGGCCCTGCTGGCGGCGGTCGTGGAGGCGTGCCCGACGCCGAAATTCGGGCGCTTCGAGTTAAACGACAACCTCACCGTCCCGCTTTTGACCGGGGCGGCCGTGTGGGCGCTTCAGGCCCTTGCTCAGGTCTCGTAGCCGCCGGCACCGCCGCCCGGTGACGCCCCCCCCCCGCCGTAGCCGTCGTCCGGGTTCGCGGCTCACGACCGGCCGGGGGCGATTCCCGATGGCACAGTCGGCTCGCCGTGCTGCCGATAGGAAGTAGGGAGTCGTAACGGATCGTGGTTTGCGCCGCCCGGCAGACGAAGCAGGCTGGGCGCCACTCCGCCGCGCTGCCTTGGGACTGGAGGCGACCAATGCAAGCAGGCCCGATCATCCTCGTCGTTGAGGATAGTCCCGAAGTCGCCGAGACGTTGCGCGAGCTGCTCGAACGGGAAGGCTACGCGTACGAGCACGCCGCCGACGGCAAGCAGGCGCTGGCCGCCGTCCGTCGGCGACCGCCGGACCTGATCTTGCTGGACCGCATGTTGCCGCACGTGAGCGGCGATGAAGTGTTGCGGCGGCTGCGCGGCGATGCGCGCTGCCGCCACGTGCCGATCATCATGCTGACCGGCAAGTCGGACGAGGACGACCAGTTGGTCGGTTTCGCGTTGGGGGCGGACGATTACGTGAGCAAGCCGTTCTCAAGCAAAGTCCTGCTGGCCCGCATTGCCGCGCGGCTGCGGGACGCGGCGCCGGCGGACGAGGAATCGGAGGCCGCGGTGCTCGGATCGGTGGAACTGGATCGCCGGCAGCCGCGTGTCTTCGTGAACAAGGCGGCCATCCCGCTGACGACGGCGGAGTACCGCTTGCTGGCGGCGCTGATCGCCGCGGGCGGCCATGTCCTCCACCGCAGCCAACTGGCGGCGATGGTGTACGGGAAGAGCACGCGGCCAGACGCCCGGTTCCTGGAGCGGGAGGTGGGCGGCCTGCGTCGCAAGATGGGCGGTGCCGCCGGCTGCATTCAGGCGATCGGCGAAGGCCGCTACGCATTCTGCCCGCCACACTCCGCGCGGCCATCCGCCTGAGAGAGACAGTGTGCGCACAGCAGACTGGGGGAGCACCCATAATCCGGGGCCCGCGCACGCCGGTACTCGCCCTTGAGATGGGACGTCCGGAAACGTGGCGTGCCGACCGCGTGGCCGGCACGTAACGCCCGCCTGTCAATTGCACGATGTATTCGATGAGTATCGTCCCCGCGTCGCGCGACGTCGCCGGTCGCCTCGGGCAGACGGTGCTGACGGTCCCGCGGCGTTCCGCACACACCCGGAACCCTCACACCCGCGTGGACGGCGCAAGCCGATCGCGCAGCCACGACGTGAAAGCGTCCGAACCGCATGGGCAGGCCCGGGCCGGACGACCGTGAGAGCACCGCATGACCTTGCGCAGCAAAACCGTGCTGGCGATCGGCACGGCCCTGGTGGGCCTGGTCGGCATCCTCTATCTGGTCTCCTGCGGAATCCTGCTGCGCAGTTTCGAGCGCCTGGAGAACGAAACGGCGTACAGCAACGTGCGGCAAGCGTTGGGCACGCTGGCCGACGACGCGCAAGAGCTGGACGACCTGGCCGCGAGCCTGACGTTCTGGGACGAGACGTACGATTACATCCAGAATGCGACTCCCGAATTTGTCGCCGCCAAACTCACGGACGAATCCCGGACCAGCGCGCGGGTCGATCTGATCGTGTTCGTGCACAGCTCCGGCCGCATTGTGGCCACCAGGGCCGTTGATTCCCGCACCAAGAGAGAACGTCCGGCGCCGACCGCGTTTCTGCACTCGCTCGCGCCGACGCACCCGCTCGTGCAACGCGCCCGCGAGGCCGGCAGCGGCGTGAGGGGGTTGTGGCCGACGCCGGACGGCCCGCTGCTCGTGGCGGCCCGTCCGGTTTTGGACAGCACCGGTGCCGAGCCGCTGCGTGGGACCGTGATCGTCGCGCGTTACCTGGACGAGCGTGCGGTGGAGCGCATCTCGGCCCTGCCGCGGGTAACGTGGCGCCTGACGCCGTATGCGAGCGCGGACCGCCGGCGCGACTGCGACCGGACGTTGCGCGCGGACGCGGGCGGGCCAGCGCTGCACATCTGCCACACCGATCCCGACACGATCACGGTCGGCGCGCTGCTGCGCGACGCGGTTGGAGATCCCTGCCTGGTGCTGGAGGGGACGATGCCGCGGAACATCTACCGGTATGGGCAGCTCAGCACGCGGTCGGTCGTGATTTCGGCCATGGCGGTGGGGCTGCTCTTTGGCGTGCTGGCCCTGCTTTTGCTGGAGAAGCTGGTTCTGGCGCCGGTGGCCCGCCTGAGCCGGGCGGTGCGCGCGATCGGAGTCGGGGGCGACTTTACGGCCCGTCTCGGGCCCGCCGGCCACGACGAGCTGGCCATGCTCGCGCGGACGATCGACACGATGCTGGCAGCGCTTGAGCGGTCCACGCACGAATTGAGCGAGAGCCAGCGTTCGATGGCGACGCTGCTGGGTAATGTGCCGGGCATGGTCTATCGCCGCCGCAACGACCGCGCGTTCACGATGGAGTTCATCAGTCAGGGCTGCGTCGAGCTGACGGGCTACTCGCCGTCCGCCCTGATCGCGAACCAGGCGCGCTCCTACGCGGAGGTGGTTCATCCCGACGACCGGAACCGCGTCCACGGCGAGGTCCAGGCCGCCGTGGCAACGCGGAGCGTCTTTCAGTTGACGTATCGGATCGTCCGGCCCGACGGCCGCGAACGCTGGGCGTCGGAGCAGGGTCGGGGCGTGTTCGCCGGCGACGGCCGGCTGGTGGCGCTCGAGGGCTTCATCACCGACGTCACCGCCCGAAAGGACGCGGAGGAGGCGCTGCACGAAAGCAACGCGATGCTGAAGGCCGCCTTGGAGCGGGAGAAGCAGGCGGCGATCCAGCTTGAGGCCGCCATGCAGCAGTTGCGGGCGGCGACGCAGGAGGCGCAGGCCGCCAACCAGTCCAAGAGCGAGTTTCTGGCCAACATGAGCCACGAGATTCGCACGCCGATGACCGCGATCCTGGGCTACGCCGACCTGCTGTTGGAGGAAAGCGACCTGCAGCGGGCCCCGCCGGCGCAGGTGCAGGCGATCGAGACGATCCGCCGCAACGGCGAGCACTTGCTGAGCATCATCAATGACATTCTGGATCTCTCGAAGATCGAGGCCGGCAAGCTGCAGGTCGAGACGATCCCGTGCTCGCCGATGCAGGTGCTCGCAGACGTGGAGTCGCTGCTGCGCGTGCGCGCCACGGCCAAGGGGCTGGAATTCACGGTTGAGTGTCCAGCGCCAGTACCGGAGCGGATTCGCACCGACCCGACGCGTCTGCGGCAAATCCTGCTCAACCTGACGGGCAACGCGGTCAAATTCACGGAAACGGGGAGCGTGCGCATCACGGCCCAATTGATCCAGCGTGAATCGTGTCCCGGGGCCACGCCCGAGCCGCTGATGCAGTTCGAGGTGAGCGACACGGGCATCGGCATGAACACGCTGCAACTGGGCGAGCTCTTCCAGCCGTTTTCACAGGCCGATACGTCGACCACGCGCCGGTTCGGCGGCACGGGGTTGGGACTGACGATCAGCCGGCGTCTGGCCCACATGCTCGGGGGCCACATCGAGGTCGAGAGCGATCCGGGCGTGGGCAGCACGTTCCGGGTCCTGATCGCGACGGGGGCACTGGAGGGCGTCCCGCTCGTCGCGCCCGATCTCGCCCTGGTCCAGGCCCCCCCGACATCGCCCGAGGGCCCGCCGCTGCCCGACACGCTGGGCGCGCGCATCCTGCTGGCCGAGGACGGTCCGGACAACCAGCGGCTGGTGACGCACCTGCTGCGCAAAGCCGGCGCCGAGGTGGAGGTGGCGGAAAACGGGCGTGTGGCCGTCGAGAAGGCGCTCGGGGCGCTGCAGGCCGGCCGGCCGTTCGACGTGATTCTGATGGACATGCAGATGCCGGAGGTCGACGGGTACGACGCCACGCGTCAGCTCCGGCGCGCCGAGTATCGGGGAGCGATCGTGGCCTTGACGGCGCACGCGATGTCCGCCGATCGCGAGCGGTGCCTGCGCGCGGGCTGTGACGACTTCATCACCAAGCCGATCAACCGCCGGCACTTTCTCAACACGGTGGCGCGGTACGCCGGCGACACGGCGCAGACACGGATGGCGCGCGCGGGCCGAGAGCCATCGTGCCACTGGCCGGCTCCGGCGCTGCGGGCGGCGGCACCGGCCGCGGGCGCGGCACCGGAGGCCGCAGCGGACATTGCACGGACTCTGCTCGTCGCGTTGCCGGATCAGTTGGCGGCGCTGCACGCCAGCCTGCTGGCCGGCGAGCTGACCGCGGTGAAGGCGCTCACCGGCGCGGTGCACGACGTCGCCCACCGTTGCGGCCTGGAGGGTATCGCCGGGCGGGCCGGCCGCCTGACCCGGGCCCTTCAGGATGGCGACGACCTGGACGCGTTGGCGGCGCTGGTCGCAGAAGTGGCCGAACTTTGCCAGCGGACGATTCTGCCGGAGCCCGCCCCGCCGCCTTGAGTCGCCGTCCCAGCATCCGCCCAGTCAAGCCGGGGTCGCGCGCAGGCAGGGCAGCTCGATGCGGACGATGAGGCCGCCGTCGGGCGCGTTCGCCGCGCGCACCGTGCCGCCGTGCAGGCGGATGGCGCGCTCTGTGATCGCCAGACCGAGGCCGACCCCGCCGGTCTTGCGGTCGCGGGCATCGGCGATGCGGTAAAACGGGCGGAAGATGTTTTGGAGCGCCGCCTCGGGGACGCCCGGGCCGTGGTCGCGGACCTCAATCACGGCGGTGGCCGGCGCGGCCGCCGGCTCGCCCCGCAGCGTCACGTTCACCTCGGTGCCGTCCGCCGTGTGTTGCACCGCGTTGCGCACGACGTTCTCGAGTGCGCTGCGCAAGAGGGCGGCGGTGCCGCGGGTGACGCAGTCGTGGGCGCAGAGCGCGCGGACGTGACGGTTGCGGGTGGCGGCCTCGAACTCGCCGTCCGCGGCGACCTCGGCCACGAGCTCGCCGAGCTGGACCTCGGTCGCGTCGGAGGTTTGCGCAGCGCTCTCAAGGCGCGTGAGCGTCAGCAACTGGCCGATGAGCTCGTTGAGCCGCTCGGCCTCGCGTTCGATGCGGTCCAGCGCAGGGCCGGCCGCCGGGGCGGCATTCTGCCGGGCGAGTCCCAGCGCCACGTTGAGGCGTGCCAGCGGCGAGCGCAGCTCGTGGGAGATGTCCCGCAGCAGGCGTCGCTCGGCGGCCACGAGGGCCTCGACGCGTTCGGCCATGAAGTCGAAATCGCGGCCCAGGTCGCCGATCTCATCGCGCCGCCGGCCGGCCCGTGCGCCGGCCCGCGCGGTCAGGTCGCCGCGCGCCAGTTGGCCGGCGGCGGCCCGCAAGCGCCGGATCGGCGCGGTCAGATACCGTGCCAACCCGTAGCACACAATGCCGCCGGTGACGATCACGGCCGCGAGGCGCCACATCCACGTCGTGGGGTTGGCGAACACGTCCCGCAGGGGACTGCGCGTGATTTCGGTCACGAAAACGTAGGGCTGCTCATTCGCGCCGGACACGCGGGCGCCGACGAGCAGACCGGTCGCGGTATGTTCCACTTGCACTTCGCCGGTGGCCCGCACGCGGGCGGCGAGTTCCGCGGCCCCGGCGGGAGGCGTCTGCTCAGCGAGCTCGGTGCCGTGCTCGTCGAGCAGCACGGCGTGCATCTCCGCGGTCTGACGTAACCGCTCGCAGTACGCGCGCAGGGCGGCGCTGCCGCCACGCTCCCACTTCTGAAGGGCCCGGTCGCCGTAGAGCGAGACGATGTTGCCGAGCACGGCGCGGCGGTGGGACGGGCCGTGCTCGTGGCGGTTCCACTGGTCGAAGGCGACGAATTCGGCGGCGAGGAGGATCGTGGCCAGCCAGAAGCACAGGAAGATCTTGAGAAACAAGCTTCGCATTCGGTCGCGACCTCGCAGTTGGTCGTTCGGGTCACGTCGGGCCGGGAGCGGCGCCCGGGCGACCCATCCCGGACACCACGTAGAGATAACCCAGGCTGCGAACCGTCTTGATGCGCTCGGCCTGATCCGGGCCGGGGCCGAGCTTGCGGCGCAGGTTGCTGACGTGCATGTCGATGCTCCGGTCGAACGGCATCAGCCGCCGGCCCAACACCGTGCGCGAGAGCTCGTCGCGCGGCACGACCCGACCGGCTTCGCGCAGGAGCACCTCCAGCAACGCGAACTCCGCGCTGGTCAGCTCCACGGGCCGGCCCGCACAACGCACGACCCGCGCTCCGGGATCGAGCTCGACATCGTCGACCACCACCCGCACGGCCGGCTCGTGCGCGTCCGCGGGCGGGTGCGCCCCCGCGCGGCGCAGGATCGCGTGAATGCGGGCGACCAGCTCGCGCGGGTTGAACGGCTTGGGCAGATAGTCGTCCGCCCCGAGCTCGAGCCCGACGATGCGGTCCACGTCGTCGCCGCGCGCCGTCAGCATCAGCACCGGCAAAGCCGAGCGCGCCCGGATGCGGCGCAGCACCTCGAACCCGTCGATGCCCGGCATCATGACGTCGAGCACGGCCAGCGCAAAGGCGCCGCCCAGCGCCCGCTCGACGCCGGTCGCGGCGTCCTGGACGGCTTCGACCTCGAACCCTTCGGAGCCGAGGTACTGCGTCAGCAGCTCGCACAGCTCCACGTCGTCGTCGACCAGAAGCAAGCGGGTTTTGGGATGGTTGGTTTTCTCCGGCAAGGTCGGCCTTCTCCCGCGTAGCCGTCAGGGGCCTGATTGTATCCGAAGCCTGCCATGCCGCGGGCCGCGCGTGCGTAAAGAAACGTCAAGGCCGTCTTTACCAAGGCTTGCGCACCGTGGACGAATTCCTGACGGGCGTCCACGTATTATCTCTGAGATGAACGATGCGACGGCAGCGACGATCGGTGCCGGAGCCGAATTCCAAAGAGCAGTAAAGGAGAAAGCGATGCGTACTCTCAAGAACCAGATCGGCTGGGCGGCAGTTCCGGTGCTCGTGGGTCTGGCGCTGGCGGTCTACGCCGCCGGGCAAGCGCTGAACCAGAGCACGCCGGCGGCCCCTGCGCAGGCGAACGCGACGGCGGCGCAGCCCCAAGCCGGCGGCGGCCCGTGGCTGGCGCGGCTGGGCCACAAGCTGGGACTCACGGCGGACCAGCGCACACAGGCACAGGCGATCTTCGCCCAGGCGCGGGCCGACACGCAGACGCAGTTCGGCCAGGTGCGCGATCAGATCCGCAACGTGCTGACGGATGAACAGAAGGCGAAGTTTGACAGCCTGCCGCACCCATTCGCCGGTCGGGGGCCGGGCGCGTGGGGCGGACCGCACGCCGAGCGCGGCTTCGGCCGCGAACATCCGTTGCACCTCGACCGGCTGGCGGGCGAGTTGGGGCTAAGCAACGACCAAGCCGCCGGCGCCAAGAGTATTCTCGATGACC
>CAIWOY010000080.1 GCA_903914415.1 uncultured Phycisphaerales bacterium | reverse complement strand
TGCTCGACTTCGGCCCGCGGGCGGGCAGTGCCGGCGGGCGCATCGTCGCCGAAGGCGCCCCGCAGGAGTTTGTCGCCCCCCGCCCCCCTCCCTCTCAGGGAGGGGTTGGGGGAGGGTCTGTGGTGCACGCCGACGAGGACGGCGCACCGGCCGGTCCCACGGCCTCGCTGACCCGCGCCTACCTGGCGGGGGAGACGGCGATCCCGATTCCGAGCAACCGGCGGCCGGTCGAGCCGTGGCAGGAGGGCACAAAGAAGGGCTGGCTGGTCGTGCGCGGCGCGCGGCAGAACAACCTGAAAAATCTGACGATTCCGATCCCGCTCGGGCGGTTCGTCTGCATCGCCGGCGTCTCCGGCTCGGGCAAGAGCTCGTTGGTGAACGACATCCTGTGGCCCGCACTGGCCCGGGCGCTCCAGCGTGCCAACCTCGCGGGCGGCGAGCACGACGCCGTCGACGGCCTGAAGCAGATCGACAAGGTCATCAACGTCGATCAGTCGCCGATCGGCAGCACGCCCTCGAGCAACCCCGCCACCTACACCGGCGTGTTCGACTGGATTCGCGAGCTGTTCGCGCGGCTGCCGGAGTCCAAGCTCCGCGGCTACAACGCGAATCGCTTCAGTTTCAACCGCCCGGGCGGGCGCTGCGAGGCGTGCGAGGGCTATGGGCAGCGTTGCATCGAGATGCACTTCATGCCCGACGTGTGGGTCGAGTGCGAGACGTGCCGCGGCCGACGGTACAACCCGGAGACACTGGACGTGCGGTTCAAGGGCAAGAGCATCGCCGACGTGCTCGAGCTGCGCGTGGCCGAGGCGCTGACGCTGTTCACGAACGTGCCGAAGGTGCGGCGGATGCTGCAGACGCTGGCCGACGTGGGGCTGGACTACGTGCAGCTCGGGCAGCCGGCACCGACGCTCTCCGGCGGCGAGGCACAGCGGGTGAAGCTCGCGACCGAGCTGGGCAAGCCGAGCACCGGACGGACGTTATACATTCTCGATGAGCCGACGACCGGCCTGCACTTCGACGACATCCGCAAGCTGCTGGCGGTCGTGCACCGGCTTGCCGATCTCGGCAACAGCGTGCTCGTTGTGGAGCACAACCTGGACGTGCTGAAGTGCGCGGACTGGATCATCGACCTGGGACCCGAGGCCGGCGACGCGGGCGGGTACATCGTCGCGATGGGGACACCGGAGGGAATTGCGAATTCAGAATTGAGAATTAGGAATGAAGGGGGCGGTCGGATAGCACACGAGCAGGACGCGGCGGCCGGCTCTTCATTCTTAATTCCTAATTCGCAATTCCCAATTCCCAGCCACACCGCCGCCGCCCTCGCGCCGATCCTCGCCGCCGGGCCGCACGAAGAGCGGACGCCGTACGACGCCGCCGAGCACGCCGCCCGCGAGATTGCCGCGGAAAAGGGCGGCTTTGGCGACGTGGGCAAGGACGTGCCGATGCCGTGGCAGGCGGACGGGCGCAAATGGCACCTGGAGCAACGCAGCAGCCGCGCCGAACGGCCGCGTCGCTGGGAGCCGGCGGCGCTGGAGTATGTGCTCGACCTCGTCGAGCGCGAGGGCCGTGCGCAGCATCCGCCGGATGCGGAGAGCGCGTTTGAGCCGACGAACTGGGGCAACCGGGCGAGCGTCGAAGTGACGGCCCCCAATGCGCCGTACTGGTTCCTGCACGCGCTAACGGGCGGCGAGTGGCTGCTGGAGCTGTACTTCCGGGCGCCGCCGGGGACGTTCAAGTGGATCCCGCTCGACCGCGAGCTGGGCCTCAAGACGCTCGACGAACGCGAGGACCTGGAGACCTACGGCGACTGGTCGCGCGTCGACGTCCGCCCGCGCAGCGACGGCTGGGACGCGGTCGTCGTCTACGCCCACGACAAGCAGGAAATCGACACGCCGGCGTTCCGGCGGTTCATCAAACGGGCAGTGCAAGTGTATATGGACGGATTGACGGGATAGTAGCCTCTTCGCGGAGCCCCATGTGCTGGCACAGCCCATCGACGCGGCCTATTCGGCCGGCCGCCGAAGTTGACAGGAGTTCGAACCTCATACTTCGTGACCTCTGGTGTGAGAATTGGCGCTATGCTCGACCTCATTTGCCGCCGCGCGTTCTTTCAGTTCGAGATCCCGATCCACTACGTCGCGCGGCCACCGCGGATCGATGGCGATGCGAGCAAGTGGGCGGCGAAGCACCTCGTTCCGCCGCTGGTCGAGTTGGAGGGGCAGGAGCCGGTGGCCGACGTGTACTGGGCGTGGAACGAGGACGGCTTCTACGCCGCGTTCGACGTGCCGAACAAGGGCGGCCGGCCGCGGTGCGACCCGCACGCGTGGTGGAAGCAGGACGGTCTGCGGCTATGCCTGAGCACGCGCGAGGCGCGCGACGTGAAGCGCGCGACGCGGTTCTGCCACTTCTTCTACCTGCTGCCGCTGGGCGGCGGGCCGGACGGCCGGCTGCCGGTCGTGGGCACACACCGCATGAGCCGCGCGAAGGAGCCGCCGCCGCCCGTTGATGCGTCGCTCATCAAGGCGGTGGCCCACGTGCGCAAGGCCGGCTACAGCCTGGAGGTCGCGCTGCCCGCCGCGTGCCTGAGCGGTTGGGATCCGGCGGAGCACCCGCGCATCGGCGTGTTCTACAAGGTCAAGGACACGCACGTCGGCACCCAGCACCTGAGCGTCGACGACGAGCTGGGCTGGAACGCGGACCCGAGCACGTGGGCGACGGGGGTGCTGGTGCGGTAAGGGCAGCGACGGGGTCCGCAAGCCGCATCCGACAGCAGGGGCACGTCCGCGGACGGTGGAGGCGGGCCTTGGTCTTGCTCACCAGGCGACGAACACCTTCTCCATCACGTACTCTATGCCAGGCCACAGGCTCGTCAGTACCCGCGTCCACGTGTTGCTGGGTGAGCCGGTTGCTACCGTAATGGCCGGGACCGGCGCTATGAGGGCCAGGACGATGATGATCATGGTGGCCAGGCTCATGGCCCAGCCGCGACGAATCCTCAGATACGTGCTAAGGCCCAGGCACAACGAGAGCGTAAAGACCACGTAAGGGAGAAGCGTGGTCCAGACTTGCTCACGGGTCCAAGTCAGCGGATACCAAGTCCCCCGCGACGCATGCAGGAGGGCCAAGTACAGCGCGAACGCCGTCGTCGTCAGCCGGCTGACCGTCTGCCACGCGAGGAGTCCGACCCACGCCAGAACGATGACACGCAGCAGTTGGCGTTGCCGCAACTGGTATTTCGCGATCGTTTGTTGGTAGATCTGCAGCAACCCCCAGACGAACAACGCCCATAGCAGGTGCCCGGTCACCTCGCCGACGTGCGCCACCAAGTCCGGGCGCCACACCGGCCCCGGATAGGCCCGGCCTGTCAGGAGGGTGAACTGCCATGCTGCGCACGCGTCCCGCGCGTACTCGACGCCGAGCGAGCAGACCGCGAAGAGCAAGACCATGAACGCAGCCAGCACGAAGAGCGGGCGCACCTGCGGCTCCCACGCAAGCGACATGCGGGACCACAACCGCCACGGGAGCAGCGCGCGGCCGACCGTTCGCAAGAACGACCGCACCGGCCGGCGGCGCCACTGGTATTCGAAGAGCGGGCACTCGTTTTGTGTTCGCACTGCGGTGATGAGCTCCGCCCACTCGAATTGCAGACCGCACTCCGGACAACGCGGCTGCGGGAGCATGCGCAGGTCGTAGCCGCAGCGCGGACAGTGCAACGCCACGCCCAGCGTGTTCCAATCCGGCGCGCCGCTTGTCGGCCCCCGGTCGATCATGGCGCGCATTGTAGCCGGCGGAACGCATCCTGCGGAGCCGGATTGACGAGCCGCGCGTTTGACCGTTTACTGCTCCGGCGATGACCAAGACACGACTGCGAATCGCCGTCCTCGTGGTTACGGCCGCATCTGTGGTGGGCATGGCCACCCTCGTTGGCTGTCGCCACGGCGGCGGCGAGACTGGGCCGGAATCCGTACCGGGAGCCCCGGCGGCGCGGCGCGACCCGTTGCCCCTGCCGCGGCCGGTCCGCGCGGTCTGGGTGGCGCGCTACCATTTCCACACGCCGGAAGACGTCCGCGCGATCATCGCCAATTGTGCGGCGATCGGGTGCAACACGGTTCTGTGGCAGGTGCGCGGCGAAGGCACGGTCTGTTACCCGTCGCGGATCGAGCCGTGGGGGGCCGAGTTCGGGTTCCGCGACCCTGGGTTCGATCCGCTCGCCTTGGCGGTGGATGAGGCCCACAAACGGGGTCTGCGAATCGAAGCCTGGTTCAACGTCATGCCCGGCTGGCACGGTCCCGCGACGCCGCCGATTCCCAACCAGCTCTACAACGCGCACCCGGAGTGGTTTCTGCACGACGCCGCCGGCCGGCAGCAACCGCTGGGCGACTTCTACGTGATCCTCAACCCGTGCTGGCCCGAAGTTCGCCGGCACATCGTCAGCCTGGTGGACGAAATCGTTGCGCGCTACGACGTGGACGGCGTGCACATGGATTACGTGCGCTACGCGTGGGACGGCGTGCCGAAGGCGAAGCAGAGCTACCCGCGCGACGAGCGGACGCTCGCGCTGTACTGGCACGACACCGGCAAGCATCCGGACGACGATCCCGCGGGCTGGAATCACTGGCGCGCGAACCAGTTAACGCGGATCGTGGTGGACATTCGGCAAGCGATCAACCGGCGCCGACCGGGGGCGACGCTGACGGCCGCCGTCTGGCGGAACCCGATGCTCGGCTACGCCGACTTTCTGCAGAACAGCGTGGTCTGGCTGCGCAGCGGGATCGTGGACGCCCTGATGCCGATGGCGTACACCGAGAAGCTCGACCAGTTCGAGGCCGACATCGGCGTGTACCGCCAGCTTGTGCGCGGCCGGCGAATCGTGCCGGGCCTCGGGCTGTACCTGCACAAGAGCGAGTCGCAAACCCGCAACCAACTGCGTCTGTGCCGCAATTGGGGTGGCGATTATGCCCTGTTCTCGTACGAGTCGCTCTGCCCCACCGCCGGCGACCGCAAGACGCGCCCCAGCGCCGAGGCACAACGCCTCCGCGAGCTGCGCCGCGAAGCGCTCGGTGAGATGTTCGC
>CAIWOY010000079.1 GCA_903914415.1 uncultured Phycisphaerales bacterium | reverse complement strand
TCCACCGGCCTGCTGAGATAACCTACTTCAACCGACTACGCGGTCGCGCCCGGCGCTTACGGACAGGGATGGCCGATCCTGGCCACGAACGGGTCGATGTCCGCGAACGTGACGTTCCCGTCGGCGGTGCAATCGCCGTTGATCCACGGGCACGGCCAGTGCGTCCAGGCCGGCTCGCCCGCCAGCGCGGCGACGAACAGGTCGATGTCCGCGAAGGTGACCTGGCCGTCGCAGTTCATGTCGCCTCTGCACGACGCCGGGCACTTGTTCCCGGGGCGGCAAGTGGTGTTATTGCCGTAGTAGTGACCGCCGGCGCCTGTGCAGGCCGCCTCCGTGATCACCGAGCACGTCCCGGTCGTCGAGCAGCAGGCACCGGTCACCGCCGGCAGGCAGATGTGGTCAACCGTGCCCTCGATTATGTAGTCGGTGCCGCGGACATCAATGGATATCCACGACGGGCAGAACGGCAGCCGACGGACGTACGTGTAGGTGCCCGGCAACGTGATCGTCGCCAGGAACTGGCGCTGGATGTACGTCTCCTCATCCGCCAGCGGGGGACGATCGGTACGCGTCCAGTACCGCGTCGCCCAGACCGCCGCCACGTCGAGGGAGCCGCTGCCGACGGGGAAGTTAGTGGTGAACGTGAACGTGATCTCCTTCTCGCGGTTCAGCGCGAACTCGTTCGGCCACCACATGTTGTACCACGGGCCGTCCGGTGCGTACGGGTAGTAGATCCACTGGCCGTTGTACCCGTTGCCGCCCAGCTCGCCGGTGGTGACGTCCCAGTAGTAGTCGATCCGCCGGCACGGGTTCGGGAAGCAGTCGCTGCCCGCACCCTTCCAAACCCCGCTCTGCCCGAGGCAATCCGCCTCCGTCATGTTCGGGTAGCAGATCACGCCCACGCAGCACGCGCCGAGGCTCGGCTGGCACTCACACCAGAGATCCATGGAGCCGTCGGGGTTGGTCATGCCTAAGTGGGCGCAGTCGTAGCCCAACGGGCAGCCGCCAACGCAATAGGTCCCATCGCCGAGCTCGATGTGGCAGTAGTTGGGATCGATGCACTCGCACTCGATCACTTCCCACAGCGGAGGCGGCTGCGGGAGAATGTGGGTCACCCCGACGATGCGGTAACCGGTGGGGTAGCCCTCCTGCGTGTAGAGCTCGACCCCGCTCCAGACGCTGGGCGTGTTGTATGTCGCGCCCAACGGCGGGACTGCTACGATGCCATGGGCGGAGAGCGGAATGGGGGAAATGTTCATCAAGCCCAGTGCGCCGAGATCCGGGATGTCGATCTCGACGTAGATGTCAAAGAAGCTCTCGGCCGGGTAGTCGGTGTAGGTGCTCGCTGCGCCGACGACGCGGCCGGTGCTGGCGCGCGTGGGGCTCTCGCGGATATACACGGCTCCACCGCCGCCACCGCCGCCACCGCCGACGAGGTCCAACTGGACGATCTCGGTCTCGATCTCGCGATAGCCGCCCATGTCGATCGGGTCCTGCCGGATCACGGTCGTCATGTTCGGCGGCCCTTCGGTGATGGTGTAGGTCTGCGTGTCACCGGTCGGCGTCTGCATAATGACCTGCCCGCTGGTCGGCGAGAGGTGATCGGTGCCGCCAGGCGGGAAGACGACCTGCGGGATATGGTGCCGCACCTTCGTCGGCAGGCACTGCTGCGTCGGATCCGGGCAGGGGACCGGCTTGCAGCCCAGCCCGCCGACCTGCGGCCCGCATTCCTCAAACGGCGATACGATGACCGCCGCCTCGATCTCGGCGTAGTACTGGCAGAAAACGGGTGGCGCGTACTGGTTGGGATCGCCCCAGAGGGCGCGCGCGTCGCTGTCGGGCACGTCCATAGTTTCCCACATGTTGGGATCGTGGGGCCCGTTGTTCTCGCCCAGGTGGTGGGACCACATTTCCTCGCCGTAAGTCAGCGGATTGCCGTCCAGCACGAGGGCCAGGCTTCCGCCCGGGCTGATCGACTTTGCCAGGGTGTAGTAATCGTGCGACGCGTAGGTGTCGGTGTTGTGGATGCCGTGGAGGTAATTCGGGTCGCGGAACGAGATCGTCGTGTTCGCGTCGTTGTCGCCGTCGTGGTTGTGATCCGTGCCGGCCGGTCGGACGACGCCCAGGAAGCCGTGCTCGGCGAAGTCGCCGTCCGGGTCGCTGAGCGCCACGCGGTTGTTGAGTGAATCGACGCCGGCCACCGTCAGATAGTGGCCGCCCACGCGTCGATAGACGAGCGACCACCAGGGAGGGTTGCCCGCATGGAACGTCGCCACCTCGATATGCCAGAACCCGACGAGGAGCGTCACGTCCTGGCTCTTCTGGACCTCCTCATTGATGTAGTCGAAGTTCGGATCGATCACCGTATGCTCGTACAGCAAATCGCTCACGCCCTGGGCCTGCAGGTAGGCGTCAATGCCGGCCTGCATGTTGTTCAGCCACGTTCCCTGGCCGATGGTGTTGGTTCCCATCCGCACGGCCAAATCCTGGACCAGGTCGATGGGCGTCCAGTTCGCCGGCACGATCCCGGCGTCCGGGAACTTGCAGTTGTACCACCAGATCGAATTCGCCACCGCGGTCGGGCCGCAGTAGCCGACGTCCTCGATGCCGTCGGTGTTGAAGTCCTGGCGCTGGTCGAAGTCCGGCATGAAGCCGTCGGGCAGCTCGCCGCCATTGCAGTCCTTCCAGTACCAGTTCTCGGCGAATGTCGGCACGTGGACGCGGTAGCCGTAGCCGTCGAGATCGCCGGCGTGATGGCCGGAGTTGTCGGTGTTCCAGACGTCGTACGGATCGGCCTGCATGCCGATTGTCGTGCGCCAATCGCCCCAGACGGCGGCGTTCGGATTGGTGAACTGGAAGCGCGTCGGGTTGGGCCCGAAGATCGCGTTCTGGCAGTTCGGATCAAACCACGACACCCACCACTCGTTGCCGACCTGATGGACGAGGTGTTGCCACGTCGCGGTAGCCGGGGGCGGGATCATCTGCCAACCCGTGTAGTTCGCCGGGTTCGGGTCGTACACCCGCACGTGGAAGTCGCAGCGCCCGAACGCGCCCGGAGTCACATCGTACCAGTACGTGTTCGGATGGTTCGGCGGCTGCGGCTCGCACACGACGGTGTCCAAGATGGCACACGGGTTCGGCGGACCGCAGGTCGTGCCATCGCCCTGGTACCGCCCAGACATGGCGGCACAAGCCGCATGCGTCTGAAGGGTGCAATCCCAGCCGACGCAGCACGCGCCGGTTTGCAGCGCCAGGCAGGTGTGGGCGATCGTGCCCTGAACCGCGTACCCGGTTCCGCGAACGTCGATCGAAACCCACGTCGGGCAGAACCACATGCGGCGGGTGAACGTATAAGTTCCCGCCGTCGTCATCGTCCCCAGGAACTCCCGCTCGATATACTCTTCCTCGTCAGCCATCGGCGGGCGTGACGTCATCGTCCAAGTCGGGGAGCTCCGGACCATGGCCACGTCGAGGAGGCCGGTTCCGATGGGGAACTCGACGGTGAACGTCAGCGTGGTATCCTTCTGGCGATCCAGCGCCAACCCGTTGAACCACCACATGTTGTACCAGGGGCCGTCCGGCGCGTCGGGGTAGTAGAGCCACTGCCCGTTGTAGCCGTCACCGCCTTGCTCACCCGTGGTGGCATCCCAATAGTAGTTGATCGGCACGCAGGGGTTGGGGAAGCAGTCGGTGCCGACCCCCTTCCAGACGCCACCCTGCGCTGTGCACTGCGCGAGTGTCAGGTTCGGCCGGCAGTCGCTGCCGACGCAGCAGGCGCCAGTCGCCGGCAGGCAATTGGCGAAGCTGCACGGGACGGCGTAGTGCCACGCCGTGCCGGCTTGCTGGGTGCAGCTCGCCTGGGTCGTGTGGATGCAACTGCCGTCCGGCAGGCAGCACGCGCCTTGCGGCACCGGCACGCAGATGTAGGTCTCATCGAGGAACTCGATCCAGAGCGACCAGCGCACCAGGACAAGCGTTTGCGTCCCGCCGACATAAACACGAATCGTCCACGGGCCGCCGAACTCCATCCCGCGGAAGTCGGACAGGTACCCCCCGCCGGCGCTGGACGGCTTGATCGAGCGGTTTGGGTCGTTGATCATCGCGCAGGTCACGTTCTCGCCGTAATCGTCGAAGACCGTATCCATGCCGCTGGTAGTGGTGCAGATGCCGTTCCACAGCACGACGGAGGTTCCGAGGTGCTCGACCGTGATGCGCAACGGGCCGAGGACGCCGGTGATCTTCAGGTCGATTCGCACCCTCCCGGTCGGTGTGGACATCTCCCCGTCCTGTTGATTTGAGGACTCGTACCCCGGTGGCAGTGGCATGCCCACCGGGTACTCCCAGTGGTACGGAACAGCCAGGATCATGCCGCACGTGTAGCCGCTGTGAAAGATGCCGCCCTGCTGCAGACAGCGATCCTGGGTCGTCTCGGCGCAATGGCCGTTCGGCAGACAGCAAGCCCACCCGGTACCCGAGACGACCACGGTGTCCATGCGGCAAGTGCCGCCGGTTCCGCCGGGGGCCGCCGTACACACCATCCGGAAGTAGACGACCGGCTGGTTGTCTCCTCCCGTCAGCGTCCAGACGGGGCCGAACATCGACGCGGGGTTCGCCGGCGGAGTCGAAGACCAAGTGGCTGTTCCCACGGTGTAGTTGGTCATCATCGGGTTCCAGGTCGCACCGTCGACGCTCCACAGCAAGCTGAACGTGGCCGGTCCCGTGCCGCTACGGTTCTGGTGCCATGCGACGTTGATCTCGTGGTAGCCGATGCAACTGGTCTGGAACTGGTAGTAGTCGCCGACGGCCCAGTGCTCGGAGCTGAACGATTTCTTCGAACCGTTGCCCGCCGGGCTGGACCACACCGTAGCCGAGGACGCGTGATGTCCTTTGGCCCCGCCGCCGTAAACCTGCGGCACGTTGGGGTCGGCGGGGATGCCCGGGCCTGAGGGTGGATAGTCCGTCCCCGTATAGGCGATATTGGGATCCACATTCTCGAACGTCCACGCGGCCAGGACTTCGGCGCGTGCCATCGGCACGAAGGCCAGGCCGAGGACCAACATCAAACTGATCACAATGCCTTTCATTCCTCGCTCTCCTTAAGCAGAAGTGCCGAACGCATGAAATGGAACTAATACGGCATTCATTGACCCCCTACACCGCCACGCGGGCGATACACAAAAACGGAAGGCGCAGGGCACAGACATCTCCCGCACTCGCTTGCCCTGTCGAGACTGCAAAGGCCGCGAGAGGCCCCGGGGGCATACACAGACATGCGCACCCGGCCGTCGATGGCGGCTCAGGCGCGGCCTCCGGCGCCAGCCCATTCCCGCAGTAATTATAAGTCTACCACGAATTACGTCTTTAGTCAAAAAAGGTCCTGGAACCCCCGAATTTCTCGGCTGGCGGCATCCCCCGACACGTCCCCGCTCATGTCGCAAAACCCTCGTGGGCGGCCTCGGAATGTGCCTGCCGCCCTAGCCCGCGGTCCCCCCCCGTGCCCGCGTACCCATTTACCCTAATATGCCGCCGGGCCGGCGGTGCCTCGTCCAGCTCTCCCGAACGGTTCAACCCATCGAAGTCGTACGGCCCGCCGGCTCGCCAGCCGCTATCGCCCGACGGGCGATCACTGTCGGGCGTAGGCTGACCACCAATCGCTACGGCAGCACTTCCCGCCGCCACGTTCCGGGAGCAGGGACGAGCGTACGGGTCGGATCGGCGTTGACCAGCGCGGCGTCGTCGATCTTGAACGCGTTTGTGGTAGTCGCCGTGATGACGTACACCGCCGCCGACTGCAAGGTCCCGGACCACGACGGCGTAATGGTTGCGGTAACGTGAGTCCAGGTCGTATTCGCCGTCACGCTGCCGCTCGTGAACCACTGGATGCCGCTATCGGAGCCGGTCGTCTCGATCACCAACTGGACGTAGCGTGCGAGGAGGTCCATCTTGACCCACACGTCGAAGCGGTACGGCACGCCGTTTTCGATGGGTGCGGTCAGTACCTGCTCCGGACCGCTCCAGTAGTACCAGCGGTTCTTGGCGTAGATGGATTTCGTGCCGCCGTGGTAATCGTCCGTGCGGGCCTCGATGTCGCAGTACGAGCCCGACCAGCCCGTGGTGCCGGCCTCCATGTCCGCGTTGGCGAGCAGGTTGCGGTTGTTACGTGGCTCGACGCACAGGCTGCACATCCGCATCGCGTCCCCGGCGGTCGCCCGGCCGTACACGCGCACGGGCTGGTTCGCGTCGTTGGCCAGGTTGCCGTCGATCTCGTCCACCAGCTTGAAGCTCGTCGTTACCCCGTCGAACGTCTGGCCGGCGGTCCACGTGTCGTTTGTGTACGCTGTCCGCCAGTTGGCTAGGTTGTTCAGCCGGAATATCGCCCGGTCCACCGCCGCCTGGGCCTGGAAGTCGACCTTGACGGCGTTCTCGATCAGGCCCGTGGTCCGCTGGTCGACCCGCACCGACAGCAGCGCCGACAACCCAATGAGCGTGACGAGCATGGCAACCCCGAGCACGGCGACGTAAATGCCGCCGCGGCGGAGCGTGCGGCGCCGGGACCTGGTCGTGCGGGGACGGCTGCTCATCGCGGGGCCCCCTGCACTTGCGTGGGATCGAACCAGGACACGGTGCGGTAGGCCGTCAACGTGGCCACCGTGCGGTTCTGGTACTTCGTGGTGACCACAATGCGCTTGACGTACGTCTCGCTTCCAGAGGTCACGGACGGGTTATTCGGATCGACCCAGTTCACACTTGCGATCTGCTCATACCCGGTGGCCCAGGGGATCGCCGAGCCGTCCTTGTTCTGCGGCGGGCTCACATCCCAGTTGTAGTAGTCGTCCACGTCGTCAAACCGGCTGCGGTTGCCCGTCACCTCGTCGGCCCCGATGCCGAACCCTCCCGGCCCGGCGGACGGATCGACGTACGCCTGCTGGAGAATCTCCGACATCAGCATCTGGGCCAGGAGCAATCCGCGGCGGCGCTCGACGGTCCGGGCCTCATTGGTGCGGACCAGGGCGACGGCACTGAGCGCGGCGACCAGCATGACCGAGATCACGAGGGTCGACATGACCGACTCGATCAGCAGGAACGTGCGCGCGCGCCGCGTGCGCGGGTGTGCCACTGCTCTAGAGCAGTGGTACCGGGCGTGTGGCACTGCTCTGGAGCAGTGGCACGGGGGACAGTGGCACCGGCTCATGGGCTGCTCCCTCCGACGTGGATGCGCACGTAATCGAAGTCCGCGGCGCTGCCCGACGCCAGCACGCTGGCAAATCGGTCGCTCCCGGTCTGCGCGAACGTGTAGTAGACGTATGTCCCCTTCTCCGCGCCGTTGACGTGCACGTTGACCGTGTTGGGCGTCGGGGCGATCAGGAGCCGCAGCGTCACGAAACCGGACGGCAGGCCCGTAACGGCCATCAGCCGCACCGGCGTCGAGCTGTCGCGCTTGCTGTATACGCTCAGCGTCTGCGTCCCATCGCCCTGAAGCTGAAGATACGCGAACAGCGGCGCGAACGTCCCCCCCGCCCAGTCGGCGTTGATCCATAACACGGCCCCGTTGCCGCCCACGCCCGTATTGCGGAAGCGGACTTCAGCCGTCGTCAACTCGGCGAAACTGTTGATCGGCGTCGTATCGAGCGTGCAGTCGGCGTGCCATACGCCCTGGGCAAGTGACGCCGTACTGAACGGCTGCCCGTCGCGGCGGACCCAGTCGCCGGTGCCGTCCGCGTTGAAATCGAGCGTCGTCGGATTCGTGTCGAACTCCGCCTCCCAGACCGCGGACAAGACCTCCGGGGCATTCTGCAGGCACGCCCCCGCGTCCAGCCGCGCGGCGGTGTTGGCTCCGACGCACAGCGCCAAGCGCACGCCGGTCACGTATGTGCGCGTGATGCTCTGGTTCGGCCCCGGCATGGCGGCCTTGCCGTACAGGTAGTATTGGAGGGACTTCTGTGAGTAGTAGCTCCAGTTCTGGCCGCCGTTACTCGTGGTGAGCAGGTCGGAGCCGCTGCCGTTGTCGTAGCGCGCCTGGCACGACGCATTGGTACCCAGCGGGCGTAACACCACGCAGACACCCTGGTCCGGCGCGAGCCCCGCCACGTACTGGAATGAGATGTTTGTCAAGGCATACGTGCCGGTGAGCGTGTTTTCGTTCAATAACTGCTCTTCGAGCACCGTCGTGCTCGGCGTCTTGTCCGCGTTGGGCACACAGATTTGCACGCGCGTCTGATCGTCAATGGCTCCGCTCTTGATCGCCTGGAACCGCACGCGCGTCACACGCCACGTCACCAGGCCCGGTATGGACCCCGCCACCGGCGGCTGCGCGTACTGCCCGATCCAGTGGTCCTTGTCCACGTTGTAATTCTTCGCGTCCCCCGACCCCGTATAGCTGTCGACGAGCACTTCGGCGCTTTCCACCGGCGCGCCCGGGTAAGTCTCGGTGACGCTCCTTGTGTCGCACGCCACGTCAAACTGGTTCACGCCCTCCAGCAGCGTGGCCGACAGGCCGGCGTTGTACTGCCGCGTCAGCGGGTCGCCCGGGACTCCGCTCCAGGCGTACCGGATCCGCTCGGGCGAGCCGTTCCCGTCGCGATCGGGGACCGTGAACGTGATCGCGTGCGCGGAGCGCTCGCTGACGTACCGCGCTCCCTGCAACTCACTCACGATACGCGTCAGCGTCTCCGCCGGCTGCGTGATCCGGTCCGCCGGCCGATCCGTGCGCGGCAAAGCGCGCGTCGCCACCAGCACGGCCGACGCCAGCCCGGTCATCAGAATGCCCATGACCGCGATGCTGACGGCCAACTCCGCCAGGGTCACGCTGCGTGCTTTGCTCGGCCTCGCTGTCATGGCTGCCTATTTCACCGGGATGGCGTCGCCCCCGACGTCACCGACCGGCGCTTAGCTCCCCGTGACGGTCACGCGCCCGGTCTCCGCAGCGACCGAAACGGTCCGCCAGAAACTCCCCGCCTGAATCACGACCGTCCCGTCGCTATCGGGGACGCCGTAGCCGTTGAAGATGATCTGCGCATCCCCGCCGAAGCTGGCGCTGACGATGAGCACCTCGTACGGGGAATCCTTGAGCGACACGACGTACGCCGCGGTCGGATGGTCCGGGCTCATCATCCCCACCAGGCGGTAGCTGCCGCCGGCCACGTCGAAGACGACCGTCTGCGACGCGCTGGCTTGCCGGGCCCGCGTCTGCGCCAGATTCAGGTCGCTGGCGATCCGCCGTGCCGCCGCCTCCGCCCGGTTGCGCTGCAGCGAGCTCGCAACCCGCGGGATCGCGGTCGTCGCGAGAATGCCCAGAATGCACACGACCATTATCAGCTCGATCAGCGAGAAGCCGCGCAAAAACGGCGCGCCCCGCGTGCAGCGGAGAGCGGCGCGGCGTGCTCGCGGTCGCGGCCAGTCCATGCGTGCATCCGTTGTCGGCCCCGGTCTTTATGATTCATCGACCAGGACCGCCCAGCCCTTCGGCCGGCCCGGGGATTAGACGCATTGGCGTGCAAACCGTCGTTCCGGCTGGTGGCACCGCGCCCGGTCGTGTCTTGGCCGTGCGCGACGCCCACCCGACGCGGCGGTACCGCGAACGCCCGGTAAGGTTTCCTGAAGCCGCCGATAACTCGTCTCCGATCTAAAGCAACGTGCGTGAACATGCGACAGCGATCCGCGCCGCGGCCCGAGCCGCGACCGGCAGGGAGCGCCCCGCACCCGCGCGCGAGCGGCCGCCATACAGAGCAGAACAGTGAGGCCAACACCGGCCATGAGGATGAATGGCCCGCAACCAGGTCGCCGGGCCCATGCGGCTGCCTGGGGCTGCGTAGTCCTGGCGCTGGCGGCCGGCCCCACCCTGGCCCAGACCACGCGCCCTGGCGCGGTGCCGGGCGCCTCTCCCGGGGCCGCACTGGGGCAACTGACTGAGGTCGTCGGCCGACTCCTCTCGGGGCCCGATCCCGCGTCGGTCGCCGCCGACACGCCACCGCCGCCGAGGCCGGATGGGCCGGCCGCGCCGCTAGACCCGCTGGCCGTCACTCGGACCGACGCCGGACTGCTCGACCTGCACGTGCGCGACATGGAGATCGGAACGCTGCTGGAGATGCTGAGCTACCAGGCGCGGCGAAACATCGTCTCCAGCACAAGCGTGACCGGGAAGATCTCCGCCAACCTGTACGCCGTGACCCTGGAGCAGGCGCTCGACGCGGTCCTGACGCCCAACAAGTACGCGTTCCACGTCTCCGGGAACACGGTCTTCGTGGGCCTGCCCGAGGAAATCGCGGTGCTCCTGCCGCCCCCCACAACACGCGTCTTCCCGTTGCGCTACATTCGGCCCGCGGACGCCGCGGCGGTGGTGCGCGCGGTGCTCAGCAAGGACGCGCCCGTGGTCGAAAGCGGCGGCGACACGAAATCGGCCAGCGAGGGCGGCGGCGCCAGCACCCTGGAGATGGGCGCCGCGGGCGGCAGCTACCTCGTCATCACCGACCGCCCCGCGCGGCTCGACGCGGCGGCCCGCGTGCTGGCCGAAATCGACCTGCGGCCCCTGCAGGTCCTGATCGAGTCCACCGTGCTGCGGGCCACGCTGAGCGAGAGCAACCAGTTCGGCATCGACTTCACGCTGCTGGGCGGCATCGACTTCCAAAACGTGAATTCGGCGAGCAACGCCTCGGCCGATCTCACCACCGGTCAGACGCCGGCCACCAAGCTGCAAAACACGACCTTCAATCTCAGCACCGAATTTCAGGGCACTGAGACCGGCGCGGGTTTCCGGTTCGGAATCATCAAGAACAACATCGCCGCGTTCGTCCGCGCGTTGGAGGAAGTCACCGACGTCGTGGTCGTCGCCAATCCGAAGGTCGTCGCCCTGAACAAGCAGGAGGGCGAGGTCATCGTCGGCCGGCGCGACGGATACATCACGACCATGGTGACGCAGACCGCGGCCGTCCAGAAGGTCGAGTTCCTCGAGACCGGCACGCAGATCAAGTTCCGTCCGCTGATCAACGACGACGGAACCGTACGCCTGGTCGTGCATCCCAAAGACAGCAACGGGGGTCTGACCGCGGCGAACCTGCCGTTCGAGGAAACCACCGAGGCCCACGCCGACATTCTCGTGCAGGACGGCGACACGATCCTGATCGGCGGCCTCTTCCGCGAGCGCACGGTGAACACGCGCAGCCAGTTTCCCGTGCTCGGCGACGTCCCCGGCTTGGGCCTGCTGTTCGGCAGCCGCAACGACCAGACGACCCGCGAGGAGGTCATCATCCTCCTGACCGTGCACGTGCTCAAGCACACGGAACACGAACGCGCCGCGTTCCGCGAGCTGTTGGAAGACGTCGAGCGCATGCGCGTCGGCACGCGCCGCGGGCTGCTCGCGACCGGCCGCGAGCGCCTGGCCCAGGCCTACTACCACGATGCCCTGCGGCAACTGGAACACGGGCATCCCGGCCTGGCGCTGCTCGACGTGCGTATGACGCTCAACAACGAGCCCAAGCACCTGGCGGCGCTCAAGCTCCGGGAGCAACTGCTGGATGAGCGCCTGTGGGACGAGGAGGGCTCTCGGATGCGGGACTTCATCTGGGACCTGATCGGACCCGCGCCAACCGCGCCCCCGCCGCACGAGCCGATGTTCGGCCGCCCGCGCGTCGAGGTCGAACCCGGCGCCGCGCTGGGCCGCGATCGGCGCCCGCCGCCACCGCAGCACGAGGCGGACGCCGAAGACGAAGGACGCAACCCATGAGCTTCTCGGCCGTTCGACGGATGGGCGTACTGCTCCCGGCGGCACTGCTCGCGCTCAGCGCCGGCTGCGAAGGCCCGCAGCGCCAGGCGCGCCAGGTCGCCACGGAGCACTGGAACCGCGCCCGCGCGCAGGTCAAGGCCCGGCTGGCCGCCGACCAGTTCGCGGCCGGGAACATTGCCGCCGCGGCCGGCGAGCTGAACGAAGCCACGCGGTTGGACCCCCAGAACCCGGCCCTGACGCCGCTGCGTGTCCGCGTGCTGCTCGCAGAGGGTCGCATCAACCAGGCGACCGAGCTGCTGGAGCAGGCGAAGCTCGAAGGCCCGCCGCAGGCCGAGTTGGACTACCTCCTGGGCGTCGTGCGCCAGCAGCAGCAGCGCTGGGAAGAGGCGCTGGACGCCTTCCGACGCGCCGGCGAGCTCGACGCGGAGGAGATCAACTACGTGACGGCGGCGGCCCAGGTTCTGCTGCAACTCGGTCGCCCCCAGGAGGCCCTGGACCTGCTGACTTCGAAGGCGGCGACCTTCAACTGGAGAAGCGCCTACCAGGCCACCATCGCGGAGTGCCACGAGCAACTGGGCGGTTGGGCGGCCGCCGCGACGGCGTGGCGTGCGGTCGCCGACACGGGGACGCGCGAGCGCCTGGCGGTGGCGTTGTATCGCGCGGGGCGCTACGGGGACGCGATCCCCGTCCTGCTGATGCTGCTCAACGACGGGCCACCCGAGCGCACGGCGTGTTTGCGGCCGCTGCTCGTCGAGTGTTACCTGGCCGAAGGACGAACGGCGGCGGCCCGCGACCAGGCCCAATTGGCCGCCCGCGCCGCGCCCGAAAGTCCGTATGTCCAGCGTCTCCTGGCGCGGGCCCTCGCCGCCGTCGGCGATTACCCCGCCGCCCTGCGCGTCGCCCAACGGGCCCTGACGCTGAGCGCGAATGATCAGACCACCCTGGAGCTGCTCGCGGCGCTCGCGTGGCGCGTCGGGAACCGGGAGCTGGCCGAATCCGCCGCCCGCAAGCTCGTCGAACGGGACGGCGACAACGCCGTGGGGCAGCACGTCGCGCAGCTTGTTCGCGGCCTGTGACGCGCGAACGCGGGAACCCGGGGGCGGTTGCCCGATTCTCGGCCGCAGATCACGTGAGAAAAGAAACAAGGCCGACCGGGTTCGGTCGG
>CAIWOY010000078.1 GCA_903914415.1 uncultured Phycisphaerales bacterium | reverse complement strand
GTTTAGAGCGCCGCCCTGTCACGGCGGAGGTTGCGGGTTCGAGTCCCGTCGGCCTCGGTCACCCCGATCGGCTATGCGCAGCGTGGGCTGTGCCCGCGACCTGACGTAGCGGCCCACCCGTCGACAATGCACGGGCCGCCCCGTCAACAATGTAGCGGCCTATCCGCCGACAATGTAGCGGCCGGCCCCCGTGTCGGCCGTGGACTGCCGGGGAATCTGCGCTGCGCGCTGAGGGTGCTACGATCTCATGATGAAACCGGCCGGAGGCACGAGCGAGAAGAACAAACCGCCGTTCGTCGCCCGTTCCGCTGACCATCATTGAACGGCATGAGGTGCCACAATGTCCAAGCTGCCCGACCCAAGCGCGTACCGCCACCCCGATCACGCCGTCGAGCCGCTGATCGTCCGGCGCTGGTCGCCGCGGGCGATGAGCGGCGAGCCGCTCGCCGAGCGCGAGCTGCTGACGCTCTTCGAGGCCGCCCGCTGGGCCCCCTCGGCGTACAACGAGCAGGAATGGCGCTTCCTGTACGCCCGGCGGGACAGCCAACACTGGCCGACGTTCTTCGGCCTGCTCGTCGAGGCGAACCAGGTCTGGTGCCACCGCGCGGCGGCGCTGATTGTCGTGCTCTCGCACAAGGTCTTCACCCGCAACGGAAAGCCGAACTCCGTGCATACGTTCGACGCTGGGGCGGCGTTCGAGAACCTCGCGTTGCAGGGCACGGCGCTGGGCCTCGTCGTCCACGGCATGGCCGGCTTCGATCGCGACCAGGCGCGCACGGCCCTGCGCGTCCCCGGCGACTACGACATCGAGGCAATGATCGCCGTCGGCCACCCCGGCGACCCGGCCGAACTGTCCCCGGAGCTGCGCGAGCGCGAAATCCCGACGGACCGCAAGCCAGTTGGCGAAATCGCCCGCGCGGGGCCGTTCGCGTTCTGACTCTCGGCCGGCGTATCGCGCCCAGATCGGAGCCCCTGCGACAGCGGGCTGCCGCCGCCCTGGGCCTGGACCTGGTAGTACTGGTTCAGCCCGTTGCCGTAGTACGTCTGCGTCACCGCCTGCCCCGTATTCGGGTCCCGCTGGGCCTGCTGCCGGTTGCCGATGGTATCGCATCGGCTCGGCTGCGCCGTCTCCAGGTCAGCGCGGCGCATCGTGATGACCGTTCGGCACCTCCGTCCCGCACTCCGGACAGCGCCCGGACACATTGCCAGTGAGATCGTAACCGCACTTTCCACAGCACCCCATGCGGGGCCGGTGTCTCACGGCCCATGACAAGTACCACCAGCGCGCGGCTACCAAGGCCAGCAAAAGCGCCAAGGCCCAGAACCACCATGGCATGTCCCGATCGCCGGGCACAACTCGCGCGCTGCCAGATGGTCGTACCCAGCCCGAAGCGCACCAGAACGCACCCATGATCCCCAGGGCTGCGGTCGCACCCCATGCCCAGTCTGCATACCGGTGATGGTTCACGGTCCCACCAGTGAATTGGCCCCGCTGACCTCACGTAGGTCCCGCCGGTGTGCGCTCCGACCGCCGCGCAGGCGGCACCGTACGCCAGCGCGCGCGACAGGCCCACCGGAACGGATTTGAGATCGCCGAAACCGTGGGCCGGATCTGGCGCTCATTTCCGACACCCAACGGGCTCCCCAAGGCCTGAGACGGCGTCAGATCGGACGCGCGCTGCCGCAAGGTTCGTCGAGCCAGCGAGGATCCCTGCCGGCGCGACAGGACATGCTCTCTTGATGGTTTCGATCTGCGCACGGTGCAGCAGATCCGCGTAGTTGGACACGGCGGCCCCGCAGCGGTATAAGCGGCATGCCGTCACCACCGTTTCCACGAGCGCCGCCCGTAAACGCTCAACGCAGCCACGATCTGCCCCGCACTCACCCTTACGCAGGGCACCGAGCAGGCACTCCACCTCGGCACCGTACGCACTGCACTCGGTTCGTCGAGGGTAGTCGAACCCGCAGACCCCCTCCCTCGGCCCCGCCCGCGAAAGGCCACTGGCATCCGGCTCGCTGCACCCCCAGCACGGGTTACCAGCCCCCTGACTGACATGCGTCTCCTCGTGGCGTAGGGCACAGCGCTGCTCTATGTTGGCGCTCGAGCCGGGCGGGCCGCCGGGGTAGCTCCTGGTGTCCAGGCAAGCGCACCGGCATCCGTCCGGCCGGCAGATCACACCGCCGGCATCGCCACCCAGAGCCCTCTGGCCCGCGCCCGATGTGCATGTCAGCGAGCAGTCGTCGCAGCGGTTTGCCGGCGGCGGAGGTGGTTTCAGGCAAGGATTACCGATCCACGGGCCCGCTTGGTGGCCCTGTGCGTCCGTGGAGCCGCACGGCGCATTGTGGACGTACGCATACAGGCAAACGCCATCTACCTCCCCAATCGGATCTCGCCCAATCCACCTCCCCATCCCCGGGCTGTAGTACCGGTAGCCCCAGTACCCCAGCCCGGTCTCGGCGTCGAACTGCTTCGTGCTGAACCGCCACGGCTGGTTGTACTCGTTCGGGTCGGAGCCGATCCGGCTGCCGTACGGGTCGTACTGGTACTTCGCCTTCACCGCCGTGTTCGGATCGGCCGCGTTCGGGTCAATCACCTGCCCGACATTGCCATTTCCGTCGTACAGATACACGTAGTCCAGGTCGTCGGCGGTCGAGTTCGGGTCCGTCCCGCGGTCGTGCACCGCCAGCAGCCCGCCAATCCCGCCGGCACCTTCGAGCATCAACTGGTTAGAAACCAGTCCCACAGCGCCACCGGTGTGGCGCGCGAGGTCCAGGTCCGACGACTTGTCGCGAAGTCCTATCACGGTCTGGCCGCCTCCCGCGCCTCCTTCGCACGCTCGAAAGGCGTCCCGCACTCGGGGCACCGCGGCTCGATCGTGCCCCTTAGGTCGTAACCGCACTTCGCGCAGCGCCCGGCGCGGGCGCTGGCTGACGCGCCCCGCCCCCTGAGCAGGAGCGCGCACACGAGTGAGAACAGAAACAGGGCCCACAAGGGGCAGCTAACCGATAGCTGCGTGCCGCCATGTGTATCGATATTCCAGTCCCACCACCCCCATTCGAGTGTGTTCGCGACGGGCCACACCTCAATGGTTGGCCTGCGCGCAAAAGACTCAGAGATGCCGGCTGCCGGAAACATACCGTTAACAATACCATAGTCAACAGTTACGTCGAAGTGTGGCCAGTCGCTGATCGCAATAAACAGCCAACCGTTTGCGATCCAGAGACCCAAAGCGAGCAGGCAGACAAGCAGGCACAAGCAGCGGCCGGTGCGCCCTGCGATCGCTCGCGCCGACCCTCGTAAGCAGCGCTTGTCCATCGCCACTCCGAAGTTCGGAACTGACGGGGTCTGTTCCGGATACGTTCCTGACTCACCCAATCGCTTGTCCATACAGGATACGACGACCCGCAAGGCGCGGACGCCCTCACCGCCAGCGACTCCCCGGGCCACGGGGCGGCCACTCCTTGCCGGGGCGCTCACACTCACGCTGGAGCGCGTTCAGCATTTTCACCGCTCTCTCGCGCGTGTTTTCGCACTCCCTCGCATCGTCCACCGAGCAACTCCCATCTCCGCGGTGCGCCGTGCAGCTATTCCACCCAGCAGTCAGGCTCAAGCGAAGTTGCCGCAAGCACTCGCACCTGTCCTTCTTCCTCGGAAGCACAGCTCTGTTCCCACAGAACCCCGGCCCGAGCTTTTCAATGCACTCCATGCCGGCAGTCTGTGCCTTACACTCAGAGGATTGCCCCTCTGGGGCCGGGGTGGGTTCTCCAACGCCGAGCTGCCCCGGCGGACAGCCGTGCGGCGCGCCGGGTGGGGTCCCCGCAGTCCTGTCGTAGTGCTTGCGCTCGTGGGCCCTGACGCACTCGTCCATGGGTGGCGCCGCCCCGGGGAACTTCTGCTTGATGTTATCCGTGCAGATGCATGTGCACGGCTTACCGTTTTCGCACTTGACAGCCCCCAATTCGTTCCCGTACGGATCCGCTCTCGATCCGGGCTCGCAGTTCGGACACTTGGAGCACGGCTTCATCGGTGTGCGCCCGCACGCGTCGGCGTCCGGGTCCCACTCCTTGGGACACTGCCGGGGCCACTGCTTCTGCGAATCCCACCACGGACATGGCGCGAGGCTAAGACCGCCACGCGGGTCAACGCGGTTGACTGAGTCGCCAAGACCGAACACGTAGAGATTATCTCCGCCCAATTCCTCCAACGGGTCACGATTCACCCAGCGACCCAGCCCAGCGCTGTAATACCGCTCGTCCCAGTACCCCAGCCCCGTCTCGGCGTCGAACTGCTTCGTGCTGAATCGCCACGGCTGCTCATACTCCGCCGCGTTCGGATCAAAGTTGATCCGGTTGCCGTACGGGTCGTACTGGTACTTGGCCTTCAGCGCCGCCGTCGCGCTCGCGGCGTTCGGGTCGAGCACCTGCCCGATGTTGCCATTCGCGTCGTACAGGTACACGTAGTCCAGGTCGTCCGCGGCCGAGTTGGGGTCCGTGCCGCGGTCGTGCACCGCCAGCAGCCCACCGATCCCGCCGGCACCCTCGAGCAGGCCCGCCCCAGCACTGGGGCCGCTCGGTGTGGCGCCGTTTTGACCCGCGAGGTCCAGGCCCCACGTGTACTTTCTGACGGGCGGGACGCCCATCCCACCCGCACCGTCCAGCTCCAGCAGCAGCAGCCAACCCGCCCAGACGTACTTGCGGTGCTCACTCAGCGCCCACGTCGCCGGCGTCGTGTTCGGGTCCGTGCACGTCCACACCTTCCGCTGCACCCGGCGGCCCAGGGAATCGTACGCGTACTCCGCCTTCTGCGACCCGTTCGTCGCACGCACCGGCTCCGTGGAAATCAGCCGGTTCTCCCCGTCCCACACGTACC
>CAIWOY010000077.1 GCA_903914415.1 uncultured Phycisphaerales bacterium | reverse complement strand
GGGCGGAAAATACCGACACAACAGCCTCCAGTCCTCGGCGCGTCCGCTGACTTCCGTGTCGTTCATGCCGAACAGCGTACCGCGTCCCGTCAAAAACCGCAATCGTTAAGTTAACGCTTATGGGGCTGGTCCCCGCGATTGCCCTGCGCCCACCCGGGGTGGTCGTGCTGCCATCGCTGAAGCCGGTCCTCCGTGCACGCCGCGCTGCTATCGGCCCGTGGGGCCCCGCTTGCCGGTCGTCTAGCGCACGGCCCGCGCTAGTCCGCCGCGATGCAGTACAGATGCTCGTACCCGCGTAGGTAGATTTCCTTGCCCACGATCGCCGGCGAGGCACTGAAGCTGTCGTCGAGCGAGTTCGTTGCCAGGATCTTGAACTCGGCGCCGGCCTGGATTACCGCCATCTTCCCGTCGCGGCCCACGACGTACACGTGTCCGCGCGCGCCTACGGGCGAGGAAAAAACATCTCCCAACCCTTCCAGCCGCTCTTTCGCGTAGTGCGCCTGACCACTCTTCGCATCCAGGCAGGACAGCACGGCGTGGTTTTCCTGCAGGAAGTAGAGCTCGTTACCCAGCAGCAACGGCGACGGGACATAGGGCGTGCCTTTCCCGTCATACGTCCAGGCGATCGCCGGCGTGCCGGTGATGTCGCCCTGCGCGTCGGCGTAGCGAATGGCCAGCAGCGCGCTGCCCCGAAAGCCGCTCGTGCAGTAGACCAAACCGTTGGCGCTCACCGGCGTCGGAATGACGTTCTCGGTCAGGCCGCTGCACTCCCACAGCAGCTTGCCAGTCTGGAAGTCGTAGCTGCGGATCCGCTTGGTCGCGCTCGTGATCACCTGGGCTTTCCCATCCGTCGGGAGGACGAGCGGCGTGGCCCAGGAGGTCGGCTCTTCCCGGTCCGCGCGCCAGCGCTCCGCGCCGGTCTTCTTGTCCAGCGCGACGATGAAGGACGGGCCCTCGTTGTCCCAGGTGATGATGACCGCATCGTGGTAGAGCGCCGGGGAGCTCCCTTCGCCGAAGCCCCGACGGGTCTTCATCTGGCCCAGATCCTTCTTCCAGACCAGCTTCCCGTCCATGTCCAGGCAATAGATGCCGCGGGAGCCGAAGTAAGCGATGAGGCACTCGCCATCCGTGACGGGCGAGTTCGAGGCTTGGCTGGCCTCGGCCCGGCTGGCCTCGCTCGGGGCCGCTTCACACAGCGTTTGCTCCCAGACCGTCTTGCCGGTCTGGCGATCCAGCGCGAGGAGCATGTACTTGTGGATGCGAGCCGGCTCCGTGGCCGCAGGTCCCGAGGCGGCGGGGGAACTGGCCGGCGCCGGTTCCGCCAGCTGCGACTCGGCGAGGCGATCCGTTGGAACGGCCGTCTGAATGTACACGCGTTCGCCCCACACGATCGGCGTGGCGTGCCCGCGGCCGGGAATCGCGACCTTCCAGCGGACGTTCCTGGTCTCGCTCCATTCCGTCGGCGGATCGCCGCGCGGTGCGGCGCCCGTGGCCACCGGGCCGCGCCATTGGGGCCAATACGCCTCCGAACCGCCCGACGAAACCTGGCCGATGGAGTTCGCTGCCAGTCCGCACGCCCCCACGATCACGATCAGCGTCTGTCTCATTCGGTCTTCCTTCAAGCTCGCCCGTACCTTGTCGCCAAGGTCCGACCTTATACGACAGCGGCACGTCGGACAACGTTCAGTTGCCAGTCCGCGATGCCTGTCCTCCCGGGATCCCCGTGGGCGAGCCGCACGCCCAACGGCGTGATCACGGTCTTGGTGAAGAAGTTGTAGGCGACGAGCGTGTTCACGTGTAGCCGGATGAACTTCCGCCCGACCGTTTCTTCGGCGCGCCCGCGGCGGGTCGGCGACGGCGTAAGGCCCTCGTCCTTCAGGATCCTGCGAACCGACGAACGGCCGATGCGGAGACGCAGCTTGCGCAATTCGCCGATGATGCGGCGATACCCCCAGCCGGCGTTCTCTTTCGCGAAGCGGACGACGAGTTCTCGCAGGTTCCGTGCGATCTTCGGCCGCCCGACACGCTTCGGGCTTCGTACTGTACGCAACTCCTCAACCCAGCGACAATACGTGTGGCGTGACGATGCCGATCACGTCCGCGACGTTGTGGTTGAGTTCCTGGCCGATCGCCAGCAGCCGGGCGCGGTCGTCCGGGCTCCGGATGACCCGGTTGCCGCCCAGCTTACGGCGGAGGATTTCGACCTGGGCTTTGAGGAAGCGGATGCGGGCGTCCCGGCGCGCGGCACCGGCTTCAACAAGGAGATTCAGAGCAACGTAGAACCAGCGCAGCATGGCCTGTAAATCCTGAGAGAAGAGCGTTGTAAGTACAGCAATGGGCAGCTCTCGACATTTTGAACCCCCGCTCAACCCCAGGCAACCGACCGCCCTACTACTCCACGGCGCCGGTGCCGCCACCGACCACACTCAGAATCATTCCCCCGTGGGATGGTGGAGAAGGTGATGAGTAATCACGGGGCAAGCCGGTCTGGCAGATCGCGGCCGTCGGCCGATGCGGATGGCAATTGGATTCCAGGCCCGTTTTCTGGGACCCGCTTGCACCAGGATGCCCCCGCGCCGCGTATACCCGAGGTTTACTATCCAGTGGAGTCTCGAAAGGGGATTTTCTGATGCCCGGTTCGTCCCTTCGCGCCCGCATCGTTCGCCGCTTCGGCCAACCCGCCAGCCGGATGATGTTGATCTTCGTTGCCATCGCGCTGCTGACCCTCGCCAGCACCCTCCTGGTCTATTGGATGGACTTGAGGGTTGCGGCGGCCAACCAGGCGGCCCTGCGGAGTCAGGAGGTCATCGCCAGGCTGGAGGACCTGCTCTCCACCATGAAGGACGCGGAGACCGGCCAGCGGGGCTTCGTGCTGACCGGCGAGGAGACGTACCTGCAACCTTACGCCGCCGCCGTTCAGCACATCGGCGCGCAGTTGGACGAACTCAAGGACTGGGCCAGGACGGGGGCGGTCGCATCGGGTGGGGCCACGGCGGCCGCCCGCCTGACGCGGGAAAAGCTCGATAAACTGAACCAGACCATTGAAACGCGGCGCCAGCAGGGCCTGGAGGCGGCCAGGGCCTTGGTGCAATCCGATGTGGGTAAGCAGATCATGGATGACCTGCGCAGCCAGATCGGGCGGATGGAAGACCAGAAGAACGCGGAGTTGATCGACCTGCGCCAGCGGTGCGATACCGCCACCTGGTATCGCACGCTCGTCACGGCTGGGGCGTCTCTGGTCACGCTGGGGTTTCTCCTGTGGGCCTTCCGCCGAATCCGCAAGTTGATCGCCGGGATCGAGCGGCAGAAGGAGGAACTCAAGCGGGCGGCGGAGGACCTGAAGGCGGCCCGGGTCAGCGCTGAGCAGGCGATGGCCAAAGCCGAGGACGCCACCCGCGCCAAGAGCGCGTTCCTGGCAACCATGAGCCACGAAATCCGCACGCCGATGAACGCCATCATCAACATGGCCGCTCTGACGCTGGAAACAGAACTCACCCCCAAACAGCAGCAATGCCTCAGCATCGTGCATGGCTCGGCCAGAAGCCTGCTGGCCCTGATCAACGACATCCTCGATTTCTCGAAGATCGAGGCCGAGCGGCTGGAATTGGAGGCCGCGCCTTTCAGCCTGCGTGCCGTGCTGGAAGAGGTGACCGAGACCTTCCGCGCCAAGGTGATGGACAAGCACGTCGAACTGATTGTGCACGTGATGCTTGATGTCCCCGACTCACTCGTGGGCGACGCCCTGCGGCTCCGGCAGATACTGACGAACCTCATCGGCAACGCATTTAAGTTCACCGAAAAGGGCGAGATCGCGCTGCAGGTCGCGATGATGGCTTCCGCCCCGGCGAGGGGTAATGCCGCCGGTACCGCCCACCTGCACTTCTCGGTGCGCGATACCGGCATTGGTATCTCCCCCGAGCAGCAGGCGAAACTATTCGCGCCCTTCGCCCAGGCGGACAGCTCGACGTCACGCAAATACGGCGGCACAGGGTTAGGACTGGCCATCAGCCTGCGGCTCGTGCGGATGATGGGCGGCGATTTGACCCTCTCGTCGCAGGTCGGGGGCGGGACCACATTCTCGTTCGACGTGACGCTGAAGCTTCAAGCCCGACAGGCGCATTGGCAGACCACGGCCCCCGAGGGCATCCGTTCGCTGCGCACACTCATCGTCGAGGACAACCCCACCAGCCGCGAACTCCTCGAAACCTTCTTCCGCAGTTATGGCATGTCCTGCACCACCGTTCCGGATGCAGAACAGGGACTCTCACTCCTGCACGATCCCGGTCAACACCCTGGCGCCGTGAGTTTTGACCTGGTACTCCTCGACTGGCTCCTGCCCGGCCTGGACGGCCTGGCCGCCGCCGCTCAAATCCGCAACAATGAGACCACGCAGAAGCTACCTCTGATCCTGATGAGCGCCTACGCCGGCAAGGAGGAAGAGGCCCAGTGCCGCGAACTAGGTGTTAATGCCTTTCTGCCCAAGCCGATCACCCCCTCCTCGCTTTACGATGCGATCCTTGACGCAACCGGCCATGCGAAGGACGCAACTCGCCACGCCGCTCCGGCCGCCGTCACGGCTCATTTCGGCGGCGTCCGCGTGCTGCTGGCCGAGGACAACGAGGCCAACCAGTTCGTGGCCCAGGAACTGCTCAACAGGCTGGGCGTCGAGTTGGAGATCGCCCAGAACGGCGGCGAGGCCGTGGAAATGGCATGCACGGGTCATTTCGCGGCCATCCTGATGGATATGCAGATGCCGGAGATGGATGGGCTCGAGGCGACGCGCCGCATCCGCCAGGATCCGGCGTTCCGTGATCTGCCCATCATCGCGATGACCGCCAACGCAATGAAGTCGGATGAGGAGGCCTGCCTGGCAGCCGGCATGAACGCGTTCCTCGCCAAGCCGATCGACCGTCTGGCCCTGGTAAAGACGCTCAGGCAGTGGCTGCCCAAGGGATCCGAGATTTCCGGGCGTACGACGGATGCTCCGGGGCCGGCCGAGTCGGAATCAAACTTCCAGGCCGAGGATCTGCCCGATCTGGAGGGCATCGATCTGGCCGGCACCATTCGACGGCTGGGGATTCCCCTTGTCGCGCTCCGCCCAATGTACCTTCGCTTCGCCGATGGACAGCGCAAGACGTTGGAAACGCTCCGATCTGCGGTCGCCGTCGGCGATGCCGATGCGACGCGCCGCCATGCCCATGCCATCGCCGGGGCCGCCGGCAACCTCGGTGCCGACGCGCTTCGCCATGCTGCCAAGGCGCTGGAACTGGCTGCCAAGGAACGCCGATCCGACATGGTTGGGCTGCTCGATGCCGTTCTCGAGCAGGCACAGAAGGTCCGTGGCTCGATCGAACGTCTGCGGCCCGCTGCTACACGGGCGGAGTATCCCGCAGGTCCCACCGACGACGCGCGCAATTGCCCGGCGATCGCTACAGCGCTCCGGCAACTGGCCGCCGCGGTGGATGCCGCCGACGTCACCGGGTGTTCCGAGTCTCTGGCGGCGCTGGTCAAGATCAAGCTTCCGCCGGCCATGGCCCGCATGCTCTCAGAGATACAGGGGCGAATCGACGAATACGAATACGATGAGGCCGGCCAGATCATCGCCCGGTGGCTCCAAGCCCTCTCGGAAAAGGAACAGACATGAGGAGCCTGTCCGAAAGCCGCGTTCTGATTGTGGATGACGTGAAGGCCAACGTCGACGTGCTGGTGCAGGCCTTACGGCGTGATTACAAGCTCAGTGTTGCGCTGGACGGCGAAAGCGCCCTGGCAATCGCACGGAAGGCAAAGCCGGACCTGATCCTGCTGGATGTCTCGATGCCCGGCATGGATGGCTACGAGGTATGCCGCCGCCTCATGTCGGACGAGGCCATGCGCGACATACCCGTGATCCTCCAGACCGCGCTTTCCGATGCGGAAGACGAGGCACGGGGACTTGCGCTCGGGGCGGTGGACTACATCACCAAGCCCTTCAATGCCGAACTCCTGCGGGCACGAGTGCGCAACCACATTGAGCTCAAACGCCACCGGGACGACCTCGAGCGTCTCGTGCAGGAACGCACGCGCGACTTGCAGCGGACCCAGACGGTGATGATCGAGAGCCTGGGCACTCTCGCCGAGTTCCGCGACCCGGAGACCGGCGGGCACATCAAACGTACGCAAGCGTACATGAAAGCCCTCTCGCTGTGCTTACGCCGGAACCCACAATATGCCCCTCTGCTCACCGACGCCTATATCGAACTGCTCCGGATCTCGGCGCCACTCCATGACGTGGGGAAGCTGCGGGTGCCCGACAGCGTGCTCCTCAAGCCGGGCAAACTCGACGACGCCGAATTCGAACAGATGAAGCGGCATACGGTATTCGGAAATGAGGCTCTTCGGATCTCTGAGGAAAAGCTCGGACCGGACACGTTCCTGCACACGGCGCGGGAGATCGCGTACACCCACCACGAGAAATGGGACGGCTCGGGCTACCCCCAAGGCCTGAAGAAAGCCCAGATCCCTCTTTCAGGTCGGCTCATGGCCGTTGCAGACGTGTACGACGCCCTCATCAGCAAGCGCGTCTACAAACCACCCATGCCTCACCAAAAAGCCGTCGAGATCATCCGCGCCGGCAGCGGCACGCACTTTGATCCCGACTTGGCTGAGGCCTTCCTGAGTATTTACGAAACCTTCCGCAATATCGCCCTCACGTACGCCGACTGCGACGAGGAGCGGGAAATGCTCGGGGGCGTTCCGGCGGGAACGGCGACGAGGGCGAAGACGTTCCTCGTGGTGGAGGATAACGAGGTTGTCCGGGAGATCATGCGGAGCCAGCTTGCGGCGGCCGGTTGCGCGGTGGAGGTCGCCGCCAACGGCCGTGAAGCGCACGAGATCTTCCGGCGCTGCCCTTGCGATGTCGTGCTAACGGACATCGAGATGCCGGAGATGGACGGCTACGCGCTGGCGGAGGCGTTGCGCGACCTCGAAAACGCCGGCCGACGTCCGATTATCCTCGCTATTACCGCCAGCGACTTCGACCTCAACGAGCGGGAAGCACACAATCGCGGCTTCGACGGCTACATGCTCAAGCCCCTGGATCTTGCTGTATTGGAAGCAAAGGTTGCGACCCTGATGAAGGGCGCGGCATCGTCGTTGCTCCCTGATGCGACTACGACCGGAGAAACCCAATGAAGGATTTGTCCGAAAGCCGCGTCCTGATCGTGGATGATGTGAAAGCCAACGTCGACGTGCTCGTGCAGGCCCTGCGGGATGATTACAGGATCAGCGTTTCCCTCAACGGGGAGGCCGCTCTGCGCAGCGTGGAGAAAAACCCGCCCGACCTGGTCCTGCTCGACATCGTCATGCCGGGCCTGGACGGCTACGAGGTCTGCCGCCGACTGCGGGCCGCCGCGCCAACGCGCGAGCTGCCGGTGATGTTTCTCAGCTCGCTCGACGAAGTGCAAAACAAGACGCTCGGCTTCGAGGTCGGCGGCAATGACTACCTGACCAAGCCCTTCGAGGTGCTCGAGGTCAAGGCCCGGGTACGCTCGCTGCTGAAGGCCAAGGCCTATTCCGACGCCGTCAAGGAGAGGCTGGCGGCTGAACTCCGCATCGCCCGCGAGATCCAACTCGGAATCCTCCCCTCCGACGTGGCCGCGCGGGTCCGCGACACCGGCCTCGAGATCTGCGCCATCCTGGAGGCGGCGCGCGAGGTGGGCGGCGACCTGTACGAGGTGCTGCGCCTCGTGGACGGTCGCGTGCTTGTGGCGGTCGGCGATGTCTCCGGCAAGGGAATCCCGGCCGCCCTGTTCATGGCCGTTACAACCACCCTGTTGCGGACGATGGCCCAGCAGTTCTGTGAGCCCGAGGAGATCGTCCGCCGGGTCAATGACGTGCTCGCGCTGCAGAATCCCAGCGGGATGTTCGTCACCCTCATATGCCTCGTCGTGGACCCCGCCACAGGTACCGTGACCTGTGCCAACGCCGGACATCCGCCGCCCGTGCTGCTCCGGCCGGGGGCGGCGCCTACGCCGACGCTCGCGTCCACCGGCACGCTGATCGGTATTCTGCCCGGGGCCGAGGTCGGGTGTGAGAGCATCGTGCTTCAACCCGGCGATGCACTGGTGGTCTACACCGATGGGGTGACCGAGGCGTTTGACGCGGCCGGCGACATGTTCGACGAGGACCTGCTGCAGGCGTATCTGGCGCAGGCGCCGCGCGGCAGCGCCGCCGAGATCGCCCAAGGCGTGCTGGGCGCGGTGCGCCGCCACGCCGGCGAACACCCGCAGTCTGACGACATCACGATCGTCACGCTGTGCCGCCTGAAATGAGTGCGGCGCGGAGCCTTCGCAGTTGGCGGTGAGGTCTGCACTGTGTAACATGGCCACCTGTCTCAGCTCGTCGAGAACGCCATGGACCTGTCTGCGTCAGCGCCTTGCTGCCGGTTACTTCCAGCACCATCGCTTCCAGGACCGGCCGCGCCGCTTCGATCAACTGGGTGCGTACTTGTTTGAGGAGGCTCCGGCCCTTCTCCGCCGGACGTGACCCAACCAATTGCTTTTCAGCCGCGGTCAGCACGCCCTGAAGACGGACCACGAGCAAATCACCGATCAGGTAAGCGTGAATCGCGCAGGTCCGCGGGCAGTGTTCCGCCGGGCGGTCCGTTGCCGATGGTCAAGCCCGAGGTGGCCAACCTGCGGGTCGAAACGGAGCGGCGGGGCCTGCGGGTGGTAAGGGCGGAGTAGTGGCGGTCGCCGACGATGCGTCCACGCCACCGGGCGATGCCCTACGCCCGGCGTCGTGCCCTGTGCGACGCCGCGTCCGAACTGCACGACAGACCGCCGGCGGAGTACGGACGGCGACCCCCACCGGAGCCGACCGGGCGGGCGCTACCCCCGCAACCGGTACTGCCCGCGGGCAACCTTGACGACCTGGGGCGTAGCGGCCAGCGCGTTGCCCACGCTCTTTTCCAGCGTTCGGTTCTTCGTCGCGTAGCCGGCCTTCCGGACCGCCGCGGTGATGTCCTTTACCCGCATGGGTTGTGCCCGGCCCCGTAGCACGCGCAGGACGAACTCCTTGAGTGAGCCCGCCCGTGCACGCCCGCCGCGACACCGCCCTCCGGCGACGCGCTTCAGTGCCGGGCGAGCCGTCCCGTCCAGCGTTGCGAGGGCGTTATCCAGTGCAATGAGCTGGGACTCGATTTCCGCCCGCTGGGCCGCCAGTTCGTCCCGGTACGTGAGAACCTGAGCGACGACGCCGTCAATTCCCGAACGTAGGCTGTGGCGTGGCTGGACTCGCGACTTGACCTTCACGTTAGCGGCCTTGGCGCCGTGAATCGTGGTCATGTGACGGCCGAGGTGGGCCGCCATCAAGAACGTGCGGCTGCACGCCGAGCACTTGAACTTGCCGGTCTTCGCCATGTTTCATCTCCGAGAACTTGACCGCGACCGCAGGAGACTACGGCGTCAGCAGCGCCTGTGCAACCAAGCCCACAGAAGCGTCGCGGCGTGCTTTCCGAGCCGCTGCGACGGGCGAAGTGATCTCACTTCGGCGCGCTGAAAGGCTGCACCACGGCTACACGCGTGCGGCCTGACCCCACGGTTCCGCTCCACGTTCAGATCTCACGCTCCAGACGTGCTGTCTCCGCGCGCAGCGGGACGCAGCCCAGCGCCACCTGCGGCTCACCGTCGGGCGCAAGAGGCGACCGGCCCAGGACGTTTTGCCCTCAACGACTTGCTCGGTCCCACTGCTCAGCGCTCGTATCCGCTCGGACGAGGCCTTCGACCTGGACGAGCGTTCGCACGACCCACGCCTGGCCGACGGCGGTAGCCGGGCCGGACCCGCACTGCATTGCGCCCGGCGGCTGACGGCCGGGCCCGCGTGCCGGTGTAGAGCGGGCACTTGACAGGCTCGCCTGCGTGTGCTAGAATACGTAGGATACTCAGAAAGACAAGGAGCTAGCCGTGTCGCCCCGCAAGCCCCAGATCAACTTCCAGGTCGAGCCGGGACTGAAACGGCTTTATGACGAGGCCAAGCTTTCCGGATACCGCCCCGCGCGCCTGTGCGCGGCCGGGTTGCTGCTCATGGTCGAGGACGCCGCGGCTCGGCAGCGGGCCCTGGAGCGGCTCCGCGCGCGGGAGAAGGAGCTCGCCAGCGCCCCGCCTCGGGCGGTGCAGGCACCCGTCCGAGCGGCGCTGCGGAAGGCGGTCGAGCGCTAGACCTTTCCGCGCCGAAGCGCTTGGCCTGAAAGCCCCTGTGTCGCCGCGAAAACAGCGGACTGGCACCGCCCGCCTTCCCGTCCGATTGCATCTTTGTCCCCCCGGCGCGGCCTCCGTACCGCAGCTTGCGGACTCATCGATGGGCCCAGGTTGCGGCCCATTCTACTGAGCAGCATTCATTCAGAGTGCGGGAGAACCGGTTTAGGTGATAACTGGCAGGTGACGGTCTTCTATGACCTCGTGCACACCGGCTGGCCGTCGGGTCATAGACTCGCTCGGCCAGCCTGGCGCTTTAACGCGTATTACGACGAACGTTGCCGGCGCACTCAGATTCTGTCCGGCGCAGCGTCTACGGCCGTGGAACCTACTCATCCCACGCGGACACCAGCCCGCAGCGGATGGCGAACCGGACCAGGACAACGCGGTTATGGAGGTCCAGCTTGGCCATCAGGTGGGTTTTGTGGGAGTCGACGGTCTTTCGGCTGCGCCCCAATATGTGGGCGATCTCGGCGACGCTCCGGCCGCGGGCCAGATGTCCCAGGATTACGAGCTCCTTTTCGCTCAATGTCGCCAGTGCCGCCCCAGCGGGGCCTGCGCTGGCCGGGGCCGTCGCCGCCGGTCGGGCTCGCCCGCGACCGTCCGGGCCGCGTGCTGCCGGCCCCAGCAGAGGGAGAAGGGGTAGCAGCTCCTCGGCGCGCAGTGTCTTGGGCACACACAGATCCGCCCCCGCTACTCCGCGCGGCGGGCACGTCCCCCCACGCTGGCAGTCGGAGCTGGTAACGACGATGCAACAGTGGGGCATCACCTGCCGGATGCAGCGCACCACGTCCAGAAGGTCGGCCCCCGGCGCATGCCGATCCAGAACCACGAGATCCGGTCGGAGCTGCCAGGTCAGCCGCAACGCCTGCCCGAGGTCTTCGGTCGGGGTGGCGATGCGCAGGTTCAGATGCTTGGACAGAAGCTGCGTGAGCACTTCGCGGAAGTGTGGCGAAGTCTCTGCGATCACGGCGGCCCCCGACTCCTGGTCGCGTGCGTACCGGGCCACTTCCGCGGGGGCGCCGGGCGAGGGTTGTTCGGAGGTCGCGGGCAGCACTTCGACGGCGTGTGTTGGCCGGACGTTATACATGGCAATCACGAGCGGACACGGGTGTAAGGGCTTCCAGTTGGCCGGCCGCGCCGCCCCGGGGCGCCCGGCACCGGCCGTGCCGGGCGCCCTCGGTACCCAAAGACAGCAATTCTCGCTACCTCAACGAGTTATGTTCATCCGGCGGCGGCCTACACTCGCGCCGGCGCCTCGGCAGGCCCGCGATCTGCGGCGCGACACGGCGGCCGACGCCCGCGCTCGGCTGTCCTCCGGGCGTTAAGATATAGACGGAATCTGCACGCCGCGCGCTCGCGGTTTTCCGCAATTGTCGCGGTGGGCCAAAAACAGGGAGCGGGAAGATGCAGGCTGCGGGCGCAACAGACACGACTGAGCTGCCGCGGCTCCTCCTGCGGCACGCGGAGTCGCTGGGGCGCTATGTTCAGGGCAAGATCCCCAAGCGGTATCAGGAGGTCCTCTGCGCCGAGGACGTACTCCAGGAGACGTGGATCGCCGCGTGCGAGCACATGCCGGCCGACGTACGGGACGTCGACCGTTGGCTCATCAGGGTGGCGAGCACGAAGCTGGTCGACGCGCTGCGTGCGGCCCGCGCCTTGAAGCGCGGCGGCGGCCTGACGGCGCGCGTTGGCGCCGCCCGCAGTGCCTCGTACGACGGACTCGTGACTCGTTTGTCCGCGCGCGGTCCTACTCCCAGCCGCGACATCTCGGCGCGGGAAGCACGCTCGGCCATGCAAGTAGCGCTCGCCCGCCTCGGGGACGAACGCCGGCAGGCCATCCAGTTGCACTACATCGAGGGTCTCGGCCACAACGAGATTGCCCGCGTCATGGGGAAGAGCAAGGCGGCCGTAAACAGCCTGCTGTTTCGGGCCTTGCGCGAGCTCCACGTACACATGGGGCGCGCGTGCCGTTTCTTCAGCGACGCGCGTTCCAGTTCTGCGGTTGGCGAGCGCCCGCGTGCCAGATAGGGAGCGCGTCGTATGAGCAGCAGCCCAGATGGTCTCGGCGGAGATCCGGCCCGGCTCGGCCGTATCGAACAGGTCATCGACCAGCTCATCGGCCGCGCGGACGCCGCAGCGCGGGATGACGACCTTATACGAGCGCATCCGGACCTGATGCCGGAACTGGAAGAACGCCTCGGACAGTTCCACGCGATCCAGGCCGCCCAAGTGGAGTCTGCCCGACGGGCCGGCGCCGACCGCGGGGGCCCGGCCCAGCCGGACGAGGAGCTGGCGGTCTTGCAGCGCGCCCTGACGGGTTATGAGGTTCTGGAACGGCTGCGGCATGGTGGGCAGGGGGCCGTGTACCGCGCCCGCCAGCACGCCACAAAACGCACGGTGGCGATCAAGGTGCTTCTGGACGGCCCGCTCGCCAGCGAGCGGCAACGCGCCCGTTTTGAGCGTGAAGCGGAGGTAACCTCCCGCTTGCGTCACCCGAACATCGTCACGCTCTTTGAGCACGGCGTTGTTCGGAATCGGCCGTACCTGGTCATGGAGTTCGTGGACGGCTTGCCGATCACGGACTATGTGCTGCTCCACGACCGGCCCCCGCGCGCGGTGGTGGCGTTGTGCATCCCGGTGTGCCGGGCTGTGCATCACGCGCACCAGAACGGGGTCATCCACCGCGATCTCAACCCGGCGAACATTCTGGTGGACGAGCAGGGCGTACCGCGCGTCCTCGACTTCGGGTTGGCCAAGGACCTGTGGGCGACGGACATCGGCGCGATCCACTCGCACACCGGACAGATCGTCGGCACGCTGCCGTACTTGAGCCCTGAGCAGGCCGGCGGTTTCGATGCCCGTGTGGACGTGCGCTCGGACGTTTACGCCCTGGGTGTGGTGCTCTACGAGCTGCTCAGCGGGGAACTGCCCTATGCGCGCGGTCAAGAGTGGGCGCAGTTGCGCGAGGCGATCGTGGCGCACGACCCGCGACCGCTGTCTCGGGTGCTCCAAGAAGGCGGCGAGCGAGCGGCCGGCGTCAACCGGGACTTGGACACGATCGTCCGCAAGTCATTGGCGAAGGAGAAGCAGGAGCGGTATCAGTCGGCCGAGGCCCTCGCCGAGGACCTTGAGCATTATCTGGCTGGCGACGCGGTGCGCGCCCGGACGGGCAGTGGTCTGTACGTGCTGCGCAAGACGCTCCGGCGGCACCGACGGGTGGCTGTTGCGGCCGCGGCATGCTTGCTGACGTTCGTCGTGGCGAGCGCGGTCGTGCTGCGCGCCCTGGCCCTGGCCCGGAGCGAACGGGATCGGGCGCGCAAGGCCACACATGTGGCCTACGGGCTATTCGACCGAGTCCTGGACCTGGACGAATCGATCCGCCCGTTGGCCGGGGGCGTGGCGGTTCGCGATGATCTGCTCGCCGGATTGTCGTCGACCCTGCCGTGGCTCGGTGAGCTCGTACAGCAGGATGCGGCCTTCTCGGATTTGGAACTGCGTCTCGCTGAACGGCAAGGTGATATTGCGGCGCTCCAGGGACGTGCCGCCGACGCGGCGCGCTACTACGCAGCCGTCTTGCAGGAGCGTGCCCGCGGGCTCGCGGCCGAGCCCAATGATGTATCCATCGTCTCGGCGGCCGCCCGTGCTTACCGCAAGCTCGCGTCGGTGGCCGAGGCTCCGAATCCGCTGTTTGAGAGCGGAATCCAGATCGCCCACGCGGCCTGGCAGCGCGATCCGGACAATCAAGATTTGCGCCGCAGCCTGCTCGAACTGCACGTGGCCTTCGGGGACAGGCTGCTATCCGCCCGGGCTTTCGCGCCGGCGTTGGAGCAATTCGAAGCCGCGCTCGCCTGCCGGACCCCTGCGCAGCCTGAGCCCGAGTCGGACCTGCCGGACGTGGCGCGTGCGCTCAGCGGACGGGCGCTCGCACTCGCCGCGCTGGGACACGGCGGCGAAGCGCTCCCGTCCGTGGAGGAGTCCGTGCGACTACGCGAGCGCATCTGCGCCGCACGCGGGTCCGATTCCGGCGCCCGCTACCAGCTGCTGCTCGCGACGCTGCACTTGGCCAACCTGCTGGGGGACGCCGACCGCCCGACCGAGTGCAAAGAGCAACTGCAGCGGGCCGCGGACCTGGGTGACCTGCTGCATGCGCTCGATCCAGGCGCCGTGGCGTGGGCCCGCAGTGCCTATGGGGCCCATGACCGCTTGGTCGGCTTGTGCCTGCACACGCGGGACGCGGACTGCGCCCGGTCGCACGCCGAGTCGGCCGCCAGAATCGCTTCCGCCGTGGCCCGGGCCAGACCCCATGACATCGAAACGTCGGTCACGTGTGCGTTCGCGGCCGTCTTGCGCGGCCGCGTGGAACTCGCGCGCGACGCGCCGGCGGAGGCCCTCGTGGCGTTCGAGGAAGCGGTGCGGGGCCACGAGCAGGTCCGCGCCGCGGCGCCGGAGAATCGGCAGTACGCGAAGGATCTGGCCGACGCACAGGTGTGGTGCGGCATTGCCGCCCGAAAGTCCGGTGATTCCGCCGCGGCCATCGCGCACTACCAGCGTGCGCTCCAGCTACGCGCGACACTTCTGCAACTGGAGCCCGACGGCCCCGACGCGGCGCTCGACCTCATCGAGACCAAAACCAATCTAGCCGCCGCACATTTGGCGCTGACAAACACCGCGGACGACGCGGTTGCGGCGGCATTGCTGAAGGAAGCGGAGTCCCGGTTGGAGGAGCTGAGATCCGCGGGCAAGCTCATCGGGCTTGAGCAGTGCTATCAACTCCGCCGGTCTGCGATCACCGCTAACCTGCGGATAGTCGAGACACGGCAGCCGCCCTGACGCCGGCTGTTCCGCGGAGCGCTGCTCACGCACCACCCACCGGAGGCCCGGTGCGGGGCTCTACTTCGACGGGTTCCTCGTCGGCCGCGGTGAGCGGGCCGGGATCGCCGACCACGGTGAATTCGTGACTTAGCACCGTCGTAGTCGGCCAGGGGCTCGTGCCGCCGGGCTCGCCGGGCGTGCCCCCGAGCACATAGTCGAGGCTGTTGCCTTCCGGATCCGGAGACGCCGCCTGGCCCGCAAATACCGGCGGTGTGCTGAACTCCGCGGCTTGGGGCGCCTGTGGGTCCGCATGCTGCACCCACCACAGGCCGTCCGCCGTCGGTACGATGGGCTGGCTTTCGGTCCAAGCGCGGTCCGAAGCGCCACCCACTCCCAGTTGGTGGAACTCGATCCCCGTGACCGTCCAGCCGACAACGGTGCCCGCCTGGCCGCGAGCCTCCAGACTGAGCGTTACTTCGAACGTGACGGGGCTGTTGGGGTCACTGGCCACCGCGTGAATGAGGTAGGCGACCTTCTGGTCCTCGGGGAGCCCCTCGGCCCACGCACTGCTGATCCCGGCGACTGCGAACACCACTAACGTCACTGACCTGGAGCATCTCGTCCACACGGCGCGCCTCCCGCCACCAGGACACAGACCCGGCGCCGGCGCGCAGCCCGGGCGCGGGCGATGCGGACGCCGGCCCCCCGATCGCATCTGTACCCCAGCGGCTATGCAGGTGGTTCCGATCGGCCACGTTGCCCGGCACCACCGTGGTGCCGGGTCTGCAACGGGCTTCCGGAGCTATAGGACGCGAACTGCGCGCCGCGCGCTCTCAGGAATCTCGACCGGAGATCCGCTGGCGCCGCGAGGGCTTCCGGCTGCATTGGCAGTTGAAGTCCTGCAAGGAACCGCGCCGCCAGCTCCTCGTCGCCGGCTCGGCTCTCGGGCGGCGCCCCGCGGGCGGAGCGGCAACGGCGTGGGGATGGCGGCTCGCGAGCTTAATTCCCAGCCCTCCATGCGCTATTACATATTGAGGGCCCCTTCGCTATTGCCGCCCGGGCTCGTCCGCGAGCGCGCGCCCCCCAACGGTTGATCACACACTTACCCATGGAAGGAGGATGACATGTCTACGTGTCTCGCTGCGCGCCGGGTGAGCCGATTCGCCCGTGCTCCTCTGATTACGGCAGCCCTGCTGGTGCCCGGATGCGGCGGGCAGCCGGCCGAGCCACCTGCCCAACAGGCCGTCGAACAGACCCAGCGCCGTACCGACCAAGCCGTTCGCCAGGCAGCCGAAGCCGAGCAGCAGGTCCGCCACGAACGCCGGCTGCGCGACATCGACCGGCTGCGTGGCCAGGCCGAGCTCGTTGAGCTCAGCGGTCAGTTGGCGCTGCTGCACGGCCTGCTGGTCGCGTGCAGCGCAACGCTGCTGGCCCTGGCC
>CAIWOY010000076.1 GCA_903914415.1 uncultured Phycisphaerales bacterium | reverse complement strand
GCTCCGGGCTCTGATGTGCGGCCCCCCTACCGGCTTTCGGCATTCTTCCGCAGAATCTCGATCACCTGCGGCAGCTTCTGCTTGAAGAGGTCCTTGAACTCCGCGGGTACGTCGGCCTCGCGGATCAGGAAGTCGATCGTCGTGCCGTCGGACCCTACCGGCACGCGGAGTATGGCAACGACCTTGCCCTTCGACTCGGTCCCGCTGTCCGGCTGCGGACCGCTGGTCGGCGGCGCCGAGACGACGATGCCGTCCTCGACCACGCTGTACAGCAGGCCCGTGTTGCCGATGATCAGCTCCAGGGCCTGGCGCGCCGACATGCCGCGCTGGATCAACTCGACGTTCCGCTCCCGGGCGTCCACATTCCGCAGCACGCCGGGCTCAAAATGCACCGTAATGCCGATCCGCTTGCCGAGATCGAGCAGCAACTGGTCGAGCGGCGTCTTGCGGTAGCTCAGGTCCAGCGGCCGATCCAGACGCTGCTGCACGTCCTCCTCGCGGCCGTAGATCACGATCTTGTGACCGCTGGGCACCCACAGGCAGCCCATTCCCTGCGTGACTTCCTCGAGCTTCGCCAGTACGCTCGTCGCCGGCCCCTCCTTCATGGCTTGGTCGAACGCCTTCTGCGGATCGCCCTTCGGCGGCAGCCGGAATTCGACCGTGAAGTCGCCGGGCTTGAGCGACGACCACGGCCCCGCGGCCAGCTTCTGCAACAGCCCGACTTCCTCGACCGTCAGCCGCCGCCCGAGCCGGTCCAGCACCGGCGCCGGCTCGACGATCACCTTGCCATTATCCACGCGCAGCGCCAGCCCCAGCCCGTCGAAGATCCGCCGCAACGCGTCGCGCACCGACATGTCCTGCATGACGATCGACAGTCGCGTCTGGTCGCCGGCGGGCATCCCCTCGAGCGCGTTCGGCGTCAACTCGAAATGCAGCCCCGTGGCTTTCTCCAGCCCCGCCAGCGCCTCGCCGATCGGCTGCTCGCTGATCTCGATCTTCTGCGCGACTTTCTGATCCAGGGCCGCCTCAACCAGGTCGCGCATCGGTTGCGCGGCCAGCGGCAGCGATCCGGCCAGGACGACCAGCAAGCCGGCCAGGCACGCGAGCGGAAACGACCCGAAATGTCGAGCGGGTGACGTTTTCATCGGAAGAGCCTCAATAGAATCCGCCGGCGTCGTCGGACGCAGCCGGCCGCTGGATCGGATCAATGCTGAAGAACCGTTGCGGTTGCTCATGAACTGCCTCGGTGACGTTGACGCGGGCGTACGCGACGCCAGTGCTCGTCCCCGCCGTTGCCGCCGGCATCCCGACCGTCACACGCACCACTCCAGATGACAGCGGCGGCGCCGACGGGTTAGGCAAAACGGTCAGCACAAGCGCCGCGGCGGCCGCCAAGCCGGCCACGGCCGCGGTTCCGAGAACCACACGCCAACGCCGGCGCCGGACGCCTTGATCGCTCCGGCGTACGGCGGCGACGATCCGTTCGTGCAGCCGCGGCCAGTCCACGCGCGGTTCGATCGACGGCAGGTCGCGCAAGGCGGTGTCGAGCGCGTCTTCGTCCGCCGTGCGCGCGGCCGCCGCGTCAATCGCCGCCGAGATGCGGGTTGTGAGCTTCGTCCAGTCGATGCCGCGCATCCCCGGCGCCTGGCCGCGGAACGCTTCGTCGAAGCGTCGCCACTCCGCCAGCACCGACGCCAACTCCGGCGCGAGGCGCACGGCCTCCTCGACCTGTCGCTGCAAGTCGGTGCGCTCCGGCTCATCGAGCCACGCGCTGACCAGTTGCTCAAATGCGTCGCGATTCATGGGCGTCACCGTCGCGGGGCTGGCCAGGGCGAAAGATCGAAGGGCCGAAGAGACCGGCGTGTGTTCGTCGCCAGCGCGACGCGGGCGGTCATTCCCTCGGGCCCCTTCGCCCCTTCGATCCGACGTCCCAGGTTCACAGAAACTCCGCCAACTGCTCTTTCATCTTCTTGCGGGCCTGAAAAACGTGCCACTTCACCGCCTCGACGCTGCACTTCATCACTTCCGCCACGTCCTTCTGCGGCATCTGCTCGATGCTGAAAAGCACGAGGGCGGTCCGCTGCTGCTGCGGCAGGGTGGCGATAGCGGCCTGAATGTGCTCCTGCAATTCCGCCGCCATCAGCCGGGCCCCCGGCCGGTCCTCGGAATGCGGGGCGTCGGAGATCTGCTCCGCGCGTGAGGCATCCTCCCCGAGCAGGCAGTCCTCGAACGACAGCCGCGGGCCGCGCGAACGGCGGAAGTTGAGCGACAGGTTGGTGACGATGCGTAGCAGCCATGGGCCGAACTTCTGCTGGTCTTCCAGCGACTGGAGGCCGCGGTAGGCGCGGATGAACGCCTCCTGGCACACTTCCAAAGCGTCGTGGAGGTTGCCGAGCAGCCGGTACGCCACCGCGGTCGCGCGACGCTGATAACGCTCCACCAGCTCGTCGAACGCCGCCCGCCGACCCGAGAGCGTCTGCCGAACCAGCGCGGCGTCGTCCGGGACGGCGATGCGCGTCGTGACCTGCGGTTCCACGAGCACTCCTACGCTGAAAGACACCGGCGGCGGACGAAGGTTGGGCGCATCCGGCCGCCGCTCTCCGGTGGACGCTCTCAGACGGCGTATTATTCACCCCGTGGGTAAACCCGCAAAACCAGCGCCGTCGGCATAGTCGCCGAATCCGCCCCCCGCTACGGCAGCGGCGGCAACCGCATGCCGTGGCGGTCGACCTGCGGCGGCAGCGTCCGTTTGATGTCCCGTGCGCGTCGTTTGCGCACACCCCGCCGGGCGCCGTGGGCACCCGCGGGCGGATGATCGTGCACGTATTCGTCCAGGTGCTCGGGGCTGGTGAAGTGCTGCTGCCAGTTGTAGTCGCCGGAGTGGTAATCGCACTGGTCGGCCCCGTACTGACGGCAGATTCTCGGCCGCGTGCGGTAGATTCCGCAGCGGCCGTCGGCCGCGAGGTGCCCGCACGGCGTGCGGAAGCCGATGTACCAGTCGTCGTCCTCGACGAACACGAAGACGTTCTTGTGGAGCAGGTACCAGCGCACGTCGTCGAAATCCGCGGCGGTTTCGGGGGTTTCGAGCGGCAAGGCGATGTACGCACAGCAGAGCCCCGTGCAATGTTCACACACGTTGCCGGACATGGGTGCTATGGTAACGCGCGAGCGCGGTGCAGTCGCCGTCCGCCGGCGGCACCTACGCCGCGTCCCCCATGCACGTGCCGACGGCGCGGGCCATGGCGATCAGGTCGTCGTCCGGCGAGACCGTGCGCTGCTGATTGGCCACGGACTCGATCGGCGCATCGGTGATCCGGCCGCGTTGCAGCGCGACCATCCGGTTCCATTGTTCCGCCGCGATCAGCTCGATCGCGCGGAAGCCGAAACGCGTCGCCAGGACGCGATCAAACGCCGACGGCGTGCCGCCCCGCACCACGTGCCCGAGGATCGTCGCCCGCGTTTCAAGGTCGGTCTTCTCGGCGATCTGCGCCGAGAGCGAGACGCTGACGCCCCCGAGGCGCACCGGATCCGGACTGTCGTGCACGACCTTGTTGACGGTCTGCTTGCCGCCCTGCGGCGCCGCCCCCTCGGCGACGGCGATCAGCGTAAAGCGCTTGCCGCGCCGGGTGCGCTCGACGCACGCCTGGCAGATCGCCTCCAGGTCATAGGGCAGTTCCGGAATCAGAATCACGTCCGCCCCGCCCGCCAGGCCCGCGTGCAGCGTCAGCCAGCCCGCGTTGCGCCCCATCAGCTCGACGAGCATCACGCGGTGGTGGCTGGAGGCGGTCGAGTGAATACGGTCGATGCACTCCGTCGCCGTCTGCACGGCCGTGGTGAACCCGAACGTCAGCTCGGTCGCCATCAGGTCGTTGTCGATCGTCTTCGGGACGCCGATGCAGCGTACGCCGCGCTTGATCAGCCCCGCCGCCCCGCTCATGGTCCCGTCGCCGCCGATGCAGACGATGCCGTCGAGCCGCCGGTCGGCGATGTGCTCGAGCACGCGTGGGGTTACGTCCTCGAAGATGAGCCGCCCGTCGGCGTCCTTGCCGACGGCGAAGCGGGCCGGGTCGGCCTTGTTCGTCGTCCCGAGGATCGTCCCCCCCACCGTCAGGATGTTGGACACGTCGTCCATCCCGAGCGGCCTCATGCGGTTGCGGATCAGCCCGAGGAACCCGTCCTCGATGCCGACGACCTCGATCCCCAGGCGCGTGATGGCCGCTTTCGTCACGACCCGAATGACGGCGTTGAGCCCGGGGCAGTCCCCACCGCCCGTCAGAATGCCGATGCGTGAGACCTTGGGTGCCATGCGAACTCCTCTGACCCAACAACGTTATCGGGCCGCTGGTGCGGTGGAGTTTACCACGCCGTGCGTCTGGGCGGGACACGTGTCACCATGCCCCACCGGGATTATGATGTAATCAATATGGATGCTCTGGTCCGAATTAAACGGCTGGTGCTACGCGGGTGCCTGCGCTTCACGGAGAAGGCCCGCGACGAAATGGACGCCTGACGGGTTGACGGCGGGCGAGGTCGTCGAGTCGATCGTCAACGCTCAGAACATCGCCCAGACGTTGCGCTCCCGGAGTCGGGCACGCCGGTATGCCGGCGAGAGACTATATGTCATCAAGAGCTTCAGCTACGACGGGACCCTCATCTACACGAAGGGCACGATCGTCCGCGAAGCGGGTCGCGAGGTCTTCTACGTCTTCGTCTCCGCGAAAGTTGCGACGTTCGGCGACCGCTGACCCGCGTCTGAAGACTTGTGTAGCGTGCGGGTCACAACGGGTCATCGGCCAGCGCGTGCCTGTCCGCCTGCGCAACGGTCGGACGGTCAAAGGCGTCGAGGCCGAGGTCTGCGTCGCTTGCGGCGAGCGTTATTACAGTCTCGACACGATGCGGGCACTGGAAGCGGCCGGCGCTGGGCGAGCGTAAGGCCCATTGTTCAGCAGGGCAGCCGCCCACGGCGGGGGTTGTGGGGCGACCGTGACACACGCGTGCCCAAGCCCCGGCTACGGCCGGGTCTTGAGCATGGCACCCGGCGGTTGGCAATGTCCACCCGACGTGCCTGGCCTGCGATGGGAACCCCGCGCTGGCGCTTGGGGCTCTGATGCGCGCCCACTCTCCACGCTACATGTACATCCCGCCGTCGACGACGAAAACCTGGCCGGTGATGTAGGACGAGGCCGGGGAGGCGAGGAACGCGACCATGGCGGCCACCTCTTCGGGCTGCCCGAAACGCTGCATCGCAATCAGCGACTTGGCCTGTTCCTTGAGCTTCTCCGGGAGATCGCGGGTCATTTCGGTCTCGATGAACCCCGGCGCCACCGCGTTGCACGTGATGCCGCGCTTGGCCAGCTCCTTGGCGATCGACTTGGTCAGGCCGATCAAGCCGGCCTTGGCGGCGCAGTAGTTCGCCTGCCCCGGGTTGCCCATCAGGCCGCTGACGCTGGAGATGTTGACGATCCGCCCATGCCGCGCCCGGAGCATGTGCCGGCTGACGGCGCGCGTCAGCCAGAACGCCGCCCGCAGGTTCGTGGTCAGCACCGCCTCGAACTGCTCGTCCTCCATGCTCATCAGCAGCCCGTCGCGCGTGATGCCGGCGTTGTTTACCAGAATGTCGAGGTGCTCGTACCGGGACGCCATCTCCTCGACGAAGTTGTTGACCTGCTCGTGCTGCGTCACGTCGAGCGCGACCGGGACGATCCGCCCCGCCACGTCGGCGCCCGCGGCGCGAACCCACGTCTGCGTGCGTTCGATGTTGCGCGCGGCGGCGATGACCGTGGCACCCTGCCGCGCCAGCGCCAGGCAGGTAGCCTGCCCGATGCCGCGCGAACCGCCGGTCACGATCGCGTTCTGCTCTGCCAGGCTCGTACTCATCACGCCACTCCCGGTCAGGCCGACGCAGGTCTCACGTCGCCCGCCGTGCTCACGTTGGTCGTCCGCACGCTACGGTTAATCTTGCGCATCATACCCGTCAGGTGCCGGTTTGGTCCAACCTCCCAGAAATCCGTACAGCCGTCCGCGATCAGCCGTTCGACGCACGCCTGCCAGCGCACCGGGTTGACCACCTGCCGATACAGCGCTTCACGGATGGCCGCCGGCTCTTCGTGATATGCCGCATCCACATTCGCGATCACGCGAATCTTTGGCGGCCGAAAGGTACACGCTGCCAGCACCGGCCGCAACCCCTCCGCGGCGGGCCGCATGAGCTCGCTGTGGAAGGCTCCGGCCACCTTGAGGGGGATCGCCCGGCCGCCCAACTCCTCCGCGACCGCCACGGCCGCGGTGCACGCCGCCTTGTCGCCGGAAATCACGATCTGCCCGGGGCAGTTGAAGTTCGCCGGCCGCACGCGGCCCTGGTCCCGTACGCGCTCGCACAAGGCCAGCACCTGCCCCTCGTCCAGCCCCAGCAGCGAGACCATTCCGCCGGGATTCTGCTCGGCGGCCTGTTGCATGAGCTGTCCCCGCCGGTACACCAGCCGCAGGGCGTCGTCGAAGGACAGCGCATCCGCGACGTGGAGCGCGGTGTACTCGCCCAGGCTCAGTCCGCCCAGGGCCGCCAGCGCGTCCTTGGCCAGGCGGCCGGTCGCACAAGCCGCGCGAAACAGGGCCACGCTGGTCGTGAAGATCGCCGGCTGTTGAATGTCGGTGGCGTCCAGGCGCTCGGCGGGTCCCTCAAAGCACAGCTTGGACAACGGGAAGCCGAGGGTGGCATCCGCCTGCGCAAACGTCTCGGCGGCGACGGTGTACGCCGCCGCGATGTCGCGGCCCATGCCGACCAACTGTGCCCCCTGCCCGGGGAATATCGCGGCCGATGCGGTCACGATCACATCCTCATCAGGACCGACGCCCAGGTCAGCCCGGCCCCGAAGGCCACCAGCATGACCAGGTCCCCGGCCTGCCAGCGCCCGGCCACGCGGGCCTCGTGCAGCGCGACGGCCACGGAGGCCGACGACGTGTTTCCGTAGCGGTCGATGTTGATCCAGACGCGTTCGAGCGGCACGCCCACCCGCTGGCAAGCGGACTCGATGATCCGCAGGTTCGACTGGTGCGGGATCAGGAGCGTCAGGTCGCCCACGCTCACGCCCGCGTCGGCGCAGGTCTGCTCGATGGTCTCCTGCATCTGGGTGACGGCGAACTTGTACACCTCACGGCCCTGCATCCGCATGAAGTGCAGCCGCTCGTCCACCGTCTGCCGGGTCGCGGGGTGGCGCGAGCCGCCGGCCGGGATGTAGATCAGCTTGCCGCGCTCGCCGTCCGCTCCCCACCGGGCCGCGATGATCCCGCGGCTGGCATCCGGCCCACGCCGGAGCAGTACGGCGCCCGCCCCGTCGCCGAACAGGATGCACGTCCCCCGGTCGAGCGGGTCCGTGATGTTGCTCAGCGTCTCCGCGCCGATCAGCAGCACGGTCTCGGCCACCCCGGTGACGATGTACTGTGCCGCCGCCACCATCCCGTACACGAACCCGCTGCACGCGGCGGACAGATCGTAAGCGGGGATCCAGCGGCAGCCCAGGGCCGCCTGGAGCAGCGCCGCCGTGGACGGCAGCATGTGCTCCGGGGTGATCGTGGCGCACACAATCAGGTCGATGTCTTTCGGCGTCAGCCCGGCGTCGGCGAGCGCTCTCTGGCTTGCGTTCGTCGCCAGCGAAAGCGTGCCCTGGCCGGGCGCGGCCCACCGCCGCTCGCGAATCCCCGTGCGCTGGACGATCCACTCGTTGGAGGTGTCGACCACCTGCGCCAACTCGTCGTTTGTGACGACCCGCTCAGGCATGTACGCGCCGCTGCCAGTGATCTGGACCGGCCAGGCCAGCCTCATGCGGGGACCTCTTGCCGGCGATCAAGCTCACGGACGATGGTGGCGTTGAGGTCCCGACGGACCTGCTCGGCCGCCACGCGGACCGCATTCCCGATGGCGCGGCGGTCGCTGCGGCCGTGGCAAATAATGGCCACGCTGTTGAGGCCGAGCAGGGGCGCGCCCCCGTATTCCGCGAAATCGTGCCGTTTCCAGATGCGGGCCACGATCGGCTCGAAGCGCGTCAGCAACTCCTGGCTCTCCTCCTTGATCTCATGCACGATCGTCTTGAAGATCCCCTCCGCCAGACCCTCGGTGAGCTTCAGGATCACGTTGCCCACGAAACCGTCGCAGATCGCGATGTCACACGCCCCGCAAAAGATGTCTCGCCCCTCCAGGTTTCCGACGAAGCGCACCCCGGAATCGCGTTTGATGAGCGCCCCGGCTTCCTTGACCAGCGGGTTGCCCTTGCCCTCCTCCTCGCCGATCGAGATCAGCCCCACCCGCGGGTCCGCGACGCCGAGGATCAGCCGGGCATAGCACCCGCAGATCCGGCTGTACTCGTGCAAATGGTGCGGCTTCGGCGTGGTGTTGGCCCCCACGTCGCACACCACCACCGGCCCGTGGAACGTCGGCAGCAGCACCGCGATGCCCGGCCGCGACACGCCCGCCACGGCGCCCACCTTGAGCTGACACGCCGCTGCGAACGCCCCCGTGTTGCCGGCCGAGATCACCGCGTCCAGCTCCCCGTTCCCGGCGGCGACCGCCATCTGGTAGATGCTCGACTTGCGCTTGTGCCGGAGGGCGTCGACAGGCGACTCGCCCATCTCGATGACCTGGGGGCAGTCCTGGATGCTCACGCGCGGGTCCGCCAGGCCCGCCGCGTGGCATTCCGTCTCGACGCGCTCCTTGGGCCCGAAAAGCACCACGCCGTCCCCGTCCGACAGGTAGCCGAGCCCGCTCTGCACGCCGTGGATGATCTCCTGCGGCGCGTGATCGCCACCCATTGCGTCCATGCCGATTCGCATGGAGCCCTCCTACGATTCCTTCTCAACCACCTTGACGCGCGTGCGCGCATTCACATAGCCGCAGTTCTTGCAGGCGGCGTGCGGCAGCTTGGCCTGGCCGCACTGCGGACAGGCGCTGAGGGCCACCGGCCGCAGGGCCTGGTGCGACCGCCGCGTCCGCTTGCGCATCTTGCTTTTCTTGGTTACGGGTAGCATCGGATCTCCTGTCGTGCACCGCCGCGCTGCGCGTACAATGCGCCCTTTCGCCGTCGCGCCGCGTCCGCACGGCGGCTGCAATCCTTCCTGAAACGCGCGAGGCTACGGGCCGCCCCGCTGCATGTCAAGCTGGAAACCCCCGGCGCGCAGTCTTGCAGGGCCGTGACACGAGCGGCGGGCAGGCGGCGTCTACGAGTTTGGCGCTGCCTTTCTGGCGACCCTAGTGTAGTTATTTATAATTAGTGCAACTTATTGAGCAGTTGTCGGTATCCCTCTCT
>CAIWOY010000075.1 GCA_903914415.1 uncultured Phycisphaerales bacterium | reverse complement strand
GGATTGAGCCATGACCACGGCAAGAAGACAACTCGACTTGTTTGAGGGCATCATTCCACCCGACACACCGCTTGGCAACTTCCAGTGCCAGGCAACGCCGGCACTCCCGCCGGCGCCGGCAAACCCGCTTGACCATCACAAACGGTTCGGCGTCACGGCGGATGAGCATGTTGCGGCGTTGGAATGGCTCTCGGACAACAATCAGGAGTTCGCGGACCTCGAAGACCGCCTGTGTGACCTTGAAGAGGTCCATGACAACGCGGGCGCGGCGGCGGTCCAGGAGCAACTAGGAGCTTGTCGGAGAACCCATAGACACGTCTGGTGTACTGCGGGTCATGAACACGACAACGCAGTTCCGTCCGTTCCAACCCGGCCGGATGCCAACGGCGGTCACGGCTGATTTTGTGCGATCTGGCGGCATTCGGCCATGATTGTTTCATCGCATGACGCCGCGGGGTGGACTTTCAGGCCAGCTTTGTCGCCCACCCGCTCACGAACAGCTTCAGCAGGTTGTGCCCGGCGCAAATCAGCCGCCACTCCGCGCGAACCTTCTCCAGCCCACGCAGCAAAAACCGCCGTAATCCACGACATGACTTTATCTGGCCGAACACCGGCTCCACAATCGCCTTTCGCATTCGATACGTCGCTCGCCCCTGATCTGTGCGCAGTTTGGCCGCCATGCGCTCCTTCGCCGTCGCGCCGGCCTGAACTTCATCGGGCAACGAGGCGTCCGGGGACGGGCCGTGCTTCTGACGGTCCACCGCGATGTACCCGTCGATCCGCCGCTCGTCCAGAAGGTTCACGTTCTCTTCGCTGAAGTATCCCGAGTCGGCAGTCATCGACTCCGGCGTTGCCCCATCGAGGTTCTCCATCATCTGCGACACCATCGGCTCGATCTGCCGCTTGTCGTTGGCCTGCTGCGTCACGTCCGCCGCCACGATGATCTGCGCCTTGTCGTCCACGACGGCCTGCCCGTTGTAGCACTGCTCGAACGCCTTGCTCGCCCCGTCTTTCATGATGCGGCTGTCGGGATCGGTGAAGTTCCTCTGGGCCTTGTCCTGCGGCTTGGAGTCAGGTTCCTTGCGATACTTGATCGGATTCTCGCCGTCATCCTCCCGCCGGCGATTCTCCTGATCGCGCCACGCCTGTTCGTCCTGAGCCTTCTGCCGGGCCTGGGCCTCCAATGCCGCCTTCGCCTGGCGAATCTTCTCCAATCGACGTTGCCGGAATCGAAGCTCATCGGGCAACTCGTCGCCACGCACCCCCTTGCCGTGACGGGCGTCCTCGGCCTGGTCCGCCGCTTCAGCCTCCGTCATCAACTGGCGAATCTGCTCCTCCAACTCCGCGATCTTCCCGTCCATCCGACCGTAGCTCATCGCCTTGTGCTTGGAAGCGTTGGCCCGAACCTTCGTGCCGTCCAGGGCCACGTGACCCAGCCGAACCAGCCCAGCCTCGCGACACAGACGCAATACCTGGAGGAACAACCCGCTCAGTGCCACAATGTGACGGCGGCGAAACTCGGCGATCGTGTCGTGGTCGGGATGCTGGTCGGCCGTCAGGACGCGGAAGGGAACCTGCTCTTGCGTGGCCTTCTCGATCCTGCGGCTGGAGACGGTTCCGACACAGTAGCCGTACAGCAGCAGGCCCACCATCATGCGCGGATCGAAAGGCGGCTGACCGCCCTTGGCTCCATCGTAGGCGGCGTATATCTCGGACAGGTCCAGTTCGCGCACCACATCCAGGATGAAGTAGACAAGATGATCGTCCGGCAACCATTCCCTCATGTCCGGAGGCAACAGAAGCATCTGGCCGGGTTGGAACGGACGGAACTGCGTTGTCGTGTTCATGCGCCGCAGTATACCAGACGTGTCAATGGGTTCTCCGACAGGCTCCTAGGCTAACAGCCCGGAACAGGTTCTTGCCGTTGCCTAATGCCTAGTGCCTGTTGCCTAGTGCCTTCTTGTTCTTACTTTCCCACGCAGAACCGCGCGAAGATTCTGGCCAGGATATCCTCGGTCACTATTTCGCCGCTGATCCGGCCAAGCT
>CAIWOY010000074.1 GCA_903914415.1 uncultured Phycisphaerales bacterium | reverse complement strand
CGCCGTGACGATAAGTTGCGGCGTGGCCTAGCGGACCGCCGGCATACCCGACGCGGACGCGCTGCTCCGGCAGGCGGACACGGCGCTCTACGCGGCCAAGGAGCAAGGCCGCAACCGTACGTACGTACTCGGCTGCGACGGGGCGATCCGCGCCGTGGAGTGCGGCGAGCCGGTCGGCGGCGCGGGGTTAGCTGGGCCGTCGCGCGGCATACGATAACCCGACGCTGATTCGGGCCGGACCGGCTACAATTCCCGAATGCGAATCCTGATTACCAACGACGACGGCATCCTGGCGCCCGGCCTCGAGGCGCTGTACAGCGCGGTCGCGGACCTGGGACACGTGGACGTGGTGGCGCCGGACGACGCGCAATCCGCCGCCGGGCACTCGATCTCGGTCTCCAAGCCGCTGCTGGTGCGGCGCGTGCACGTCAACAACGTCTTTCACGGCTGGAGCGTCGCCGGGCGGCCGGCCGACTGCGTCAAGCTGGCGATGATCGAGCTGCTGGAGCAGCGGCCGGACCTCGTGCTCAGTGGCATCAACGCCGGGGCCAATACCGGGATCAACGTGCTGTACAGCGGCACGATCGCCGGGGCGGTCGAGGCCGCGGTGTTCGGCGTGCCGGCGGTCGCGTTCTCATTGCAGCTCTCCGACGAGCTGGACTTCCGCAAGGCGGCCCGCATCTCGCGCGTCGTGCTCGACCGCTTCCTGGCGGCGAATCCCGAGCCTGGGCTGTGCCTGAGCGTCAACATCCCGCCGCTGGACAAGGGCTGGCCGCGCGGCGTGCGCTGCTGCCGGCAGGCCCGGGTCACCTGGGACGAACACTACGAAACGCGCATCGACCAGGACGGTCAGAAGATGTACTGGCTGAACGGCCGGCTGCCAGACCACGACGCCTCCCCGGACACCGACATAGCCGTGGTCCGTGAGGGCTACGTCGCCGTCACGCCGCTGCGCGCGGACCTGACGGACGACGACCGGCTGCGTGCGGTCGCCGCGTGGACTTGGCCCACGTCGTTTGTCTGACCGAGCGTTGACGCACCGCCCCGGGTTCACCGCGCGACGCACGGACGAGCGCGCCCTTTCCGCAGTTCGTTCCACCTCGTGCGCTGGGCCAAGGTATACTATGCCTCCGGCTGAAGGATGTCGCTTGCGCAGGTTCCGGTGACCATCCCCGAGGACCGCGGGATGTCAGCCTCTGGTTTTCCACCGACAAGCGCCGGCCGCGGCGCGCAGATTCGCGACATAATTGACGACTGTCTGCGTCGTCGGGCGAACGGCGAGACCCTGCGCGACGCCGATGTTCTGGCCGCACATCCCGGCCTGATGCCGGAGCTGGGCGAGGAGTTGGCCCGGGCAGCCGCGAGCGGGTCGTCGCACGTTTCGGGGCGCACGGCCAGCGCCGCGACGGATTCCGACGCCGAGTGCTTCGCGGGCGTCCGCCCCCCGGTCGTGGCGGACACCTTCCCCGGCTATGAGGTCATGCGCGAGCTCAGCCGCGGCGGCCAGGGAATCGTCTACCAGGCTATTCAAGCGCACACCAAGCGCCTGGTCGCCATCAAGGTCTTGCGCGGCGGGGCCGACGCGTCGAAGTCGGCGCGGTTGCGTTTTGAGCGCGAAGTCGAGCTGGTCGCCCGCCTCCAGCACCCGAACATCATCTCGATCTTCCATTCCGGCGTCACGGGCGACGACCGCCAGTTCTACGTGATGGATTACGTCCGCGGCGTGCCGCTGCAGCGCTACGTGCAAGAGAAGCACCAGACGCTCGAGGACGCCCTGCGGCTGTTTGCGACGGTTTGCGAGGCGGTGCAGCTCGCGCACCGGCACGGCATCATCCACCGCGACCTGAAACCGTCGAACATCCTCGTTGACCTGGACGGTAAGCCGCACGTTCTCGATTTCGGCCTGGCCAAGTGGGTGGCCAGGCCGGTCGAGACCGCCATTTCCCTGACGGACGACGTGGTCGGGACGCTGCCGTACATGTCGCCGGAGCAGGCCGCCGGCGGCCCCGGCGCGCTCGACGTGCGCACCGACGTGTACTCGCTGGGGGTGCTGCTGTACGAGCTGCTGGCCGGCAGCTTCCCGTACCCGGTGGCCGGCCGGACCGCGGACATCCTGCGCCACATTGCGGAGACGCCGGCGGTGCCGCCAAGTCGGCAATGGAACCGCGCGCGCGGGATCGCGCAGCGGAGCCGGCGACCCGTGCGACCGGGCGAATGCCCGCTGGACGTCGAAGTCCAGACCATCGTTCTAAAGGCGCTCGCCAAGGAGCGCACGCGCCGCTACGCGAGCGCCGGCGAGTTGGCGGACGACGTCCGCCGCTACCTGGCCGGCGAGCCGATTCAGGCCCGCCGCGACAGCTTGACGTATCTCGCGTGGGCGCGCGCTCGCCGAGTGCTGCGGCGGCAACCGCTAACCGCAACGGTCGGCGGCCTGGCATTGGCCGCGTTGGCGACGCAGTACCTCGCCGTGCCGCTCGTCTATCGTTGGACGCCGCTGAACGACTACTACGAAGCGGCCTTGGCCGCTCTTCCGCCGGCCGGCGCGGCCCCGGACTTCGAGCACGTGCGCATAATCGGGCTGACCGACCAGACCGACGTGGCGGGGCTCGCGCAGGCCGCGGGGTTGGCCGATGTCGACGCAGCGAACCGGCCAAGCCTGCGGCGGCTGCACGGCGCCCTGATGGTACGGTTGGCCACCAGCGGGCTACGGGCGCTGGCGTGGGACATTTGCTTCGCGGCGCCGTCGGAGTTTGACGACGATCTGGCACGCGGCTTTCAAGCGGTGCGGGCGCATGGCGCAGACGTGATCGTGAGCGTCGCGGACTGGAAGCTCAGCGAAGCGGGGCTGCCGGTGCTCACCCCGGCGATTCTGCCGTACGTCAAATGGGGTGCGGCGACCGCGGACTTTTCGGGCGAGCGGCCCTGGTCGCTGGACCTGGTAGTCGAACGTCGCGACTGCGAGCCGATGCCGTCGCTGGCGCTGCTGGCGGTCGCGTCGTACCGCCAGCCGGGGGCGGACGCGCTCCTGTTGGCCGATCCGTCGCGCCAAACCATCGGCCTGCGGTTCTGGAAGCCGGCCCCCGCGGCCCCGCGGGCCAAGCAGTGGCTCGCGGGCGAACAGGTTGTGCGGCTGACCGGGCTCTGGGCGCTCCCGGCCGATGATGAGCAGTACGGCCTGCGCGCGGGCGACGTGATTGGACACTACTTTGTCACAATCCCGCCGGATGCAGTGCTGAGACGCGGTACGCTGGAGTATCAGGACGTATTTGCGGCGAACGAGGCGCAGTTACGGCGTTGGTTGGCCGGCCGGATGGTCGTCGTCGCCGATTTGCGTTCGGACGCCGACCGCTACCCGTACACGGACGGGCGAGTCGTGGCCGGGGCCTGCGGCCAGGCGGCGGCGATCGAAGCGCTGCTGCGCAGCGCCGCGATCCGCACGCCGACGACCACGCACACGCGGATGATTGTCGGGTTGGCGGTGTTGGCTGGCGGCGGTGCCGGTTTGCTCTTGCACCGCTCACGCGCCAGGGGTATGACATTCCTGATCATCCTCGTAGCGGCGGTCGGCGTCGCATCGGTCGAGGCGTACCGGACGCATCAATACCTGGTGAATCCGTTGGTGCCGGCCTTCGCGCTGGTGGCAAGCGGGGCGTGCGTGGCGTTCGCCCGCCGACACGCCCAGGCCGGACAAGTGGGAACCGAAACAAGGGAGGCATCACCATGAAGTACTGTGCGATGGTCATGGCTGTGGCTCTGGCGGGGTGTCTGACGGGTTGCCAATCGGCCCCAGCGCGACATTGTGAGGCGCGCCGCCTGGAGGGCCCTGCGCGGCGCAGCACGACGGCGCGCGTTATCGACGTCCAGCCGCTGTTGCTCGGGCACACGTACCGGACCGACAAGGTGCTGCGGCTGGCGGATGTCGCCGGCCCGCAGCGCACCTGGCAGATCCTGGTGGGACCCAACCCCAGCGGCGGGACAGCGACGATTTGCTACACAAACACCGAGCCGGACATCTTCGTTGAGAGCGGCTGGGCCTATGTGGTCGTGGCGTCCACCGGACCGCCTCCAACGACCGGCAGTGACTGGGGCCAAGCGCGAACCAAGCGCGTCTCAGGGACGGCTGCGGGCACGCGTTTCATCGTGCAGGAGCAGAACGGCGTCCACCGCGTGATCCTGTTGAGTGGGCCGGCGGATACGGTCCACGTAATCCTGGATGGCGACCGGAATACCAGGAGCGACCTCAAGGTGCCTCAGACGTTCTTCGAGGTCGGCCCGCAGGACAAGACGCTGCCCCCGCCGCAGACCATCGACGCCAAGACCCCTGCGGTGAGCGAACTGGTCCAGCATGTCGAGACCGTCGCCGCGCTAGCGGGCGTGAAGTAGCGCAACTAGAGCAATTTCACTTTTCCCCTTGCGCCGGGAGCGCGCACGAACTTATAGAGAGTCGCAGCACAAGGAGGTGTTGCGATGCCGACGTATTCGTTGGATCTACGGAAGCGTGTCTTGGCGGACTGTGATGCGGGCCGGAAGACCAAGGCTGTCGCCGAGAAGTATGGCGTCAGTCGCACGTGGGTGCGCTCACTCAAGCAGCGGCGACGCGAGACCGGCGAGATCGGGCCCCGCCAGGGGCGTCCCGGCCGCAAGCGCAAGATCGATCGCGTGCGGCTCACCGAGTTGGTGGCGCAGGACGCCGATGCCACGCTGGCCGAGCTGCGGGAGCGGCTGGCGGTGCGGTGTGCGCTCTCGGCGATCTGGAAGGCGCTGCACCAACTAAAGATCACCTTTAAAAAAAGCGCTGCGGGCGGCCGAGCAAGACCGGCCCGACGTTGCGGCGCAGCGGGCGGCCTGGCGCGTCCAGCAACTCGGGCTCGATCTCGCGCGGCTCGTCTTCGTCGACGAAACGTGGGCGACCACGAACATGACGCGCCTGCGCGGCCGCGCGCTGCGCGGGCCGCGGGTGGTCGAGGCGGTCCCGCATGGGCATTGGAAGACCACCACGCTGATCGCCGCGCTGGATCAAAGCGGCGTCCGCTGCGCGCTGGTGCTGGACGGGGCGGTGGACGGCGCGGCGTTCGCGGCGTTCGTCGAGGCGGT
>CAIWOY010000073.1 GCA_903914415.1 uncultured Phycisphaerales bacterium | reverse complement strand
TCGCCTTCAGCCCCGACGGCTCGCGGTTGGCCAGCAGCGGCAAGGCCATCCGGCTCTGGGAAACCCGTCCGCCGGACCTCGAAACACTGGAGCAGCGCCGCCTGCGCGTCGCCGCCGAGGAACTGATCGACCGGCTCGCGGCGGAACTGCCGGACATCGATGCTATGCGCACGCGATTGGCAAACGACACGACCGTGATGCCCGCGCTGCGCCCATACGCCGAGCAGGTGATCGGTTTCCGCTCGCGCTAGGCCGCCGCAGCCTCCCGCCTCTCCTCTCGGCCGGCCGCGGACGAGCCGTAGACAGGGCGGCGGGGTCATTCAATCGCTGCGGCCCTGCCGGCGCAAGGGGAGTTCGAGCCCATGTGCTTCGAGGAGTTCCTGGTCGGCGAGCACGGTGCGGGTGCGACCGTCGGCGCGGACGACGCCCGCGGCGAGCAGAATCGCCCGGTCGCACAAATCCCAGGCGAGGTCGAGGTCGTGCGTGGCGACGATCTGCGTGCTGTCCAACCGGCTTAGGAGCCGGATCAAACGCCGGCGGTTCTGGGGGTCGAGCGCGGCGCTCGGCTCGTCGAAGACCAGGAGGTCGGGGCCGTAACTGAGCACGGTGGCCAGCGCGACGAGCCGCTTCTCGCCGGCGGAGAGACGCTGCGGCACGCGGGGGCCGAAGTCGGGCAGGCCCACCGTCGCCAGTGCGGCGGCGACGCGCTGCTCGATCTCGGCGTGCGTGAGCCCGAGGTGCAGCGGAGCGAAGGCAACGTCCTCGAACACGGTCGGACAGAAGAGTTGGTCGTCCGGGTCCTGAAACACGAAGCCGACATGGCGGCGAATTTCGGCATAGTTCGCCGGGACCAGCTCCAGCCCGGCGACCCATCCGCGGCCGTGCGTCGGCTGGAGCAGCCCGTTCAGATGCCGCAGGAGGGTCGTCTTGCCGGCGCCGTTCGGGCCGACAAGCGCGATTCGCTCCCCGGCGTGCACGTCCAAGGTCACGCCGTGCAAGGCTTCGATGCCGTCGGGGTAACGGTGCGTCAGACCTTCCAGCCGCAGGGCCGGCGGTGCAGCGGTGGTCTTGATGGGCGGCGCAGTAGTCGCGACTGTCATAGCAGAATCCGCAGCAGAACGACCACGGACACGAAAAGCACAGCGGCCAGCGTAGCGTGTGCGGGCGGGTCGTGAGCGTGGCTGACCGGCCACTGGCCGGCATACCCGCGGGCGGCCATCGCGTCCGCAACGCGCTCCGCCCGGCCGTGCGCCCGCAGGGCGAGTGCACCGAGCAGGTTGGTGGCCGAGCGAAAGGGGGGACGGTGGCGACCGATCGTTCGGGCGGCGCGGGCGTCCCACAGACGATGCAGCTCGGGCCGCAACACGTGCAGATAGCGCAGCATAAAGGCGAGGACGCCGACGAAGAGTGCCGGCAGGCCGAGCCGCCGCAAGCCGGCGATCAGTTCCGCCTCGGGGGTTGTGACCCAGACCAGCGCCAACACGCCCACGCAGAGCGCGGCACAGGTGGCGAGGCGCTGGGCCGCGTACAGACCCTCCCGGGTGACCTCGAGCGGCCCGAGCTGCCACAGCACCGTACCCTCTTTGAAGAACGGCAACAGCACCACCAGTATCGCGATGGCGGGCAAGGCGGTGGCGAAGCGGCGCAGGTACTTGCCGACGCTCCGTCGCTGCAAGACCAGTAGCGCAGCGACCAGAGCGGCATAGGTCGCGGTCAGGGGCAGGTCTGGGCGGCGGATGGTTACGACGCAGATCGCCCAGCTCAGCGCACACAGGATCTTGACCCGGGCATCGAGCTGTTCGAGGAAGGTCAGCGGCGCGGCCGTGCGAGTAAGAGCCCCTGTCCAACCCCGGGTGTCTCGACCCTCCCCCGGCCCCTCCCTGAGAGGGAGGGGGGTTCTGTTAGGCACACTAAGGGACTTCTCATGCACGCGTGGGTTCTCCCGACCCGTGCGCTGCGGCACAGGCGGCGGGGGCGATGGGCCGGACGAGCGCGCGGCCGGCGACGAACGCGGCCAGAAACATGACGAGCGTGCCGATCGCGCCCGCCAGGCTGGTGCTGAGCAGACCCGTCCGCCCGGGGACGGCGTAATCCGGCAGCAGGGCGAACCGCGATTTCGCGGCACCCGCCGCCGGCGCGGCTGCTGCGGGGAAGACCAGTTCCAGTTCGCGATCGGCGCGCTCGACGCGGACATGGACCGGTTGGCCGGGCGGAAGAGCGAAGCGATTCTCCGTTGGTTCGAAGCCGAGGGCTTGAGCTGCGGCGGCGAGGTCGTTGACGGGGGTCGACTCGATGCGCTCGATCGCGTCGCCCGGCCTGAGCAGACTCGCCTGCTGTTCGTGGCGCTGGGTCGCGGTCACGCGACCGTCGTGCAGCGCCAGGCGCACGCCGAGCGGGTAGGCCGAGAATGCCTCCACGGTTCCGTCCGCGGCCAGGGCGGGCTCTTCATACAGGAAGCCCTTTTGAAAGCCGACGGACTCCAGGCCGTCCGGAGAATCCCACAGCCTTGGGAGTAAAGAGAGTCCAGTCGCCACAACGAGCGAAGCGGCCAGGCCGACGATTGCGACGAGGCGTCCCACGCGGCGGCGCGTTCCCGCCGGACGGTCGTAGAGCAGATCGGCACGCGTGCGGACGACGAAGGCGACGACGCCCGCTGTGATGAGCGCCTCGCCGACGCCGATGACCATGTGGGTGAGCACCATGGCCGGCAGGGCCCGGGCGAGCGTGGCCGTGCCTGAGACGGCGAGTTGCAGGCTGGCGAACACGCTGGCCAGCGGTACGGAAACCCAGGCGGCAAAAAAGCTGGCGGCGACGACGCGGGCCGGTTTGTGGACCGCCGCGCCGACGAAGGCGCGGTAGACGAAGTAGGCCAGACACGTGCCGACGACGCCCATGTTGAAGATGTTGGGACCGAGGGTCGTGAGGCCGCCGTCGCCGAGCAGGGCCTGGAACAGAATCACGGCCGCCATGACGACCGTTGCGGCCCACGGGCCGAGCAAGATGGCGGCGAGGGTTCCGCCGAGGAGGTGTCCCGTCGTACCCGCGGAGATGGGAAAGTTGACCATCTGACCGGCGAAGATGAACGCCGCCATGAGGCCCATCAGGGGCACGAGGCGCTGGTCGTGCGAGCGCGAGAGTGCGGCACACGCCCGTCCGATGAGTAGCACGACGACCAGGCCGAAGGTGAGGTTGACGGACAGGCTGAAGAGCCCGTCGGGCGCGTGCATGGCGAGCAAGAACAGGCTGGACGGCATGACGCGCTCCGCAGCGTGCTGAGATGCGCTCTCGTATTACGATCGGCAGAATCGTAATACCGAAACAGCCCGCCCGTCAAGCGCGCCGGGGCGGCGGTGCGGGCGAGGGTGTACCGCCGGATGTTGACGGGTAGTGGGGATCAGAGCCCAGAGCGCAAGCGACGGGTTCCCGGCCAACGCGCGCCAACCAGAAACGCAACGCGCGCCAACCGGAAACGCAACGCCCGCCGGCAACCCCGCGCTGGCGCTTGGGGCTCTGCTGGCCGGGTCCCACCCCGTACTGTCGGGCGGCGCGGCATCGCCGCGGAGATTACTTGGCGCCACCGCGCAGTTCCGCCCGGATGGACATCAGGATGTCGTAATAGCGCCAGGCGGGTGGGGCATCCGGAGCCTGATGGTGGTCCGGGCGGAGCGTGAGGTCGCCCGTTGATAGCAACACGTCGCGTACCGCCGGGTTCTGGCGGACCTTCTCCCAGGTGGCCTCGACGATCAGCGCGTAGTGTTCGCCCCGCTCCGAGGTCCAGTACGGCATTCGCCGGCCTTCGAACGTGACCCAGTCGATTCCCATCGCCTTCATGTTCGCGGTGGCCAGGTCGCCGGCAGCCTTGGCCTCGGCTCCGACCATCTGGGAGACCTCGGCGTGCGTGTGCTTCCAAATGAGGCCGGGGAAGGTCGCGCGTGGGTCGGTGGGCCCTTCCGGGTACTTCATCATTTGCCAGAAGCCTTCGAGGCTGGGGTAGCGCTCGCCGTGGAAAACGAACGGCGTGGCGGCGAAGTTCGAGAGCAAGCCGAGCTCGTTGCGCTTGGACAGGATGACCTCGCCCGGTCCGGCCGCCTGGGGCAGAATCTCCCATGACGCGGCGTCCGCTTCGGGGACCGGTTGCCACCAGTGCGACGGATAGCGCGGTGGCTCGGAGGGATGTTCTGGGCTCGGGGCGCGACCGCCGGGTGCGGCGCAGCCCGAGACGCAGAGCAGGGCGACCAGGGGAAGAACGTATTTGGCCTGGCCCATTGAATGTTCCTTTCAGACGCCGGCCATCAGGCGCAGCAGGTTTTCCTGTGTGGCCGCCGCGCGGGGCAATTCGCCCGCGAGCCGGCCCGCCCGCAGGACGAGAATCCGGGTCGAGAGGTTCAGCAACTCGGGCAGCTCCGACGAGAGCAGGAGGATCCCCAGCCCCGCGCGGGCCAATTCGTCGATCAGCGCGTGAATCGCCGCCTTCGCGCCCACGTCTACGCCGCGGGTCGGCTCGTCGACGATCAGTACCTTGAGGCGGCACGCGAGCCACTTGGCGAGCACCACTTTCTGCTGATTCCCGCCGCTCAGGCTCGCGACCGGGGCTTCGATCGACGCGGCCCTGACGTCGAGACGGCCAAAAAAGTCCTGCGCGAGCCGGCGTTCGCGCCGCTGGTCCAGAAACAGCCGGCGCCGGAGTTGCTCGAGGATCACCAGGGAGAAGTTTGCCCGCCCGCTCATCATCAGCACCAGGCCCTGGCGCTGGCGGTCCTCGGGCACCAGCCCCACGCCAGAGCGCAGAGTCCGCCGGACCGAACCGAGCCGCAGGGATCGTCCATCGACCCGTAACGACCCGCTGGCGCGACGGTCCAGGCCGAAGATCGCGCGCGATCTCACTGCGGCCCGCCCCGACCAGACCCGCCAGACCGACGATCTCGCCGGCGCGGACTTGCAGCGAAACGCCGCTGAACCGGCCCGGCGACGAGAGGTTTTCGACCTCCAGCAGCGGGCGGCCGGGCGCGGCGGCCAAGTGCTGCGGGAAATACTCGGCCAGCGGTCGGCCGATCATCATTTGCACGAGCGCGGCCTCGCTCGCCTGGGCCCGCGCGACCGTGCCGACCAACCGGCCGTCGCGCAGCACGCTGATGCGGTCGGCAAGCTGGAAGATCTCCGGCAGGCGGTGCGAAATGTAGATCGACGTGACGCCGCGGCCGCGCAGGCTCCCGATGAGCTCGAACAGTCGCTGCGATTCCGTCTCGGAGAGCGAGCTGGTCGGCTCGTCGAAAACCAGGACGCGCGCGCCGGTACCGATCGCGGCGGCGATCTGTACGAGCTGCTCCTGCGCCGTCGCCAGGCGGCGCATGGGCTGCCCTACATCGAGCTGCGCGCCGATCCGGCCCAGCAGGGCCTCGGCGCGCACGCGGGCGCCGCGGCGACTGTAGAACAGCCCCAATCGCTGCGGATAACGGCCCAGGCAGAGATTCTCGGCGACGGACAGATCGCGACAGAACGCCGGCTCCTGGTGCACCATGCCGACGCCGGCGCGGGCGGCGTCGGCGGGGGAGTTGAACGCCTGCATCTGTCCGTCGATGAAGACGGTCCCGCGGTCGGGCCGATGGATGCCGGCGAGGATCTTCCCGAGGGTGGACTTGCCCGCGCCGTTTTCGCCGACCAGCGCGTGGCATTCGCCGCGCTCGACGGAGAGGCTGACGCCGTCCAGGGCGGTTACGCCGCCGAACGTCTTGGTGAGGGCGCGAACCTCAAGCGCCGCCCGCCGAGCCGGCCCGCCAGCGCCGTCCGCCCGTTGCATCCGTCACTTCCCCAGCCACTTGTCCCACTTCTTGCGGAACTCGCCGGCGTTTTCCTTGGTCACGCGCGTGAGCGGGTCGATGATGCGCGGCTCCTTGGGGTCCTGCTGCTTGACGACCTTGTCGAGCAGGATCCTCACGGACTGGTAGCCCCAGCCGTAGCAGTCCTGCGCGAACAGCGTCTGCACGTGACCGCTTTCCAGGTACGAAAGCTGAGCCGGGAGCGCATCGACCGCCACGACCTGCACGGTGCCGGGCGGCCAGCGCAGCGCGTTCTTCGTGAACAGCGGCCAGCCGCCGACCATCGCCCAGCCCTGGATGCCCGGGTTCGTGGTCTGGGCGGTGTTTACCGCCTCGACGGCCTGCTCGGGCGTCTCGGGATGGTAGAAGACGCCGTCGGGCAACAGCTTCATGTCCGGGTACTTCTTGAGCTCGTCCTTCACGCCGGCGACACGCTTCTGGAGGTTCGGCGCCGTCTGGTTGCCGGCGAGGATCGCGATCGTCCCCTTCTTACCCATGATCTGCGCCAGCTCCGCCATCACCTTCTGTCCGCAGACGGCGTCGTCGGTGCCGTAGTAGCACAGGCGCTTGCTGCGCGGGGCGTCAGAGTCGAAGCACATCACCACCGTGCCGAGCTGCGCCGCCTTGTCGATCGCCGGTGTGACCGTGCCCGCGTCGCTGCACGACACCGCGATCGCCGCCGCGCCGCCGCGGGCGAGCTGCTCGATCGCCTCGGCCTGCTTCTGGGCGTCTTCGTCCGGCGGGGTCTGCCAGTCGATGGCCACCTCGGCGCCGTATTGCGGCCCGAGCTCGCGGGCGGCGTCCTTCGCGCCGGCGTACGCGGCCTGGAAAACGGGGTTGGACTGGCTCTTGGCCACCAGGCCGATTGTGATCTTCTTGGATGCCGGCTTGCTTTGAGCCAGCAGCCGCGCGCCTGACGCCAGCGTCAGGGCCAACGTCGCGGCCGCCGCCACGCCGAGCAGTCCAAACGACGAAATCGGCCTCATGCACTACCTCCTGGACGCCATGCGTCTATTGCTTTGGGCGTGCCCCCATTGCCAGCCGCCTGCTCTGCACGTACTCGCTGAAGCGGTCGATCGCGACTGCGAGGATAATCGCCACGCCGATGATGATCTTGCTGTACTCCTTCGAAACCGGCAGGGTGGTGAAGCCCAGATTGACCTGCTTGAGGATGTACGTCCCGTTGTCGATGAGCTTGATCACGAGCGCGCCCAGCAGCGCGCCGAGCGCGGTGCCGCGCCCGCCCGTGAGGCTCGCACCGCCGACCACCGCCGCCGCGATGACCATCAACTCGTAGCCTTCGCCAGTGGCGGTGTTGGCGGAGCCGTAGAAGCCGGTTGAGACGAGCCCGGCCAGGCCGGCGGACAGCCCGGACAGGGCGTACATCCGCAACTTGACGCGGTTGATCGCGATGCCGCTGAAGCGGGCGGCTTCCTCGTTCCCGCCGACTGCGTACACCTGCCGCCCGGCGACCATGCGACTGAGGAACACCCACGCGGCCAACACCCAGGCGAGCATCATGAGCATCGGGACCGGCTGGATGAGCAGGGGGGTCGCACCCGCCCGTTCGACCACGAGTTGCCACGACACGAAGCGGCTCGTGAACGCCAGCGGCAGCGAATGATCGCCCGACGGCAGCGACTTGGTCGCCACGGAGATCAGGGCGATGCCGCGGAAGATGCTCAGCGTCCCCAGCGTCACGATGAAAGGGTGCATCCGGAGCCCGACCACGATGGCGCCGTTGAGCAGCCCGCACACCAGCCCGATGCCGAGTGCGACGACCACCGCGGCGGGCACGACCAGCCAGCCGCTGGCCTGTTCATCGAAACGCTGCAGCACCGCCGCCGTGCCCAGCGCGGCCAGCCCGAAGACCGACCCGACGGAGATGTCGATCCCGCCCCCGGCGATCGCGACGGTGGCGCCGACGGCCATGATCGCGATCCACGACATCGTCGTCGCGACGTTCGGCACCAGATTGTCGACGCGGAGGAAGTTGTTGACCTCGCGCCCGCCAACGGTCACCGACCCGCCCCCGAACGTCAGCAGCGCTGCCAGCAGAAGGATGACCAGCACCAGGCCAGCCTCCTGCAGGCGGTACGGCGAACGCCACGTTACATTCGACGCCACAGCTCTCTCCGCGAGGCGTCGCGATTATCGACAGTTCGAGGCGGCGTGGGAAGCAGGACCCAGTGTGTGGCGCGGGCCGGTCTTGGACGCAGCGCGGCGGCCACGCAGTCTCAACGTGGTCGGGGCGCGCTCAGTGGATACGTTCTACAAAGAGGCGCGGCCCGGCCAGCTCGCCCAGCACGATGCGCGCGATGCGTTTATCGTGATCCGCGGCGTGCAACGCGGTGGCGAGCTTCCGGGCGTTGGCCCGCTGCGCGGCGACGCCGGCCTTGCTGAGCAGGACGATCACGTCGGCGGCGGGGGGGACGGCCTTGAGATAGCCGAGGGGGTGGAAGAAAACCGCGGCGATGTCTTCCGCTGTGAGGGGCGTTCCGATTGGGCGGTTTAGAAGCTGGGCGAAGCGCGTGGCACGGTGCACGTGGGCGTCGGTCAGCTCGCAACCGAGGCAGTCGGTGCCGATGACGGCGATGACGAGGTCGGCGTGCATCGAAATCACCGGCTCGTGATCGGCGTGGGCTTTGAGGGAGCGGCCGGCGGAGCCGTCGGCCTCGACGAGTATGTAGTCCGCGACGTGCGCGTGGCGGAGGGAGTCCAAGTCGGCCGCAGAGTAGCCGGCGAATTTGCGGCGGCCGTCGCAGAGGGCTTTGGCGAGGGCGACATGACCGGCGGTGGGAAGCGCGGAGCGCACGTGTGCGGCGGCGCGTTGTGGGTTGGACTCGACGATGACGTGGGCGGCGTTGGCCGGCGACGGATAGAGGATCTTGGTGCTGGTGGTCGAGATCACGGTACGGCCGGCGCGCGACAGGTGGTGCGCGAGGGCGAACATCAGCGTGGTCTTGCCGCCGCCGCCGATGAGGAAGATGTAGGAGTGGGTCGCGAGGGCGAAGGCGTCGTCGAGGGTCGTGGCCGGGGGCTGGGCGGACAAAACTCAACCCTCCCCCGACCCCTCCCTAAAAGGGAGGGGGGTTCGGTCCCGCGCGCGAAGAAACGACAGGACGAGCTCAAGGGCGGCGCCGCTAATCGTGCGCGTTTTGTCGGAGAGGGTGTCGCAATACGCCGGGTCGCCGCGGGGGTCGATGTCGCCGACTTTCTGGTTGAGGACGACGGGCGATTCGGAGTGGATGAGGCCGCGCAGGATGCCGGGGATCGCGGCGGTGACGGGTTGGCCGGCGACGGTGGCGATGGTCTCGCCGGCGTGGACGATGTCGCCGGTGCGGCGATGGGCTTGGAGGGTGCCGTCGGCGGGGGAGCGGAGGACGCGCTGGTGCGTGAAGCCGGCAATGGGGCCGGGGACGCCGGTGTCCGCGGCGGCGGGGCCGTGCGTGATGATGCGGCCGAGGTCGTGGCCGCGGTTGGTCTCGACGACGAAGTCGACGTCCTGGCCGGCGATGAGGCCGGGGCCGTAGCCGATGACGAGCGGGGCGTCGCCGACGCGGTTGTCGAGGTTCGTCTTGAGGATGCGGCCGTCGATGATTACGTCGGGCCGCCAGAGGTCTTTGAGGCGGCAGTCGGGGTCGATGAAGACGGGGATGTGGGACCAATCGAAGGTTGCGAGCATGGCGGCGTCGTCGAGGGTGTAGCGGCGGGCGCGGACGCCTTCGACGGTGATTTCGCGGTCGAAGACGGCGGTGCAGAAGGAGACGGTGAGGCGGACGGCCTTCGGCCAGGCGAGGTCGGTCATGGCGACGCGGAAACCGGCGCGGAAGAGGCGGTGGGCGGTGCCGGAGGAGTGTTCGCCGGCGCCTTTGATCAGGATTCTCGTAGAAACCACGTTCTTCTACCTATCAGCTCGGTCCCGGAACGCCGGGGGGCCGACGCTGCCAGAGTATGGTAGCGGCGATCTGGCCGCGGCAAGCCGGGTTTTGGGGGTCGCCAGCCGAAGGCGATCAAGGTGATCATGTGTGTGTGACCCCCTGTTGATCACCTTGGGGCCGCGGCAGGCGAGCAAGACCGCCAAGGGTGCCAAAATTGCCAAGGGGTTGGCGGAGTTCCGGATAAAAACCGGGCGGGCGGGTATAGAAACGCAAGGATGCCAAGTGTGCCAAGGTGTGTACCCCCCCTTGGCACACTTGATTATCCGGACCCAACGCAAGGCAACCGCCAAGACGCCAAGAGCGCCGAGGACGCAAAGGCCGTGAGTTGGTGAGGAGCGAAATCACAGAAAGGCGATCCGATGTCAGGCGAACCTGCGGGCGCGGAACGTCCGCGCGGACAGGGTAAGTATTCACCGGAAACGGGCGGGAAGAAAGGCGGGGCGGGGGGGTTGCGCGAGATTGGCGGGGGCTGCGCGAGATTGGCGGCCGCTGCGCGATTTTGTGCGTTTTGCGCGGTGGCTGGCGGGGCGGCGCGGGCGGGCATGGGCGTGTTGCGGCGCGCTGCCGGGCGCAGGCGGCGAGCCTGGGAAGGGGTACACTGGTGGGGCGGCGGCGAACGGAGCAGGGGCGAATGCGCCATGGAAGGGCAGCAGGAATAGGTGCCTGTCGCCCGCGGCCCCAAGACCGTCGGGGAGTTGCGGAGGCCAGTGAATGAGCGTCACGGAGAGAGAACTTGACAAGCTGCGAGAGCTGTTGAGCCAGGGACACAAAGTGGCCAAGTACGAGGCCCAGGGCGGCGTCTGCTACTTTATCCTGCCCACTCTGGAGTATGCCGACGAGCAGATTCACGTGCCTAGTGGGCCGCCTCTCGAGGGTTTCCTGAAGTCGAAGGAATTTGCTGACGCACTTCTTCGACCTGTCCGTGTGGCGGTAGCACTGCTTGATATCGTTGGGTTTTCAGGCCAGCCGGACGATGTCCAGCTTGCGATGATCGTCCGCTACCAGTGCCTCGTGCGCAGCGCCGTGCGCGGCGCCAGGGTGAGGAAGCTGATCTCGATTGGTGATGGCACCGTTTTTGTGTTCGATGAAACCGCTGTGAGGGACGTCCCCGGATGGCTTTTCGCCATCAATCACGCGCTAGCGGGGTTCAACCTCGACTTTGCGGCGGATGGAGCGCCGACGATCGCGTGGCGCATGGGCGTTCACGTTGGCAGCGCGTACGTATTCCGCGACATCAACGGCGACGAGAACTACATCGGCACCGCAGTCAATCTGGCGCAGCGCGTCAGCACTTGCGTGCCCCGTGCTGCCGAAGAGGCGGGGTCGCCTGATCTCGACTCGACGATCTACGTCTCGCAAGCGGCCCGGGATGCCTTCACTGACGCTGGTGTGACGGAGTTTGAGTTCTGCGATGCCGGGCAGAAGACGGTAAAGGGCGCGTGCTTGGGCCACGTGTACGCAATGACCAAGCTCACCCGCGAGGTCGTGCCGATTCGACGGTGAGCGGGGCGGGGCGGGCCTTCGGGCCGAGGAGGGGCGGGAGCCGTCCAACGCCAGGCGGCTGGCGGCGGCCGCGCGTGCAGTGCAAGGAGGGAAGGGGACGGTCGCGCCGGTTGAAGGTGGATGCGGGTTCGAACATGTGCATGGTCGGCTTCGCTTGGACGCCGAGAGGGCGCCCAGGGGCGGGGGGATGGGCGCGGTGCGGCGCGCTGCTGGGCGCAGGCGGCGAGCCTGGGAGCGGGTACACTAGTGCAGCGGCGGCGAACGGAGCAGGGGCGAATGTGCGGCGGCGCGGAAGGGCAGCAGAAATGCGTGCCTGTCCCGCTCGCCACGAGACGTAGTCCTTGATGAGTCGGTGGTCATGAGGCATTCTTGCTGTCCCCTGACTGCGACGATTCGCCAAGGCCAGCAATAACGCGTTCCAAGTGAGCTTGTTGCAGCTCGGCTTCCAGGCACTTCTGCCAGGGTGGCTCATCATCAGACAACTCGTCCGGCTTGAAGCTCTCGCAATCTGCGAATGGTTCGAAGGCACGGAGCTGCGCGCAATCCGTGGGGACGAGCTGATATCGTCCAGCCTTCGCCAGCAGACACCGAACGAGAAGGGGAAACACCATCTTCGCGAGCAGGAGGTGCTCCCCGAGGTTCCAGGCCGTTGGCTGTCGGGTTGTAAGCCGGCCGTGCGCGAAATCTCCGCGAATCCGGTAGAACTCGCGCAGCCATTCGTAACGCAAGGACTTATCAACTTTCTCCCGACGCTCCGGCTTCCTGCGCGAGGCAGTGGCCAGCACCTTATCAGCCTGAGGTGTAGCTTCAGCAAAAAGCCGGGCGACATCCTTCGCCTTCGAGTTCGCGTCAAGCAGATGCTGGAACGCACTGCAGAGCAGCGTCCACTCGACCTGATGTAGCATCGCGGAGTCATCTGTGTTGGCACGATTGAAGCAGATAATGGCGTTTTGCCACCGGCGCCACTCGTCCTGGTCTCCTTCGGATCGTTGCTTCAGAATCGCCTCCAGAAGCGGGCGATCGATGTCAATCGCGGACTTGCTGTTTACATGCAGCGGTTGCGAGAACACCACCTCCGCCAGCGCGACCATGTTCCAGGTCTCGCCCTCCGGTCGGCGAGTGACGATCGCGGCCCACGCTGGGTCATCTGGGAATCTGTGCCCAACCATGCGGAAGTTGTCGAAGTTGCAGTTCCGACGCCATGGAATGAAGAACTCGCGCTTTGATAGAGCCGCGAACGCCGTGAGATCGACGCACTCAGACGTTCTCGCTCGTTCATCGTCGGAGACGTCTGCGAACAGGTCTTTGTCCCCGTATCGGACAAGAACGGCCTGACGGACCGGGAGACCACCCGAGTTCTTGTAGGGGTTGAGGATCAATCTCGCCCAGGCTGTGTGAAGCGCATCGCTGCCCTTGATCTTGCTGTCGCGCGTGAACGGCAGCAACGTCACATCGCCAGCGCAGCATTCGTCCGCCAAGTGGCACCACGGCAGGAATTGAAGTGCCGGCATTGTCGTGCTCTCCTGGTTGTGGTAATCACCGCGTCCTTCGGTATTTCGTGATATCGGGGCGCTGTGATTTGCCGCATGGCGCGGCCGGACTTCTACGCCGGGTTCTGGATGCGGACCAATTCCGCGTCGCCGCCCAGCGGGCTCCAGACGACGCAGAGCCTGCGGCCCTCGCCAAGCGGCTGGGCCTTAGACTAGGCGAGGTCGGCGGGGGTGTCTATGTCGCGAAGCACGCCGGGGCACGGCACTGGGTGGTACGTCACCAGTTCCGGGTGGGCGGCGATGAAGGCCCGAGGGCCGGCGTCGGCGGAGAGACGCAGGAGCTCGGCGCGGCAGGAGGCGGCCAACGGAGCAGGGGCGAATGCGCGGCGCCGCGGCTAGGCGATGTCTTTGGGACGCAAAACGCCGCAGTTCCCGCGGTTGTGCGGATAACCGCAGTGCGCGTCAACGTGCCGACGCACCGACGCGCTTGAAATCGATGAACCCTTGTTCCACGTCCGCGCGAACCAGTTGGACGCGGAGCCGGCTGCCCACGTCGACGCCCTCGAAGCCGTCCACCAGTCTTCCGTCGACCGGCGGATGAAACACGCGGACCCAGGTCCCCTTCGCCGACGCACCCGTGGCAATCGCGTCGAACTGCTCGCCGATCCTCGACACCAGGAGCAGCGCGGCGGCGGATTTGCCGACCCGCCGCTCGACCTTGTTGGCGTCGTCCTCCTTCTCTGTGCAGTGGACCGCCAGCTCGGTCAGCTCAGCGCGGCTGTACGCGGCCGACGCGCCCGCCAGCGCGGCCTTCAGCAGCCGCTGCGTGATCAGATCGGGGTATCGGCGGTTCGGCGCCGTCGAGTGCGTATAGTCCCGAACCGCGAGCCCGAAGTGGCCCGGCGCGGCATCGCCGGGCAGCTCGACCGCGTATTCACCCGGCCCCAGGAGCTTGACGATCGTCAGCGACAGGTCGGGGAAGCGAACCGCGTCGGCCGTCCTCCGCTGAGCCAGGAACTGCGCCAGAGCCTTGGGGTCAGGTTCCGCCGGCAGGTGCACGCCGTACTGCGCTGCTACCTCGATGATCCGATCCCAGCGCTTCGGCGCGCGCACGACGCGACGCAGCGACGGCACGCCTTTTGCCTCCAGATAGCGCGCCGTCACGCCGTTGGCCGCGATCATGAAGTCCTCGATCAGCTCCTTGGCCCGGTTCTTGCGCTCAATGGCCAGATCCCGAATCTCGTCCCCGTCGAAGACCGGGCGCGCCTCGATGGTCTCCAGGTCCAGCGCACCGTGCTCGTGCCGGAACGCCCTGATCTTCTGAGCGACCTGATCTTGTGTGTGGAGGTTGTCACCGAGTCCTTTCACGCCGGCGATGGGCGCCGGCGCTGGCCCGTGCCCCTCCAGCCAGGCCGCCACGCCGTCGTACGCGAGCTTGGCGTGATTACGGACCGTCGCCGCGTAGATGTCCGAGGTTCGCAGTGTGCCGTCGGGGCCGATCACCAGCTCGATCACGATGGCCGGGCGGTCTGCCTGGTCGCTCAGCGAGGTCAGATCCGTAGAGAGCCGCTCGGGCAGCATCGAAAAGACTTGGGCCGCCGTGTAGACGGAGGTCGTGTTGTGGCGCGCGTGCTCGTCGAGCGCGGAGCCCTTCTTCACGAGGCCGTCCACATCCGCGACGGCCACGAGGATCTTGACCGCGCCGTCCGGCAACGTCTGGGCGACGGTGAGTTGATCCAGGTCGCGTGAATCGTCGTTGTCGATCGAGGCCCACGGCAGGTCCCGCAGGTCTTTCGCCGCGCTGGCGGCCGGCGCGGGTGGCGCGTGGATGCGGTCCAGCTCGGCCAGCGCTGCGGGCGAGAAGTCCGGCAGCAGCCCGCGATCGGTCATCGCGCGCCGCGCGATCCGTTGCAGTGTGGCGCGTTGTCCCTTGGTGTTCATCAGGATTTCCTCATGTGCGGGTCAGAACTTCCGTACGTGCCAGCCGAATCCACCGTCGCCGGATGAGCCACGCCTTGGCGACGAGCGTGAGCACCACGCAGCATAGCAGCGTCAGCGCGCGCCGGGGCCAGCAGGACGGAAGGAGCGAGCTTGGCTAATCGAATGGGACGGCTGGGCACGACGGCACCTCGTTGAGCCCGCAGTCTACCACGCGGACGCCGCCGGCCGAAGGTGGCCAACGCCGCACCGACCGGAACCGCGTTTTTGACGCCGCCAGCCGAAGGTGCCCAACCCTGGAGTAGCGCGCCGTGGCAAGCTTGGGCACCTTCACGCCGGAGCGTCCTATGCACGTTTCGCGGTTATCGGGACCATTCCGGCGCCTCGCCGCGAACGCTCCTTACCAGTCGCGGCTCGGATTCGGCGCGGCACGCTACGCCTCACGGCCGACACGGCCGTGGCACGCGATTCGAGTTGGTGCGTCGAGGACGCACCCTACGGCTCACGGCTGGAGGTCGGCGGGGGTGTCGATGTCGCGGAGGACGCCGGAGTGCGGCACGGGATGGTACGCCACGAGTTCCGGGTGGGCGGCGATGAAGGCGCGGGGGCCGGCGTCGGCGGAGAGGCGCAGGAGCTCGGCGCGGCAGGAGGCGGCGAAGATGACGGGGTGGCCGTGGCGCTGGTCGAAGACGGGAATGAGCACCTGTTTTCCAGCCTTGTAGAAGGCGTCGATCAACGCGGCGACGATGTCGCTGGTGATTTCGGGCATGTCGGCCAGCGACAACACGTAGGCGTCCGCAGCGGGGTTGGCGGCCTGGACGCCGGTGCGAAGGGAGGTGCCCATGCCTTGGCGGTGGTCGGGGTTGACGACGAGGCGGCATTTGGGGTGGGCGGCGAGGAGCGGCTCGGCGGGAGCCTCGGCCTCCCGTGCGGACGGCGGCTCGGCAGGAGCCTCGCCCTCCCACGCGGACGACGGCTCGGCGGGAGCCTCGCCCTCCCGTGGGTCGCCCTCCCACGGCGGCGGGAAGTCGGGGCGGACGACGATCAGGACTTCGTTGATGAGAGGACAGTCGACCAGGGCGGCGAGAGCGCGGTCGATGAGGCGGCGGCCTTGGTAGGGCAGGAGGAGCTTGTCGGCGCCCATGCGGGTGGAGCTGCCGGCGGCGAGGAGAATACCGCTAATGAACATGTGCGGGTCCTACGACTGTGCTGGCGGGCGAGACGCACACGCCAGCCGTCAGGCATAGAGGCCTGACGCTACGGGCGGGCGAGACGCCCACCCTACCCAGGCAGGCAGCGACGCCTGCCCCACCCCTACCTGTGCAGACGCCCATACTACTCCTACCGGTGGGCACCGGTGCCCTTTAGCTCGGCGGCGGAGGCGCGATAGTCGGCGAAGCGCTCGCTGAGGGCTTGGACGGTGGTCATGATCTGCTCGGGGGTGGTGCCGTCGAGGAAGGGGAGGATGCGGCCGGCTTGCTTGAGGACGCGGCCGCGGGCGACGACGGTGTCGATTTCGCTGCCGTCGGCGGCCCAGAGGAGGTTCTCGGTCACGTTGTCGAGGCGCGTGGGCACGAGGTTCGGGCGGTCGAGGCTGAGCACGATCCAATCCGCCTGGCGGCCGGGGGCCAGCTCGCCCTGGTTTACGCCGAGAATCGCGGCGGGGACGACGGTGATCATCTCAAGCAATTGCTGGGCAGGCAGGAGCGTGGCGTCCTGATGCAGGGCCCGCTGGTATTGGGCGGCGAGGCGAGCGGCGGCGAGGATGTTCTGATTGTCCGCGGAGCCGGAGCCGTCGGTCGAGATGGCGACGGGGACGCCGGCGGCGAGCATGTCCATGATGGGGGGCATGCCGGAGCCGAGGATGGTGTTGGCGAGGGGGTTGTGGACGACGCGGGCGCCGGTGCGGGCGAGGATCGCGACGTCGCGCGGGCCGCAGTTGACCTGGTGGGCGAGGACGGTGCGGTCGTCGAGGATGCCGATCGACTCGGCGAATTCGACTTCGGTCATGCCGGGCTCGATCGCTTCCTGGAACCAGACGGTGGTCTTGGGCTCCTCGGCGCTGTGAATGTGGAACAGCGTGCCGTGCTGGCGGGCCCAGTTCTTGAGGGGCACGAGGACGAGGCGGCTGTTGGAGAAGACCTGGTCGGGGCCGGGGCAAAAGCTGGTGCGCTGGAGGCCTCTGATGCGAAGGGCGGCGTCGAGGCGGGCGATGGCGTCCTCCGGCTTGTCGAGGAGGTCGGCGAGGTAATGACGGTCCTGTCCGCCGACGGCGACGATCATGATTGTGCCGGCGGCCTCGTTGGCCTGAGCGATCTCCTCCAGGTGGTACTTGTTGTAATTGCAGTGGTGGACCATGCACGCGGTGATGCCGTAGTGGATGTCGCAGAGGCGGGCCATGCGGTAGGTCGCGAGGCGCGGGGAGCAGCCGAGCTCGGCGGCAAGGCGGTCGCCCTGGGTGTTCATGAAACCGGTGAAGAGGTTGACCGCGTGGTCGAGCCAACTGGTGAGCGGCTCGTCCTTGGCGATGCCGATGATGGGTTGCTCGTGGTCGTGGCCGTGGGCTTTGACGAAGGCGGGGAGGAGGACGCCGCGGAGGCGGGGGATGGCGTCATCGTCGGCGGGAGCAAGGGAATGACGCGACCCTCCCCCGGCCCCTCCCTGGGAGGGAG
>CAIWOY010000072.1 GCA_903914415.1 uncultured Phycisphaerales bacterium | reverse complement strand
GTTTCGGCAGCGATTCGCACGGGCCGGAGGCCCATGCTCCCCGGTCCGTAACGTGCGGTTATTTCTGAGCCACTACACTAGCGTGCTGCCGCGCAAATACTCCATCGTATTCGGACTGGAGCCGCGGCCTTCAGGCCGCGCGGAGGGGCCGCACGACATGAATGTCGCGGCTCAGATATGCTGCAATTTCCACGCGGCAGCGCGCTAGCGGCTCTGACTGCGCTCGGTTTCGATCGACGGAACGCTGCGGCGTGAATCCGCCGGCGGTCGCGGCGCCGGGGAGGAGTTCGTATTCGACGCAGGGCCGTCGCGGTCGGACGCGGCCCGGAGGGCTGCGATGCGCCGCGCACGGCGCTGCTTGCGCGTCCGGTAGGCCAGAACAAACAGCGCCGCCGCGACCACCGCGACGGCAAACGCGCTCGTTTCGGCGTCCGCCAGGTAGTGCAGCAGCGTCGGGATCATCCCGGCGAACCAGTAGCCTAGGAGCAGGAACAGCGGGGCGGAAACCGTGGCCCCCGCGAGGTCCGCCAGCAGGAAACGCCAGTACGGAAAGTGCGTCGCGCCCGCGGTAATGCACATCGCGGCGCGGATGCCCATGAGAAACCGGCCGAAGAAACAAAACCACGTCCCGTGGCGGTGGAACCGCCTGGAAATCCGGGCGAAACGGTCCGGCGTCAGGAACCAACAGATGTAACGGTGCTTCAGCACCTCGGGGCCCCAGCGCCGGCCGAGCATGTAGAGCACCAGGTCGCCCACCATGATCCCCACCAGCGCGACCGCGATCGTCCCCTGCCAGGAGGCGATCTCCGGGTTGGTGCGCAGCAGCACCCCTGCGGCGATCAGCGGAATGTCCTCCGGCAGCGGCACGCCGAGGCTGGCGGCGACCAGGATCAGGAGCAGCACGGGATAAAACGCCTGCTGCATCCAGCCCTCGACGTGGGCGATCCGGTCGGCGACCGCCAGAATTGTCAGCATGGCCATAACGGGAGGCATCTGAAGCCCCAATCGACGGGCCGCACCGCGCGCGGCCCAGGAAAAACGTCATTTCAACCCGCCGGCCGCACTTACGCAAGCGCGGCGACCTTGGGTGCAAGCCGCAAGTGGAGTGGCCGAGCCTGGCGGCGCAATCAGAACTCCGGACGCCACTCCGGGGCCTGGTCGGCCCTTCGCGGGGCGGGTTCGGATGGTGCGGCAACGCCGCGCAGTTTTCCTGTTGCGGTCCGCCGCTGGGCGTGTAGAATCAGGTTGCTCGGGCGGCGAGCGGCCAGCACAGGTTTCCCCCCCGGCCTGTCGGCCCTCCCGCTCGGGCTTATTTTTTGGGGGGGGTCACGTCAGGTTCCGCAGCGGGGCGCCGGCTCGTTTGACCCGCGCTGCGCCGCCGCATAGATTCTCACGCACCATGGCGCTACGACCTGAGGAAGACGCCCCCGGCACCGAAGCGGCCGAGATACTCCCGACCCGCGCGGGGTACGATCGCTGGGCAGAAATCTACGACGGCGAGGACAACCCGCTCGTCGCGCTCGAGGAGCCGCAGATGGCGGCGTCGCTCGGCAGCGTCGC
>CAIWOY010000071.1 GCA_903914415.1 uncultured Phycisphaerales bacterium | reverse complement strand
CGGTGTTGGGGTCGCTGTTGTAATAGCTGATCATGGGGGCGCCCGGGGAGGCGGGGTGCGCGAGCAGGCTCGGGTAGCGCCCCACCGGCGCGGAGAGCGCGCCCTGGGCGGCGATCCACTTGAACCAGCCGAAGTTGAGATTCGTGCCCGTGTGCCGCGCGAACCACAGGTTGCCGTTGCTGGTGTCGTAGTAGGCGATGGCCGGCTGGCCGCCGATGACCGCGAGGCTGGTGTCGTTATAGTGGTAGCTGGTATCGACGACCTTGCGGTGCCAGGTGCCGTCGTTCCACGAGAACGTTAGCCGGCTGCCGGCGCCACTGTAGCTGATCGCCGGCCAGATCTGGCCCGAGTTGTTTGGATCGCGTATGAAGGCGAGGCTGGTGAAGCCCTGAACGGCGTTGGGGTCGACCGTGGTCGTCGTCCAGATCCCGGCGCTCTTCGTGGCGTACTTAAGCGCGGAGTTGGCCGCGTCCAGGTAACTGATCGCCGGGTTGCCACTATTCGGATCGACGGTGGCCAGCGAGTTGTACGCACCGCAGAGTGGGTTCGCGTCCACGGTCTCGATGGTCCACGGTCCGCCCGTGCCGCCGGTGCGGTGCGCGTACTTGAGAATCCGAGTGCCGTTGGTGACACCGTACTGATAGAAGCTGATGGCGGGCTCTCCGCCGACGATGGCCAGACTGTTGTAGACGTTGGTGGTGCCGACGCCGGTGGCCACGGTGGTCACGGCCCCGCTTCCCCACAATTCCACGTACAACAGGGCCTGGTTCGTCGCGTCGAAGTAGCTGATGGCCGGCTGCCAGCCCGAAGGCAGGACCGCCATACTCGCGTACTGGCCGACGTCGCGCGGCGGGGTGATGCCGTCGATGGTGGTGATTTGCCAGGCGGCGACCGACAGCGGCGTGATGGCCGCCGCCAGCACCAGACCCAGCCCGACGATACTCATACGATTTGTGCTTCGCATACTCGGAACCTCCTTCCGCATCCCGCGGTCAAAAACGACAAGAGCCACACATATATCGACGACTCTGCGGTCCGTCCCCGCGCGTCCAAGTCGTTGGACGATGCGACGACGAACCGCTGAGCCGTTCGCGACACTCCAGGGGCGTATCTCCTTGCCTCTCGCACGCACCCCAACAGCGGCCGTCACAAGTGGAGTCGCGTCCGTCGCATTCAACACGACGCCAGCGCCCGCGGCTGGCGCGGGCGTGAGTCACTGATCCCGAAAGGGGCGGTGACCCGGCCCGCAGACGAAGTGGACCCTCCACGAGTCCGACCACTGGCTTCTTCTGTAACTCATTATAGTCTCGCGTCTGCGGGCGAGGCAACACGAAATGCCTCGTTGGCGCACATTGCGCGCTATCGGACGTGGCCCACGGTGTTTTGCGGCGTGTGCGCTGCGTGCAGGCGGTGGCGCGCGTATTCGGCGCGGGCGGTCGTGGGGTGTCGCGGGTGTGGGGCGCAGCGCCCCAGACTCGCCCCGGAGTCCGAGAGTCCGGTAAGCGGCCGAGTATTCCCCCGCCGCCCCTCTATCCGCCGGCTTCCTTGCGGCGACGTGTCTTGCGGGCGCGGCGCCGGGGCGGTCCGCCGGCCAGCGTTTCGGCGGCGACCGGCTCGTCGGGCTCGAGCTCACGCGCGACGGGCGCGGCGCGGACGCCGGGGAAACGGCGCGCCAGCGCCAGGCGGTGCGCCGTCACATAATGCTGGCTGAGGTGGCTCCAGTCGAAGTACTCGGCGTGTGCCTCGACCTTGTTGCGCAACGAAATGCGTTCGCGGCGGGACATGCGGGTCAGAGCGTACAGCCACTCGACCACCTGCGCGACCGTGGCCTCGAAGCTCACCCCGCGCCGCCGCGCGACGAACATCCCGTCGGCGTTATGGTCCGGGAAGTGGCGGCTGACGAAGTCCCCGAAGCCGCTCAGGTCGCTGGTGATGGCGGGAATGCCGCTGACCACGCATTCGAGCGGCGTATAGCCCCAGGGCTCGTAGTAGGAGGGGAAGACGCCGATGTGGCAGCCGCGTACGAACTGGTCGTACTCCATGGCCAGGAGCGGGCTGGTGACGGACATGAACTCGGGGTGGAAGACGACTTTGACGCGGTCCGCCTCGAGATTCCACAGGCCGCGGTGCCGCAGGTGCCGGAGCACGGGGTCGCCCGCGTCATCGAGGAGATCGTGGGTCACGATGGTCGGCGGCGGGCTGGCGCGCCAGGCGTGGGCCATTCGCTTAAGCCGCACGGCGGCCGACTCGGTCAGCAGGTCGTCGATCGTGGGCAGGCCGCCGGTGGCGATGGTGTGGAACAGGCGGGTGCCCATTTCCTCCTTAATGTCCTCGCAGGCGTCATGGAGTTCGTTGAACATGGCTTGGCGGTTGAGCGTGTCGACGTTCAGCGTCCGATAGGCGGCGCGGGTGATGATGAAGGCGACGACCGTGGTGGTCGTGCGGTCGGCCTTCATGCGCTGATTCAGCTCGTGCAGGGCCTCGATGAAGACGTCGAGCCCCTTGTTGCGGTACTCGTAGCGCCCCGCGGTAAAGACGTAGAGCGTGTGGTCCAGGTCGAAGGTGTAGCTGGGGAAGAAGTGGCCCATAACGAATTCATGGATGCGCTGCTTGGCCGCGCGATGCAGCACCTGGAACTCGTGCGGGGCCGCGAAACGCTCGACGTTCAGCCCGTTCGGCAGAAGCACGTCGGGGCGGCGGCCGAGGAAGTGCTGGGCCTCCAGCGCGGTGATCCCGGAGACGGTGGTGAACACGTCCGCGGCCTGGGTCGCGGCGCCCTCGAGCGCGTGGCGGTGGGCGTAGCCGTGCTCGACCGCGGCGCGGCCAGCCGAGATGTCCGCCAGGCGGTCATAGATGTTGGCGTTCGCGGCGCACAGGCTGCGGCCGGCCAGCGTGGCATGGGTCGTGAAGACCGTCGCGACCGGGGCTTGACGATGCCGCAGCACGGGCACGGCCACGGCCCCCTGCCACTCGTGAAAGTGGCCCAGGACGAGGCGCGGCTGGATGCGACGCTGGACGGCGAGCAGGAAGTCCGCGACCGTGAAGCCGAAAGCAACTATGTCGTCGTACTCCGTGTCGCCATTGGGCGAGCTGACCCCGTTGTCCTTCCAGAGGAAGTACTTCAGCTCGGCCAGCCGACGGCGCACCGAGTCGAGGTCCAGCAGGAGCACCTGCGGACGACCGGTTACGAGCCAGCGGCCGGCGTGGAAGCGCACACCCGTCGCGTGCAGGTCGTGCAGAGCTTCCTGAAGCGGGCCGGACGGCGCCTGCGGTTCAAACTCGATGCGGGCGGAGGGCTCGCGGTAGGGGCCGATGAGGCAGTATGCGTCGCCCCAGCGCCGCACCATGGCCTGGGCCTTGCTGCGCAGCACGGTGTAGATCCCGCCGGCCTGGGCACACACTTCCCAGGCGACCTCGAAGAGCAGGGGCATCTCCGGGTCGCCGGGCCCCGGTGTGGGGGTCGCGGGCAGCGCGGGGCGGTCCGGTTGAGCGGGTTGGGTCGGCATGGCCTTGTGGTCCGTTCCAGGTCACGATGCGGGTCGGGCGGCGTCGCGGGACGCGCGCTGCAAATGTACCGGCTCCCGCGCGTTCGTGCCAACGTCGAGCGGCGCCCGTTGGCCCGCCCGGCCGGCGAAACGCCGCTTTGTCAGTGCAGCCCCGCCCACAGACGCCGCAGAAGCTCCCACGGTACGCGGATGGCGGCGAGGCCGCCGGCGAAGATTAGGATGGTGAAGAGGAACGCGTGCTGGGTCAGCAGCCACGCGCAAATCCGCGGCAACGGCTGCAGCCGGAGGCAGGCGCGGCGGATCGCCGGCAGGCGGCCCGACGGTTGGGCGTCGAGGCGCTTCATCCAGTCCGCCCAGTAGTGATTGATCGCGACGAACAGCCCCATCACGAGCCCCCACGCCGCACCCTTGAGCGTCGACGGGTGCCAGGCGCCGCAGAGAACGAAAGTGAGGCACATGTTGAGGAGCATGTGCCGCCGGCTGCCGCCCAGCGGAATGTACACGTAGTCGCGCAGGATGAACGACAGGCTGATGTGCCAGCGGCGCCAGAAGTCGCGGAGGCTCGTCGCCAGCCACGGCATACGGAAATTCTCTATCTGCCGGTAGCCGAGCAGGCGGGCGAAGCCGGCCGAGACGTCGCAATAGCCGCTGAACTGGAGGTAGAGCGCGAAGATTTGCAGGAACACGCCGCCGTAGAGCAGCCAGGTGCTGGCGATCTGCTCGGGGTGCTTGTAATAGACGCTGGAGGGGCCGATGACCAGGCCGAACCAGAGGACCGGCGTGAAGTAGAGCACGGCGAGCAGGTTTTTCGCGACGCCCCAGGCGATGCGGGCCGCCGCGGGCGGGAGGTTCGACCAGCCGCGGCGGGCGTGGCACGCGTCGAGCTCGTCCTGGAACGTGGCGAAGCGCTCGAGGGGGCCCTGGATCAGGGCGGGCGCGTAGCAGACGTAGGCGAGGAAGTTGAGCCGCGTGCGGCGGGCGGGCGGGATGGTGCCGCGGCGAATTTCGGCGAAGTAGGGCAGGGTGCGGACAAGCAGGTAGGCGGTGCCGATGTTGTGGGCATTGTAGAACAGGGCGCCGAGGAGCGGCAGTGGGCCGCCGGCGGCGCGCGTGCGGAAGATCGAGAAGCTCGGCTCCCAAGCGACCGCCCGGGCGCCGAGCGGGAAGACCCACGGCAGGTGCGTGGCGAGCCAGGCGTCCCAGCCCGCGGGCAGCGGCACATACTGGAGGAGCTGCGTGCCGATGTAGGCCGGCAGGATCACTGCGAGCGCGACGTACGCGGGCCGCCAGGCGGACGCGCGGTCGCGCTGGCAGGCGTCGGCGTACCACTGGCCGAAGCGGTGGAGCGCGAGGCCGATGAGGAGCCAGAAGCCGGCGTACAGCACGCCGAAGACGTAGGCCAGCAACACGAGCCCCGTCGCGACGATGCCGAGGCGGAGCCGGTGCCGCGGCAGCAGAAGCAGAATCGCCACCAGCGGCAGGAACCAAGCAACCACGAAGCGGTCGTCGAGGATCCGCCCGAGCCAGAAGCCACGCCAGTCGTGCCACGGCGTCTGCTGCAACGGCTCGTAGAGGAACTGCCAGACTGTCGAGAGCACGTCGCCCATGCCTGCCCTGCCGGTCGCCGGCGCCGCTAGCCCTTACTTCGTCGCGCGCCGATACTCGGCGGCGGGGCCCAGCTCGTACTCCTCCTCGCCGCGGTCATCGTCGTATGCCTGGATCGAGCCCAGCGGCCGGTAGTCCTGCTGGACCAGCACGCGCGGGTAGCTGCCGTCCGGCGGCAGTCGCCGCAGCAACTCGGTGTGCACCCCCGGGCCGAACAGCGACGAGACTGCGATGAGCGCGGCGTCCGCCTCGCCCCGCGCCACCCATCCGGCCAGGATCGACTCCGTCGGCGGCGGAACGAAGTTGCTTCCAGAGCGATAGGTCCAGGTCGCGGGCTGTCGTCCCCTGATCGCCACAGTCCGCACCACGTCCCCCTCTGCGGTTCGGCGCTGCTCCGTGATGCGCACGGGCAGCGTCTCATACTCGAACTCCCATTGCCAGTCGTAGGTCTGCGCGTGGCCGTCGATTCGCCAGCGGATCGCATCCTCGTGCTGCGCGCGCCGGTGGACCTCCAGTCCCTCGTAGCCGTTCTCGGGATTGCCGCCGCGCGCCTCGCGCATCACCGCCACCGTCTCTCGGCCGGACAGAACCTCGTGGTAGTCTGTTTCGGCGGTCTTGCGCCCCCAGCGCGGCAGCGCGCCGCGCTGCGCTAGCGCCTCGGACAGTCTCTGGCCGGCCTGTTCCGCGGTACTCAGATCGGGGAGCATCTCGAGCGGCAGAATCTGCACGGCCCCGGCGATGCGCTCGGCAATCTCGTTCGCCAACGCGGCGTTCCGCGGGCCCGCATAAACGAACATGATGACGACGGCGGCGGCGGACTGGGTAACCACCCGGGCGGATACCGGCGTCTCATCCGCCACGCCGAAGCGCGGATGCCGAAGGCTCGCGACCGTGGCGCCGTCCGGGCGCCGGCTCTCCTGCACCTGGACGTCGGCATCCCACAGCAGCCATTCTTCCGCCGCCACGTCCGCCAGCAGGTCGGCCGGCGTGCGGCCGGTGGCCAGCCAAGTCCGGAAGATTCCGAGCGACCAGGCGGGCACGCCGTCCACGGACCCGCCGATGTACACGCCAGGCACTTCCGCAAAGGGCGCGCCGACGACGGTCCACGCCTCATCCAGCGCGAATTGGAGGCCGGCGTCGCTCAGGTAGGCTGCGGGCTGTCGATCGAGCGTCGCGTCGTCGACGCGGAGGGTGCGGCACACGTCGTCCAGGATTTCCTCATCCGCCGGCCGCAGCTCCACGAGCGTCTCGTAGATGACTTGAATGACCTGTCCGCGCGGCAGGCAAGTGATCCGCACCAGGCGCTCGAGGCGCACGACGCGATTGCGGCCGATCGCCCGCGGCTCGATCCGCTGCACCTGGACGGCGTCATACGGCCCGATCCGCGCGGGCGAAACCCCGCGCACGTTCTCCCAACCCTGCATGCGCAGCAGCCGGTCGAGCGGCTGAAACGCGGGCAGGCGGAGATACTTGATTTCAATCCGCCGCTCGAACTCGAACAGCTTGCGCCGTTCCCCCTCCTTGGTCGGCGACAGGAAGATCTGCGGGTTCTCGCGCGCCGGGTGCCAGCCGGCGGGCAGCCGAATGCGGAGCGGCGTGTTCGGCACGGCCTGCTCGGGCCCGAGCGCCCGCGCACTACGCACCTGAAACCAGGCCAGGCCCAACGCGGCCACGAGCAGCGCGGCGCTGAGCGTCAGCATCAGCGTTCGCCGGCCCGGCCGCGCGCCCATGTACAGTTCCGCGCCCATAGGCGGGCATGATATGCGGGGTCGCGCACGCGTTCGAGGTTTCGACGCGGAAAAGCTCAACCGCGCTCATTGTTCGTCAGGCACAGAGGCCTGACGCTACCGTTGGCGCGTCCATTCCGGGCCGGCATAGCGCGCGCGGCGTGCGGCGACGTCGGCGAGCTGGTCCGCGGTCCAGGCGGTCGGTTGACCCTCCAGGGCCAGGGCGGCCGCGAGCCGGACGATGAACGCGTCCACCCACGCGGCGACCAACTCGGGCGCGGGGTCGCCAAGGTCCGCGCCGGGGTGCGAGGCGAACTGACGTCCCAGGAGCAGCGACCCGTGCTGTAATACGCGACCGGGCGTGCGGCGCTGGGCGCTGCCGAGCAGCTTCTGACCGCCCACGGTCAGGTCCGTCCGCCCTGGCTTCTGGAAGCAGAAGAACGGGCCGGTGCGCGGCGTCGGCAACGGGAGATGGTCGGGAGCGGATTCGATCGGCGGGGTGTCGCGCGGCGCCGCCAGCCGCCAGCACTCGTGGACAAGCTGGTACAGCGCAAGCGGGGTCTGCGTGGCGACCGGCAGACTGTTGTCGAGCACCAGACAGTACGTGACCTCGCGGTCGTGCAGGATCGCTCCGCCTCCGGTTATGCGCCGGACAACCGGTAGGTCGCGGACGTCCGCAGGCAGGCGGGCCACGTCCGCGTAGCGCTGGAAATAGCCGAGGCTGATGGTCGGCGGCGTCCAGGCGTAGAGTCGCAGGACGGCGGGCCGCAGCGGCGCGGAATGCAGCAGGTGTTCGTCGCGGGCCATGTTCGTGGGACCGTCGAGTGCGGGGTCGCGCAGGATGTGCAGGACGCGGTTCACGCCGTGCGCGCCGTCGAATTCAGGGCCTCGATCGGGTCCAGGCGGGCCGCCGCGCGGGCGGGGTACAGGCCGAAGACCACGCCGACCAGAGCGGAGACGCCGAAGCTCAGGAGCACGCCCCACAGCGGGATGATGGTCGGCCAGTGCACGAGCGTGGTAAGCAGCCACGCCATGCCGATGCCCAACGCGATGCCGATCAGTCCGCCCAGGACGCTGAGCATCAGGGTCTGCACGAGGAATTGAGCGGTGATGTGGTAGCGCTTGGCGCCCAACGCGCGGCGGATGCCGATCTCGCGCGTGCGTTCGGTGACCGAGGCGAGCATGATGTTCATGATGCCGATGCCGCCGACCAGCAGGGAGATGCCAGCGATGCTGCCGAGGACGATCTGGCGGTCGCGTTTGACCCGCTCGGCCTGCTGCAACAGCGAGAGCGGGACGGTGATGCTGAAGTCCTGCTGCTGGCGCTCGTGCTGCATGGCGCGTTCGACCATCTGCGACACGGGGAGGACCTGCTCCTCCGCCGCGATGTGCAGGTACACGTCGCTGAGCTGCACCTGCTTGACGTCGCGCGAGATGCCGGAGCGGGACACCTTGATGTTGCCGTAGCGCAGGTCGGCCGTGGAGAGCGGGATGTAGATGTCGCGGTTGATGTCGCGGGCGGCCTGCCCCTGCGCCGGGTTGCCGGCGACCAGCACGGAATTCAGCACGCCGACGACGGTATACGGCATCGGGCCGGAGGACGGGCTTTGGACGCTGAGGGTCTGTCCGAGGGGTTCGTCGTTGGGGAACAGCTCGCGTGCCACGGCCGCGCCGATCACGCAGACCTTGTCCTCGCGCAGCTCGTCGAGTTCCGCCAGCGGCCGGCCGCGCGCGACCTGCACGTGCACGACCGAGAAGAAGTTGTGGGTCGTGCCCAGCACGACGCCGTGGAACCGCCGCGCACCGTGCACGACCGTGTCCGCCACGTCGCGCATGCGGACGATGTCCATGACGCCCGGCAGCGCGGCCAGGCGCTCGGCATCGACGCGGGTCAGCCCGTACTTCTTGATGGTCTGCTCCTGCTTGCCGACCTGTTGCGGCTTGGGCGGCTCGACGCTCCGCAGGATGATGTTCTGGCTGCCGAGCAGGCGGATTTGTGCGAGCGTCTCGGCGGAGGCCCCTTCGCCGATGCTCAACATGCAGATGACGGCGGCGACGCCGAAGATGACGCCGAGGGCCGTGAGCAGCGAGCGCAGCTTGTGGGCACGGAGGTCCCGCAGCCCCAGCATGAGCAGCTCACGGGAGACAAGGGTGCGCAGGAGCATCATTGCGAGCTGGGGGCGTCGGGTCGCCGCTGCGGCGGCAGCTCGATCGGCCCGAAACGTTCCTCGTGGGCGTGGATGGCCTGCTGCAACGCCAGCATCAGGCGTTTGGCGTTGGCGGGCAGCATCACCACGCGGTGCGAGACCTTGAGCGACGGCTGGGGGACGTTGGGCAGCGGCGAGTTGGCGCCCACGTAGAGGACCAGCTCATCCTGCGAGCCGGCCAGGGCGAAGAAGTTCGCGTACACCGTCTCCATCCCGCTCGTGTCCAGCCGGAGCTGCTGTGGCGGTTGTGGCTGTGGCCCCATGGGTTGTGCGTCCTCCTCGCCGAAGATCATCGTTCTGCTCCCCTGCAAGTATAGCGACGGGAGGTAGTGTACGCGGTTCGCGGCGGCACGGAAAGGCGCGGGCGACGCCCTTGGGGGCCAAATGTCTCCTGTCAGTACGCCGTCACTTGATGAGCAGGTCGCGCAGCCACTGGACCGTCGTCTGGCGCCCCAGAGCGCCGATGGCGTGCGTGAGCGGGATGTCCTTGGGGCAGACCTTAAAGCAATTCTGGGCGTTGCCGCAGCCAGCGATGCCGCCGGGGTCCATGAGAGCATGCAGGCGGTCAGATTTGAAGAAGCCGCCGGTGGGGTGGGAGTTGTGCAACGCGACCTGGCCGAGCGGCGCGGGGCCGATGAAGTCGGAGCGGTCGTGGTACTGCGGGCAGGCCTCCATGCAGCAGCCGCAGGTCATGCAACGCGAGAAGGCGTAGCGGAGGGCCTGGTCGGCCGGGGAGATGCGCGGGGCGGGCTCGTGGACGTCCTGGGAGCCGTCGAGGGGGACCCAGGCTTTGACGCGGATGAGGGCGTCGAACATCTTCTGGCGATCGACGGCGAGGTCGCGGATGATGGGGAACTTCGTCAGCGGCTCGAGGACGATGGGCTGCGCGAGGTCGTCGACGAGGGCGGCGCAGGCCTGGCGCGGGACGCCGTTGACCAGCATCGAGCACGCGCCGCAGACCTCCTCCATGCAGTTGCTTTCCCAGGCGACGGGGGCGACACGCTGGCCCTTGGTGTTGACGGGGTGCTCGCGCAGGTAGAGCAGCGCGGAGATCACGTTGTGTTGCGGCGCGTAGGGCATCTTGAACTCTTCCCAGTAGGGCTGGGAGTTCGGGCCGTCCTGACGCTTGATCTTGAAGTGGATTTCCTTGTGGCTCGCAACCGTTGTGCTGGCTGTCATGTTTCTCACCACGAATGCCTCGCCGCGAAGCGATCGGAGGAGGCAGGGCACAGCGAACTGGATGTCAAATCGGACACGTTTGGGTCTCAAGCGAAAACGGATGGTACGATAGTCGCAGCCCTACTGTGTCGGAGAGGATCTGCACGTACCGGCTTACCTCATCCGTCATCGGGGCCGGCGAGACGATGTGCAACTCGAGTTGCTTCTGCCTCTCTCTCGTAGGGTAGTAGGCGTATTCGAGTATCTGCCCGAGTGCTGATCGGATTGCGAGACGAGCATCCGGTTCAGTTTTTACCTCAACAATGGCCGTGCACGCGTTCGTACGCAGCGTCAGATCGACCCAGTCCTCTTCCACACTGACGGTGTCCGGACCGTACTTGGCTCGCAGAAGCTCGGCTAAGTGGTTCTGCAGGGCGTTATGCGTTCGGTCGACGGTCGTTTCGGGCTGGGCGCGCCTCTTGGTCGGGTCCGTTGGCAGGGTTCCTGTCGTGGGACGCCGTCCGCGGGTTAGCTTCTCGGCTTCAGCGTCGGGAACCGGGTACAAAACATACCGGCTGCGGGTGGAGACGAACTTGCTCCGTACGGGCGCCATTCCCGATGCGGGGAAGCGTACCTGCTCTGGGGTAAATCGAATGTTGAACAGACTAAGGGCGTCACAAACGAGGTGCTCGCTTAGGTTGCCAACCAAATCCAGCTGTTCGCTCATCTGGCGAAGCCACCCGCGTTGACGGTACTCCCTGAGCGCCGTTCTCGCATCGGACTCGTGCACTACCTCGGCTCCGCTCAGTTCGGCGATGTAATAACGCTGGGCATTGGGGGAGATCGTGAAGAGCAGCAGGTCCACGGCTTTTCCGGCGAGCCGCTGATGCGAATTGGCGACCGGCTGCAGAAACGCGTAATGTTTCCCCCCAAGCTGCCACGCGAAATTGAACAGCCATTCTTCGTGCCCAAAACCGGCTTCGGCCACATAACTGTTGTGCTCGCAGCGCGCAGCTTCGCCCGTCGGGCCCACCCAGTTCTTGGAGTTCCAACAGATGCGCGCTAGATAGGGTCCCATAAATCAGCTCGGCTCTACAATCCAACTCCGCGTCAGCCGGCAGGGCGGTCCGGCGACCGTTACTCCCGAAGCGTCCACGTACGCAACCGGTTACGGAACTCCGTTATGATACTCCGCTACCACAACGTTGGGCCTTGTTATACTTTTCGCCCGAAAAGTACAATAAGTCCCGTGACCTCGGGCCACCTTCTCCACGCCTTCGTCCTTCTATCGCCGTCCGGCACAGAGGCCTCACGCCACGGGGGCGGGCGAGACGCCCACCCCACCCACGGCACAGAGGCCTGACGCTACCGGTAATCCCGCGGCTTCGTCGGCGGCATCACGGACGAGTCGACGGGCCAGTATTCGACCTGCGGGCCGGCGGGCGTGTGGGTCGCGATCGAATGCTTGAGCCAGCGCTCGTTGTTCGCCTTCCACTTCTCGGTGTACGCCTCGTACTCGGGGTCGCCGGCGAACTTGCCCTCGGGCTGCTTCAGCTCAAACTCCGCCTTGTAGTGCGAGCCGCGGCATTCGTCGCGCAGGCGGGCGCACTTGGTCATCACCTCGCCGAGCACGATCATGTCCTGCACCTGGCGGGCCCACGGCAACGACTGGTTCGACCAATTCCCCTTGTCGTCCAGCGAGATCTTCTTGGCCCGCTCCTTCAGCTCGCCGATGCCGGCCAGGGCCTTGTCCAGGCCCGCGTTGTCGCGCTCGACGAAGACGTACTGCTGCATCAGCTCGCCGAGCTGGTGATGCAGGGTGCTCGCGTTCTCGCCGCCGGTGCGAGCGAGCAGCGCCTGGTTGATCTCTTCCTGCCGCTTGCGTTCCGCGTCGTGCACGCTGTCGGGGACCTTGTCGCAACTCGACTTGAGGTTCTTGAGGTACGCCGCAGCCGCGTCGCCCGCGACGCGCCCGCTGAACGAGGCGCTGAGCAGCGAGTTGGCACCGAGCCGGTTCGCCCCGTGGTACGCGAAGTCGCATTCGCCGCAGGCGTAGAGGCCGGGGACGGACGTGGCGTGGTTCTTGGGGCTGATGTGGGCCATTCCGCCGGTCTGGCCGTCCTTCTCGTAGCCGACCCACAGGCCGCCCATGGTGTAGTGCATGGAGGGGAAGACCTCCATGGGGTTGGTGTAGGGGTCGACGCCGGCGAAGGTCTGGTACATGTCGAGGATGCCGCCGAGGCGGGCCTCCAGGAACTCGCGTGGCTTGTGCGTCAGGTCGAGATACACGATGTCCTGGCCGCGCACGCCCATTCCCATGTGGCGGGTCACGCGGACGAGGGCGCGCGAGGCAACGTCGCGCGGGCACGTGTTGCCGTAGGCGGGATACCACTCTTCGAGGAAGTGGAACCGCTCGTTCTCGGGGATGTCGCGGCCGAGGCGCGTGTCGCCGGGCTTGCGCGGCACCCAGACGCGTCCGCCCTCGCCGCGGCAGGCTTCGGACATCAGCCGCAGCTTGTCGTGGCCCTTCATGGCGGTGGGGTGGAACTGGGCGAACTCGCCGTTGGCGAACTTGGCGCCCTGTTGGTAGGCCCGGGCGGCGGCGGCCCCGGTGCAGTTGGTGGACATCGTCGAGCGGCCCCAGATGAGGCCGGCGCCGCCGGTGGCCAGGAGCACGATGTCGGCGCGGAAGGTCTCGACCTTCATGGTGCGGACGTTGAGCGCCGCGATGCCGCGGCAGACGCCCTGCTCGTCGAGTACGAGCGAGAGGAACTCCCAGAACTCCAGTTTTCGCACGCGGCCACCGCCTTCGTGGGCGCGGACCTGCTCGTCGATGCCGTAGAGGAGCTGGGCGCCGGTCGTCGCGCCGGCAAAGCACGTCCGTCTGTTCTTCACGCCGCCGAAGAGGCGCTGGTCCATGATGCCTTCGGGCGTGCGGCTGAAGGTGACGCCCATGCGGTCGTAGGTGCGGACTAGGCCGGGGGCATCCTGGCACATCGTCTTGATCGGCGGCTGGTCGCCGAGGTAGTCGCCGCCCTTGATCGTGTCGGTAACGTGCTGCTCGACCGAGTCGTGCTGACCCTTGATGTCGAGGACGGCGTTGATGCCGCCCTGGGCACAGCAGGAGTGCGAGCGCTTGACCGGGAAGAGCGAGAAGAGGTCGACGGAGTGGCCGGCCTCGGCCAGGCGAAGCGTCGCCCACAGGCCGCCGAGCCCGCCGCCGACTACGACAACACGTTGCTTGGCCATAGCTGGTTTCTTTCGGCCCCGTTGACTCGATATCGGTTCACTCACGGGCCGCGGACGGGGCTTCGTGCCGCGCCATGTACGGCGTGCTGATCCGCTGCTCGTTTCCGCGGGCAACTTCGGCGGCTCCGGGCGCTGTGCGAGTCATGGTCGTTAGCGCGTGGAGCGAGACGAAGCCCCACAGCATGAGGACGATGCACAGGGCGCCCGCGACAAGTGAGAGCTTCTTCCGCGCCTCGAAGCCCACGGCGATGCCCCAGGTGATGCAGAACGTCACGATGCCGTTGCTGAAGTGAAACGCCGCGGCGGCGACGCCGACGACGTATATCCATATCCACAGCCATGCCGGCAGCCACAGGTGCAGGAAGCCCTGCCGGGTGAAATCGAAGAAGCGCGGGGCGGCGGACGCGTATTCCGGCTCGCCGAACCAGTAGGCGAAGCGGAAATGCAGGAGATGGATCGCGACAAAGGCGAGGGTGATCCACGCCGTGATCCGCTGGAGCGTGTACCGCCAGTTGTCCATGTACGGGTACTGACGGACGTTGAGCTTGCCCTGCCAGGCGATCGTGACGCCGAGGATGCCGTGGAAGGCGATCGGCAGGAAGATAAACAGGAGCTCGATCACCGGCAGCCAGGGCAGATCGTGGATCTGCTGGACGTGGGTGTCGTAGCGTTCCGCCCCGAGGAAGGCGGTCGAGTTCGTCAGGAGGTGGAAGAGCAGGAAGAAGCCGATCGGGACGATGCCGCTCAGCGAGTGCAGCCGCCGCAACTGGAATTGGTAGCGGTCCAGTAAGCCGGGCGTGGTATCGGTCACGTTTACCCTTTCGAGCCCCGCGTGAGGCGTTCTGTACGCGGATGCTGGTCGAAGGCGAGATTATAAAGTCCCCGGGGCGTCAGTGGTAGAAGCGGCCTTCGAGCAGGCGCGTCTCCGTCTCGCGCATGTCCATCAGCGACCACTGCGCCGCGGCGCAGACGATCTGCACGACGACCAGCACCGTCATCAGCCGGACGCCGCCGCGCGTCGCGCTGCGCAGCGCGGGGAGCTGGAGAAGCAGGCCCAGCAGCAGCAACGGGGCGAAGGGGATCCAGAGCCGCGGGGTTTCGACGTTCGTGAAGCTGACGGTCGCGAGCAGCACGATGAGCGTGAGCCATACGAGGCCTCGGCCGAAGCGCGCGGCGGCGTCGCGTGGGTCGGACGTCGCCGGCCGCCGGGCGACCACCCAGCCCACCGCGGTCCACAAGGCGGGGCCCGCGAACAGCAGAAACAGCGGCAGGCCGAGAAGCTGCCAGACCAGCGGCATCGCCTGCGGCCCGCGGGTGACCTCGCGCTGCGCGGCGGCCACGGCGCGGACGGTAGCGACCACGTTGAGGTTCAACAGCAGGTACAGGGTCGCGCAGGTGACGATGACAAACGCCGCGGCCGGCAGAAGCACGCGGAGGAGTGCGGCGCGGAGCTCGGGCCATGAGCCAAAGGTGCTGAGCAGCGTCGCGCCGACGACGATCGCCCCAATCCAGACGTGCACCAGGCTGACCAGGCCAGCCAGCACGAAGGTGACGCCGGCGAGGGCCGCTGCCCAGAGGGCACCGCGCCGCCAGGCGAGCAGCCAGAAGAGCAGCGGAACGCCGACGGAGAGCAGTTGCGCGGGGTCCTTGCCGGGCGTCAGCAGCAGCGTGGCCGGCGTGAAGACACTGCACAGCGCGCAGGCGACCGCTGCCGTGGGCGGCAGGAGCAAGCGGGCGGCCAGATAGAGGGGGGCGGCTGCCAGGGCCCACAGCGCGGTGAGCACGCCGAAAAAGACCAGCCCGCGCGCCGTGGTCGAGCGCACGGCATCGAACTCGACGCCGGGCGCGGCGTCGGGGGACATCGCCGCGCGCAATGGACGCGTGAGGAACTCCTCGAGTCCGGGCCAGCGCTGCAACAGGCCGTCGAGCGCGACCGCCAGCAGCGTCGCGCCGGGCGGGTTGCTGACCACCCGCGTTCCGCGCATCTGCTGCGGCGGGGTGCGAGCCCGTGCCGGGAAGTCGGCCAGATACGTCCGAATGCTCTGCACCCGCCCGGCCTCCTGGACAAACGCGCCGTCCTGCGACGGCGAATGTGCGTTGAAGACGTACTGGTTGTAATGGTCCGGCGGAGCGAAGTAGGACCACGCGGCCAGCGCGGCGGTGCCCAAGCCGACGGCGACGAATCCGCTGCGCCGCCCGGCGACCGAGCTGGCCGCGACGAGCCACGTGCCGCCGCCCAGGAACAGGCCGATGAGCACCGCAAGACACGCGGGGCCGATGCGATGATCGACGAGAGGCGAATACGGGTAGACAAACCGCCCGGGGCAGCCCAGCGGCACGTCCCACCGATACAGCAGAACCGCGACCGTCAGGGGCACGACCGCGCCCAGGACCAGCACGTGCCAGGGATGCAGCCATGCGCCCTGTATTGGGGCGTCGGGCAGGCGCGGCTCGGACGGTTTGGGTCTCACGGCGGGCCGTCCGCTGGGGCTAAAGCACGGATCGCGCCCATAATCTGCTCGGTGGCCAGTTGGGGCGCCTCCTTGCTGCGCTCCGGTCCGCGCAGCGCAGACAAGTCCACCGGCGGACCGTAACGCACGCAGACCCGGTGTCGGCGGATCAACGACAGCAGTGGATTGTCGACGAACCGCGTGCCGGAAACGTGGCAGGGAATCACGGTCGCCCCGCTGCGTAGAGCGAGCCAGCCAACCCCGGACTTGGCCTCCGGCTGATCCTTTTCCGGCGCGACGTAGGTCCCCTGGGGGAAAATCCCCAGGCAGTCGCCCGCCCCGAGCCGCGCGAGGGCGTCCGCGAACGAGGATTTCCCGGGATTCTCGCGCGCGATCGGAATGCAGCCGCCGAGGCGGATGAACCACCCCGCCACCGGGTTGCGGTAGAACTGCTTCTCGACGATGAAGTTCACCAGGCGGTGCGTGCACGTGCCCAGGATCACCAGGGGATCGACGCCGGACGCGTGATTGGCCGCCAGCATGACCGGGCCAGTGCCGGGTACCGTACACGGCCCGACACGCCGCGCGCGACACCAGAACGCGGCGTAAAACCGCACGAACTGCCAGAATAGCCAGACGAGCGCCGGGGTCCGACTCCCGCGGCGATATACGCGCCACGCCGGCACTGTCGTCGCGACCAACGCGAGCCCGGTCGCCAGGAGCAGCCACGGGATATAGCTGTCGATGTGCTGAATGTGCGGCAGGCCCAGCAGTCCGGTGGTCGCGACGATCGCGGCCATGGTCCACATGTCGGCCACACCGAAGATGCGCCCGCGCCGGGCGTCGGGGACGAAGCGCTGCAGCGAGGCCATGATCGTGACGAGAATGGCCGCCCCGCCGCCGCCCATGCCGAAGAGGCACACGCCCGTGAGGATCGGCCCGACATGGAGCGCGACCGCGCCCGCGAGCGCGAGAATCCAGAACGCGGCGGCGAGCAGGCCGATGAGCAGCGCCAGCGGGATCGGGATCGTCGACCCCAGGATCGTCATCACCGTGGCCCCGCTGGCCAAGCCGATTCCCAACACGCCGCGGTACGTTCCCGATGCCGTGTAGTTCTCGCCGAAGTAGATCTTCGCGATGGCCGGGATCACGGAGATGACGACGCCGGCGGCGGCCCAGTACACGGTCGCGAGCAGGATCAGTTGCAGCACGCGGGCGTGCGTGCCGACGTAGCGGAAGCCGCTCCGCAGCGGGGCCCAGATGCCTTCCAGCGGCGGATGCGGCACCGCCCGCGTGCGGGACATGGCGATGCTGCCGACGCAGAGGGCGCTGAGCGTGAACGTCAGCGCGTTGAGGTGGTAATTCCACTGCTTGCCGAGGCTCTGCACCAGCATCCCGCCGACGACCGCGCTGAGGATCGCGCCGATCGTACCCAGGGCGCTGATCATCGCATTGGCCCGTACGAGCTGGTCATCGCGAATGAGCGTCGGCAGCATCGCCTGGCGCGCCGGCGAGAAAAACGCCGCCAGCGTCCCCACGACCGCCAACGGGATCACGATCGAGAAATCCCCGTAGACCGGCGGCAACCAACTTGCCAGTCGGCCGACGATGAACGCCATGTTGAATGCGAGCGCCGCCCGGAACAGGTCGGCGGCGACCATCGTGCGCTTGCGGCTGGCGCGGTCGGACCACCAGCCGGCCACCGGTCCGAACACGACGAACGGCAGGAAGAAGCCGAACGTGATGAGGGCCTGTACGCGGGTGAGGTCCTCGCGGTTGAACGCGTCGCGTTCCTTGAGCAGGGCCTGCTCGCTGAGGTGGTCGCCGAAAGCCGCGATCCCGTACGCCAACCAGAGCAGCACGAAGTTCCGGTTCTGGACGAGCCAGTTGGGGAGCTGCCGTTGTGGTCGTGCTGGGGTTGCCATGCGTTTTTCGGGCCCGCGCGGGGAGCCTGACCCGGGCGAGACTTTACGCAGCCCCCCGTCGCGCGTAAAGGTCGGGCTGCCGCTGCACGGCGACTCGCTTGTACAATGCACCGGCGGACCATGCATCCGCGTTGGGAGGCGGCCGATGACGCTATTCGGTGTCGGAAACTGTTCGCCGTGGCGGGTCGGGCTGCTGGCGGTCGCCCTGACTCTGTCGGCCTGTGAAAACGGCCCCCGCTCGGGAAGCCAACGCTTGCCCGGCCCCGGCACCGGACCGGGTAGCATGCCGGCGCCGCAGGCCGCGCCGGAATCGCGGCCCGCGCCACCGGCTGCTACGCTGCCGGCGATCGCGCCGCCCGCCTCGCAACCCGCGAGCCAGCCCGCGGCCAGCGCACCCGTCGAGCCGGAGCTGCCGGAATACCTGACGATCGTCGCGAAGCTCCACGCCGACGCCACGGCGGATGCACAGGTCCTGACGGCCGAGCGTCAGCGGCTGGTGCTCGAGACGCGCAACGTGCAGCGCGTGCGCATCGACCGCGAGAAGCTGCCGCTGGATCGCCGCCTGAGCGTGGCACTCGTGCTCGACGGGCAGGCGGTGGAGTGGCTCGCCAAGTCGCCGGTAACGGAGTTCGAACGCTCGCCGAACGGCGTCTGGGTTCCTGTCGCGCCGCAGAAGCCTGGTAGTCCCTGACCATGCCGGACGAGACGTGTCCATACGTGTCGCGGGCTGGCCTGAAGCTGGCCGCCGCCCTGCACGCGTTCGGCCTGGACGTGACCGGCTGGACGTGCGCCGATTTCGGCAGCCAAGTGGGCGGGTTCGTCGACAGTCTCTTGCAGCACGGTGCCGCGCGGGTCTACGCGGTCGAGCCCGGCTATGGTGTGCTCGACTACCGGCTGCGGAAGGACCCACGCGTCGTCGTCTGCGAGCGGACGAACGCGCTGGGCTACGTCAGTCCCGAGCCGTGCGACCTCGTCACGATCGACGTGGGCTGGACCCCGCAACGTCTGGTCCTGCCGGCGGCCCGGCGTTGTCTGAAAGTGGGCGCGGGGCGGGTCATCACGCTCGTCAAGCCGCAATATGAGGCGCCGCAGGAGTGGTTGCGCGCGGGCGTCGTCGTCCGCGAGCGCCTTGCGCAGGTGCTGGCGAGCTGCCGACGCGACATCGAGCAGTTCGGCTGGCACGTAGCCGGTGAGATCGAAAGCCCCATCCGCGGGCACGGGGGCAACGTGGAGTACTTGTGGCTGCTGACCACGGCGGTCAAGTGATAAGGTGATAGAGTGAAAAGGGGATAAAGGCCGCGGAAGTTACGGCGGCGCGCCCTTATCACTTTATCACATTATCACGTTATCACCGCTCGTGTAGACTGTACCGCCGTGTCAGAAACCGGCAGCGACAGCGCGGTTCAGCGTTTGCTGGTCGTCATTCCGAACTGGGTCGGCGACGTCGTGATGGCGACGCCGGTGTTCGCTGCCCTGCGCGCCCATTTCCACGCCGCGCGGATCACGTACCTGGCGCGCCCGTACGTCGCCGAGATCGTCGAGGGCGGCGGCTGGCACGACGAGACCGTCTACTGGCCCGAGGGCCACGGCCTGGGCCGCGAATGGCGGACGCTGCGCCTGGTGCGCCGCCTCCGTGCTGCGCGCTTCGATCTGGCGCTCGTGCTGACCAACTCCTTCCGCTCCGCACTGGTGACCTGGCGCGCCGGAATCCGGCGCCGCGTCGGCTACGCACGTGAAGCCCGCGGCTGGATGCTCACCGACCGGCTGCGCCCGCTCAAACGCGATGGCGAGTTCGTGCCGACGCCGGTGCTGCCGTACTACATCCGCATCGCGGAGCACGTCGGCTGCACGGTTGCCGACCGCAAGCTCCGGCTCGGCATTACGCCGCAGCAGGAGCAGGCGGGCCGCGCTCTGCTGCGGCACTACGGTCTGGACGGCGGGCGGCCGTACGCGCTGGTCAATCCCGGAGCGGCATTCGGGGCGGCCAAGTGTTGGCTGCCGGAGCGTTTCGCCGCGGTGTGCGATCGGCTGCACGACGAGTTGGGTTTTCGCGCGGTGCTGGTCGGCAACGCGCGAACGGAGGGGCCGCTCATGCAGCACATCGCCGGGTTGGCGCGGACCAAGGCGGTCTGCTGCCACGACCCGAGCACAACGCTGGGCTCGCTAAAGGTGCTGGCGCGCGGGGCCGCCCTGCTGGTGTGCAACGACACGGGCCCGCGGCACTACGGCAACGCGTTTAGCATCCCCACGGTCACGATCTTCGGTCCCACCCACCAGGCCTGGACCGACACGGAGTATGATGGCGAGATTAAGCTGCAGATGCCCGTCGAATGCGGGCCGTGCCAACTGAAGACGTGCCCGCTCGACCTGCGCTGCATGACCGGGCTGACGATCGGCATGGTCCTGGAGGCGGTGCGGGAAGTCTTGCGGCGGCACGGTGTCCGTGCGACAGTCCCGCGGGCAGAATCGGCCCACACGGTGGCGTGAGCGCACGCGAGTGTTCCATACCGAGCACATGCGGATTGACCCGGCGTACCGCGAGCGGCTGCGGGCCTGCGGCCTGGACACCGTCGGTCGGGTGCTCGCGCGGACCGACGGCTGCATTGTGGCGTGGAGCCGGAGCACCGACACGCTTTTCGTCCCCGGCGCCGCGGAAACACCGGGCTTCTACGTCAAGCGCCATTACTTTCCACGCTGGATCAGCCGCCTGCGGGGCACGTTTCGCGGCACGTTCTTCGGGATGCACCGCGGCCAGGCGGAGTACGCCGCGCTCAACGCGATGCGCGAGCTGGGGATTCCGGCGGTCCGGGCGGTCGCGTACGGCGGACGGCGGGCCGCGCACTTCTTGAGTGCGTGCTTCTTGATTACGGAGGAGGTGCCCGGCGCGCAGAATCTCACGATGTTCGCGTTGCAGACCGCCGACGGCCGCCTGCACTTGACGCCGGCCCAACGCCATCTGCTCATTCGCGCGCTGGCCACCCAGCTTGCGGCGCTCCACGCCGCCGGTCTCTCGCACGGGAACCTGTTCTGGCGGAATCTGCTGGTGCGCGACGGTCCCGACGGCCGGCCGGAGTTCTTCTTCGTCGATGCCCATCCGCTGCACGCCTGGGAGCGGCTCGGGGCCGGCGCGAACTGGTGGTGGCGCGAGTTGGCCCAGGTCGCCGTGTCGGCCCTGCCCTTCACGACGCGGGCCGAACGTGTGCGGTTCGTGCGTCATTACTGCGAATGCGCCCGCTTGTCGCCGGCGCTCAAGACGCACATGCGGCAAATCGAGCGGCTCGCGCAGGAGTGGCGCCGGCATGAGGAACGCCGCATCCGCATGACCCGCCTTTTCGCCGAATGGAACCGGCAACTGGCCGACGAGGAGCGCCGGCGGACGGCGACCCCCGCCGTGGCAACGGCGGAGTCCGCGACGTGACGCGGGGCGAAATCAACGACGCGACTTGGCGCGATCGGCTGCAACGCGCCGGGCTGTGCGATCCCGTCGCCTTGCTGCACGACCCGCCGGACGAGCGACTGGCGGGGCGCTGGGAGATCCTGACCAAGCCCGGGCTTGGTGGTCGCGAGCGCTGGCGCTGGCAGGCCGACGGCCCCGACGACGTCGTCCTCTACGTGAAGCGCTATCTGCACACCCCGCTGCCCCAGCAGCTCGACCGCGTGCGGCGGCAAACCGTTCGACACAGCCGGGCGTGGTGGGAGTATCGGGTGTCGCTGGAGTTGGCGCAGCGCTGCATCTCCGCGGTGCGGGCGGTTGCGTTTGCCGAATGGATGCGTGGCCCGTACGAGGTGCGCAGCGCCGTGTTGTTCGAGCGTGCGGCGGGCGATGCGTTCGACCGCGTTTGGCCGGGCATCCGCGACGGTCGCGCCCCACTGACTCGCGGCCGGCCGCGGCACGAGCTGGTGCGGGCGCTGGCCCGCTTCGTGTCCGCATTTCACCAGACGGGGCTGTGCCATCGCGACCTGTACCTGTGCCACGTGTTTGCGGACCTCGATCCCGCGGCGCAGCGCCCGCCACAGTTCATGCTGATCGATCTGGCCCGCCTCCATCGCCCCCGTTGGCGCCGGCTGCGCTGGATCGTCAAGGACCTCGCGCAGCTCGACTGCTCGGCGCAGCAGATCGGGGCGACGCGGGCCGACCGGCTGCGTTTTCTCACTGCGTATCTGGGGCTGGAGCTCAATTCGCCGCGCGTGCGCTACTACGCCCGCCGGATCGTCCGCAAGAGCCGGCAGATTCTCGACCGCATCGCGCGGCGGAGCGGCCGTCCATGAGAGTCGCGATCGTCCAGGAGCACGTCGCGGTGGCGCGGGGCGGGGCGGAGACCTCTACTTTCGAGATGGCGCGGCGTTTGGGCGAGTTGGGGCTGAACGTCTCGATCGTACATCGGCTAGCGGCGTCGGCGCCGCCGAGCGACCCGCTGGTGCGCTTTCTGCCGGTGCCGGTGCGCGCAGTGACGCGCGCGGGGCAGACGTTCCAGTTCGTGCAGGGCGCCCAACGGCTCTGCCGCGAGCAGCGATTCGACATCGTGCACGCGGTGACGCCGTGCCTGTGCACGAACGTCTATCAGCCGCGTGGCGGGACATACGCCGAGACGATCGCGCGCAGCACGGCGATGTGCGGGCCGTGGCTGCGGGCGGTGAAGCGCGTCGGGCGGCGGTTCAACATCCGGCAGCAGTTTCTGCGACGGATGGAGGAGACGCTGCTGCGGAAGTACCGCGGTCGCGTGTTCGTGGCGGCGCTTTCGGAGTACGTGCGCCGGCAGGTGCTTTCGCTGGCGGGAGCGACGTTTCCACCCGAGCGGGTGCGCGTGGTGTTCAACGGCGTAGAGGCCGACGCGGTTCGGGGCGAGGTGCGACCGGGGCTGCGAAGCGAGCTCGGGCTGGAAGAGTCGCGGCGGGTCGTGCTCTTTGTCGCGCACAACTTCAAGCTCAAGGGGCTGCGGGAATTGCTGCACGCGACCGCGGCGAGCCGGTCCAATTGGGTCGTGGTTGTCGCCGGGCGCGGCGATTCGCGTCCGTATGAACGGCTAGCGCGCGGGATCGGCATTACACAGCGCGTTCGCTTCGCAGGTACGAGCACGCCGGTGGCGCAGTGGTATGCGGCGGCGGACGTGCTGGCGCATCCGACGTGGTACGACCCGTGCAGCCGGGTGGTGTTGGAGGCGTTGTCGCTCGGGCTGCCGGTGGTGACGACGCACTACAACGGGGCGGCGGAGGTCATGGAGTCTGGCCGCCACGGCGTCGTTCTGGATGAGCCCGATGACATTGCCAGCCTGGCCGCCGGCATCGAAACCTGCCTGCAGCACGCCGTGCGGACGGCCTGCCAGTCCGACGCCGCACGGATGTCCGAGCAGCTCTCGATGGCCCGCCATGCGCGGGAGCTGAAGGCGCTCTACGAGGACGTGCTGGCGACGCGCTGACGGGCGCTGATCGCCGACCCGCGCCTCACCGGGCCAGCAGCTTCTCCAGGCTCAGCTCCAGCACCGCGACCGGATGCTTGAGGCCGTAGGCTTCCAGGACCTCGGGGTGGATTTCGCCCATCGAGCCGATTAGCTGGCCGCTGCTGCCGAATAGGGCGGCGGCGCGTTTCGGAATGAAGCTCGGGCTCTCCGCCGGCTTGACGGCGTATTTCGCCCCCATCTCATGCACGAACGCATCGGCGACCGCGCGGATATCCGCGTACCCGACGTGCGTGCCGATCAGCGCCGCCGCGACGTACCGCTCCTCGCGGGCCCCCGTCTCCGCCTCGGGATCGACAAGGCAGCAATCGCCGACCTCGAAAAGATACTGCGGCAGGTCGTACTGCTTGTTGATCGCCAGCGTCTCCAGCAGCCCCGGCAGCAGCGAGACGCGGCAGATGGTCTGCTCCGTGCTGATCGGGTTGTCGATCCGCACGGCCCGCGGGTCGGGCGGAATCCGCCATTTGCCGAACGCCGCCGGCTCGCTGGTCAGCACGAGGGTCATGACCTGGTGGAAGCCAAGGCCGGTCAGCACGCGCCGGGCCACCGCGGACTGTTCCTCGATCGGCCGCGCGGAGCCGACGGTGAACGTCGGCACGAGCTCCGGCTTGATGTTCTCGTAGCCGTACGCGATCGCGACGTCCTCGATGAGGTCCACCGGGTGCATGACGTCGTTGCGGTACGCCGGCACGAGGACCCTGAGCGTGTCGGCATGGTCGGCCTCCTCGACGCCGTAACCCATCGATTCAAGCAGCTCGGCCAGTTCGGCGGCGTTGAGCGGCACGCCGATGGTCTCCGACGCCTGCCGGACGCTCAGGTGCATCTCGGTGGGCGTGAGGTCGGGGGTGATCCGCACCGGCGCCGACCCACCCTTCGAGGGAGCGGCCGGAGGTGAGCAGGATCCGTCGCGGCCGGGGACACGACCCCCCTGTGGTCCCCCCTGAGAGGGGGGACGGTCCGCGTGCGAGCCCTCGATGAGCACGCACTCGATGTCGATCGCGGGCAGGATTTCCTTGAGGCTCGTGACCACGACGTTGAGCGCCCGTTCGACCGTCCGCTGCGCGAGCCCGGTCACGTCGATGAAGAAATTGCGCGTGCCCATCGTGACACGCGTGGACTCGCTATTGATGATCGGCGGCATCGACAGGACCGTGCCGGCGCCGTCGCGCAGCAGGGGGTATTTCTTCAGCGGCTTGAGCAGATGGGCGTACGCCTGCCCCGTCTTGTGTTTTTCCAGAATCTCCCGCGGCGTAAGGCTGCTGGCGGGGTCCTGCGGCGGGAAGCCCAGCGGCACGAACCGGAGCGAATCCGGATCGACCGCGTCGTAGTGAAACACGTCGCCCTTCAGCGTGTCGAGGTCATAGACGCCGATCGACGCCAGCTTGCGGTCGCGGCCGAGCGCCCAGTGCAGATCCTCCTGGAGGTTCATCACCATCTTGATGGTGGCGTTGTCGAGGTGGACGTTGCGCACGACGGCGCAGGCGATGTACGGCCGCAGACTGTCCTCGTGCGCGAGCTGCGGATCGACCTGCACGCGCAGCCGGGCCGCGGCGAGCACGTATTCCGGCAGGCCGGTCTGGATGCCGAGGTAGCCGCGGATGTAGCGGGCCATGCCGCCGGCGTCGAAGATGTCGGGGCGGACGGCGAGCATGTTGAGTCGCAGGGCTTTGCTGGGTCCGAGGTCGCTGAGGCTGGCGGGCGCGGCGCGGAAGTCGGCGCCGCAGTGGGAACAGTGCAGCGGCGCGCCCTGGGCCTCGGTGCGGTCGTAGATCTTGCCGCAGACCTTGCAGGCGAACTGCTGCACGTCGGCGACGCCTTCGACCTCGCAGCCGAGCTTGGGGAGGATCGCGACGAGGTCGTCGACCGTGACCGGTACGCCCTTCGTCGTGTCGCGCGGCCCCCTCGCTTGCGCTCGGGGCTCTGAGGGCACGATGCGGGCGAGGAGCATGTCGACGGGCATGTCTATGATCGGCACAGCCTTCTCCTCACGAGTTCAATAGAACGGCACCGGGCAAACAGACGCGCGAAATCTCGACGGTGCCGGCACTGCCGCGGCCGAGCCGCAAGAACTCCGACTCGCGCCGCAAGCCTGCTCCGGCACGCCAGCGAACCAAAGGCGGCGGTGTTCCCTCATTCGCGCAGCCATTCACCGTCCCGGAGGGACTGCCAAGCCGCCATGATGTGCTCCGCTTTGAACAGCCGGCGCTTGCGATCGCTCCAGGCGTGGATCGCGCTCACCGCCGCGGGAGCGTTTTGCCGGGCTTCTTCGCTTTCACGCGCGGCGACCCAGTGCACGCTCGAGAGAAGCTCCATGCCGTATGGCGTCTCAAATCCCGTGATAAGCTGTGCCAAGCGATTGAGTCTCTCTTGCGTCCCCTGCTGATCCGCAAGTCTCGCTTCCGCCTGCTCCAGGGCGTCCGGCCGGCATTCGATCACCTTGCCCGGAGCCTCGCGGCCGTCGCCGTACCCAGTGATGAAGTGTCCCTCGATTCGCTCCAGCACATGGTGGAGGTTTTGCGCGTACGGGCCGTAGACGCCCTTGACGTAGTTCAAGCGTAGCGGTTCCCCGGCCGCCTGCAGGAAGTACATCAGCTTGTGGATCTCCAGCAGCGTGACAGCCTCGTCCATCAGCGGTTCCAGGTAGCGTTTCATCAGCACTAGCAACGCCGCCCGCGCTGCGGTCATCGTGGGACGAGTCGTTCGCGTTGTCATCTTCTCCGCCGCCGGTGCGCCCGCCGGTTCATACACCCAAACCTGCACATCCCGCAGGGGATCGAGCGCCTGCTCAATGCTGCGATAGACCCGATTCCAGTCCAGTCCGCCGAGGCCGCACCCGAGCGGCGGCAGCGCGACCGACTCGATTCTGAGTCGCTCAATCTCCCGCGCCAGGGCGCGCAGACCTTGCTCGATGTGCTCGTAGCGCGATCGGCTGCGCCAGTGCTGCTTCGTCGGGAAGTTGATGATGTAGCGCGGGTTTTGGAGTTTTCCTGTGGCGAACACGAACATCTCGCCCAGCCGGACCTTCCCCGCAGCGCATGCCTGTTGATAGGCTCTGAAGTTATCCGGGAAAGCCCGCTTGAATTGCAGGGCGACACCGCGCCCCATGACCCCAGCCGTGTTCACGGTGTTAACCAGTGCCTGTACGTCAGCCTGCAGCAAGTCACCCTTGGTTCTACGGATCATGGCGAGGCACCTCTCACGCCAATGCTCTCAATAGTACCACTGCGGTTGCACTCCGACACGCGGCCGGTGCAAAGCCGAGGCCAATGCTACGCGCACCTCCGCCGCCATCGCATCGTCGATCACGCCGATCACATCGACAGCCGACCATGGAAGGTGATCGTGAACCAGGAATTCGGCCTGTTTGCGGTTCTTTACCGCCGGATCCGCCCAGGCCAGCGCTGCAACGGCGTCCCAGTCGATTACTTCGTTCATGCGCTGGATATCGGCGTAGAATTTGGTGTAGCCGGCGCCGGCGTTGCCGTCCGAATACGCCCACGGTCGGCCGCGCGCGACCTCCACCGCAGCCTCCACCGTGGAGACAAGGTGCACAATCCCGCGCTGCCCTCCTTGGTAACGCAGCTCGGCGTGCCGGCGATCGATGACGTACAGCATCACAGACCGCGGGCAGAAATAGAACGGAACGTAATCGCCGACCTTCGTGCCTGGGTGGCAACCGACATCGATGTCCTTCAGGCGTCGCTGCTTGATGTGATCAAAGCCGATCACCGTCCTCACGCCATGCTCAGCCACGCGTCGATCGGACCACAGACACCCAGCGGAGATGATACCGGGCAGGTTGCTCACGTGCGTGATGTGATAGATCGGCGTGGGCATACGCACGCTGTCCCTATGCTCTTGCCGGCAGCAGGACAACTGCACGCCGGCATCGCTCGCGACTGCTCAACACGGATTCTCGTACCGTGGACTTTGCGGTGCAACGCACCGGCTCTCACGCCCGGCACAACGGTTCCTCCCGCAGCCAGGGCATCGTGGCGTAGAAGAGCTCGCCGATGGACTCGACGTTGTGGACGAACATCGCCAGCCGCTCGAGGCCCAGGCCCCAGGCCAGGACGCGGTCGGTGACGCCGACCGGCAGCGTGACCTCCGGGCGGAACACGCCGGAGCCGCCCATCTCGACCCACTCCTGCCGGCTCTCCAGGTACAGCAGCACTTCGGCCGAGGGCTCGGTGTACGGGAAGAAGCTCGGGTTCACCTTGACCTTCGGGAAGCCCATCTTCGCGTAGAACGCCGACAGCGTCCCGATCAGCGTCGCCAGGCTCGCGTGCGGGTCCACGATGATGCCGTCCACCTGGTGGAACACCGGCAAGTGCTTGAAGTCCGCGGTCTCGCGGCGGAACACCGGGCCGATGACGAAGTACTTGCCGGGTTTGCCTTGCGTGTGTCGGGCCAGGGCGCGCATCGTCGTCGCAGTCGTGTGCGTCCGCAGCACCGGCTTGCAGGCCAGGTCGCGGCTCCAGCGGTACTGCCAGCCGAGCGAGCCGGTGTCGCCGCCGTTCTCATGTGTCGCCCGCACGCGTTCGACGAGCGCGTCATCGGGCAGCCGGCAGCAATTCGGCCGCGCGACGTAGAACGTGTCCTGCATGTCGCGGGCGGGGTGGTCCTGCGGCTGGAAGAGGGCGTCGAAATCCCAGAAGCTCGACTCGACCCACGGGCTGACGATCTCCTCGAAGCCCATCTCGAAGAACACCCGCCGCACGCGGTCCAGCGTGCGCTGGAACGGATGCTCCTTGCCCGGGTACAGCTTCTTGGCCGCCCGCGTCACGTCGTACGGCTGCAAGTCGACGTTGCGCCAGCCGCCGTCGGCCAACAACTCCGGCGTAAGCTGCGTGATCTGCTTGCGCCCTTTCGCGCCCCCGGCGAGTAGCCGGCGACCAGCATCCGTAATGGCCACTTTGCGAACCGTGCGCTCCTTGACAACCAGGAAGCCCTTGCGCGGCGCCAGCAGCTTCACCGCCGCCGCCACCGGCAGCCCCTCGGCCTCGAGCTGCGCCCATGCCGCCACGCGACCGCCCGCGAGCGCCCGCAGCAACCGCTCGTCTGGCTGGAGTGCTTCTTCGGCGTTGAGCAGAACCAGCGTATCGCCCTCTTTGCGCGCCCAGCCGCGCTGGTTAAGCCAGCGCAGCGTGCCGCCCACCTGGCCGGCAGCGAGGCCGCAGTGCTTCGGAACCTCCGTGATCGGACACGAACCGCCCTGCGCCGCCAACACCCCCACGACCACCCGTTCCGGCAGCGGTTTGTGCACGTACGGCTCGGCGTCCGGCCCCAGCCGCAGCTCTTCGTGCGTGGACTCTTCGAGCAGCACGCGGCCCGCTTGCCGCAATTCGCCGCAGGCCGCGGTCACCGGCGACTGGTCGAGCCCCAGCGCCCGCGCCAGGTCGGGGATCGCGACGGGACCGGCCGCGCCGGCCAGTTGCGTCAGAACATCATATTGAATCTGCGGCAGCTCCATCGCCGGCACCTCGCACGGTTCTTCAAAGGCGCTTGTGTATCGCAAGGCCCGGCGCCGCTCAAGGGCACCGGGGCGTGGGCGACACGCGCTTTTTCGGAAGCTGGTGCGAAAAAGGGCCCAGCGCGCCGGCTGCGTGGCGAAGACGTTGCCCAGTTGCTCATAAAACATGCGGCGGCAAATCCTGCGCGATGCGCACCCGTCGGCGTGGCCGCCGAGCCGCGGACGACGGCGGACCGAGCCGTCAGCGCCTCGGCGGGACGGGTATAATGTGGCGTTCGACACGGACGCGCGGGACGTCCAACACCGCCCGGCTTCGACCCACGGCCCGCTGATCGCCTCAGGAGGAAGGAAGCATGAACGAGGCAGATTTCCAGAAACGGCTGGCCGAGCTGGTAGCCGTCATCGAGACTTTGCCGGAGGGTGAACGCGATCGGCTCCGTCAGTTGGCCCAGGAAACCAAGGACCGTCACGATCAGATCAAGAAGAGCGTGAACGCCATCCAGGACAGCATCGACTTCCTGCGCCTGGGCATCAAGTACATGCTCTTTGACCTCGAAGCGACCCGCCGGGAGAACGCCTACCTGCGGAAGATGCTCGAACAGGATTCGAACGGCAACAAGGGCGAGTAGCCCGGACTCCCAAGCCAGGTGCGGCGCCTGCTGCGACAGGGACCGCCCCTTAGACCCATATCCGGCCGTCTCTGACGGATGTGTGACCCATCAACCTCGCGCGTGGGCCCGGCGATGCCAATCGCCGGGCTCACGCGTTTTCGTGCGCGCCCCGCGGCAGGCGCCGCGGCGGATTGAAATCCCCACGCGCTGCGGTTCTCATACGCGTGGCGTGACCGCGGAACCGAGGATGGACTTCCAGAACTCGACGGAACTGGACGGCGACCGGCTCCAACGGCTGCTCATCCGGCACACGTACCCGTACCGGCATGAGCGGCTGAAGGTGCGCGTCCGCTACAGCCGCGGGGCGGATTTCTCCGGGACGTGCTTCTACAGCGATGTCCGGATCTTCGTGAACCTCGGCCGGCACGTGCGCTTCCCGTACCAGCTCGGCACACACATCGCCCGCGCGCAATGCAACGCCACCCACTGGTGGCGCGAGACCTTTCGGCTCGTCCTCGCGGACCCCTATCAGCTCGCGCTCTTCGTCTACCTGCACGAGCTGTACCACTATCTTGTCAAGACGGCCCAGCGCAACCCGCGCCGCAAAGAGGCCATGTGCGACCGCTTCGCCACGCGGGTCCTCGTCGATCACCACGGCTGCGCGGTCATCGGTGCGCAGGGGCAGCGGGTGGCGCGGCACCGCTGGGACTTCCAGGACGTGGACGCCTTTGTGGCCGCTGCGCCACGGGTCCCGACCACGCTGTTCGATCTGGTCGAGCCCCGTCCCCCGCGTCCCATCCCTGTGCGGGTCCTCGGCGTCCGCGCCGGCGCACGCCGCGAACGGCGCACAGCCGAGCATCGGCCCTGAGATTCGTGCCGTGCCCGTGCCCGCGTGCCCCGGGGTGGCGGGCGGGCCCGCGGAAGCCGTTTCCGCCTGCGGTGTACCGGCCGCGGACAAAGTAAGCGGAGTGTCGGCGGGACGCCTTGGCAACCGGTTGTGGCCCGTTTATCATCTCCCCGCTTTGAGCGGCTCTGGACCGGGCGACCGCGGCGCGGACCGCCCGGACAAGCTGCAAACGCCGGCGGTCTAGTGGATGTGGGCATTCGGTCTGTCGGTCGAAACTTGCACGACCCGATTGCTCCCGGTAGATACAGGCGGGCTTTCGCCGTGAAAGCTCCCGGACCAGCAGGAGGAACTCTCGTGCCTGAAGTGTCTGAGATCGAAGCCAAGGTGAAGAAGATCGTTGCCGAGCAGATGGGCGTGGCCGAAGCGGAGATCACCCGCGACACCTCCTTCGTCAACGACCTCAACGCCGATTCCCTGGACACGGTCGAGTTGGTGATGGAGTTTGAGGACGAGTTTGAGATGAGCATCCCCGACGAGGAGGCCGAGAAGATCCAAACCGTCGGGATGGCCATCGACTACATCATCGCCCACCTCAACAGCTCCACCAGTAAGTAACCCGCGCCTGGAGCAGCCCTGTGGGCGATCGTCGCGTCGTGATCACCGGCCTCGGTGCCGTCACTCCGCTTGGCCCCTCCGTCGCCGCCTACTGGGACGGATTGGTCGCGGGCCGCAGCGGTATCCGCACCATCTCACGCTTTGACTACGCGCCGTTCGACGTGCACATCGGCGGCGAATGTCTGGACTTCGACCCGTCGCCCTTCGTCGACGTCCGTTCCGCCAAGCGCATGGACCGCTTCACGCTCTTCGGCTATGTCGCGGCCAAGCAGGCCGCGGCCCAAGCCGGGCTGCCGGCCGGCAGTTTCGACTCCACCCGTGCCGGCGTCATGCTCGGGACCGGCATCGGCGGGCTGCTCGAGCTCGAAGAACAGCACAAGCGTCTGCTCGACAAGGGGCCGAGCAAGGTCTCCGCGTTCACCATCCCCAAGCTCATGGCCAACGCCTCCGCCGGCCACGTCGCCATCGGCCTGGGGCTGCGCGGTCCGAGCGCGGCGGTCTCGACCGCCTGCGCCTCCGCGGGCAGCGCCATGGGCGCGGCCTACTACGCGATTCAACGGAACGACGCCGACCTGATGGTCACGGGGGGTACCGAGGCGGCCTGCACGCCGCTCGGGATCGCCGCCTTTGCGGCGATGAAGGCCCTCAGCACCCGCAATGACGACCCGTCCGGGGCTTCACGCCCCTTCGACAAGGGCCGCGACGGCTTTGTCCTCAGCGAGGGCGCGGGCATCCTGGTCTTCGAGGAATACGAGCACGCCCGACGGCGCGGCGCGCCGCTCTTCGGCGAGGTCATCGGCTTCGGCGCGAGCACCGACGCCAGCGATATCGTGCAACCCGAGCCCGAGGGACGCGGGGCCGCCCGCGCCATGCAGGCCGCCCTTGCCGACGCCCGCCTCAACCCCCAGGACATCGGCTACATCAATGCCCACGGCACCAGTACGACGCTCGGCGACATCGCGGAAACCAAGGCGGTCAAGACCGTGTTCGGCCCGACGGCGTACAAGGTCCCGATCAGCAGCACCAAGAGCGCCGTCGGTCACTTGCTCGGGGCCAGCGGCGGCGTCGAGGCGATCGCCTGCTTGCTCGCCATGCAGCACAACGTCCTCCCGCCCACCCTCAACCTCGAAACCCCCGACCCGGAGTGCGATCTCGACTACGTCCCCAATGTCGCCCGCGACGCCCGGGTCCGCATCGCGATGAACAACTCCTTCGGCTTTGGCGGCCATAATACCTGCGTCATTTTCCGGGCTGTCTAGCTTTCCCCACCGCACCGCCGCATCCGCCGTCCGTACGACGCTAAGATATGGCGTGCGCCCCGACTGGCGTCGGCCGCCGGACGTGTGGGCCCATAAGAGCCGATGAGCTTGAATCCCGTGAATCTCGTGAACAAGGCGAATCCGGTGCAGCAGAGCGTCCCCGCGGCCGGCCCGCGCCGCCTGACGCGCCGGGCGTTCCTGTTGCGCGTGTGCGGCGGCGGGGTCGTTGTCGGCCTTGGCGCCGGCGCGTACGCCCACTATGTCGAGCCGTTCTGGCCGGCGGTCGAGCGATTGGACCTGGACCTGCCCGGCCTCGCGCCCGCGCTCCAGGGGCTGCGCATGGTCCAAATCTCCGACCTGCATCTCGGGTCGCCGGGGCCGTTCGACTACCTCCGCGCACAAGTCGAGCGCTGCCAGGCCCTGGAACCGGAGCTGATGGTCATCACCGGCGACTTCATTCACGCCGCCGACCTGCGCTGGAGCCAGCCGTTGGTCTCGCTCTTACGCTCCCTCCAGGCACCGCTCGGCGTCTTCGCGATCCTCGGCAACCACGATTTCGGTGTGTGGGGTCCGCACCCTCAGCCGCGCGGTCCAGCCGTCGCGGCGCGAATCGAGCAGCTTCTGCTCGAGGCCGGGCTGACCGTGCTGCGAAACCAAGCGCAGGTCGTGGCGCACGCCGATGCGGCGCTGCAACTGGTCGGGATCGACGACGAATGGAGCGGCTACTGCGATCCAGACCAAGCCTTTGCCGACGCCGACCCCGACCTGCCGACGATCGTCCTGACACACGACCCCGACACCGTCCCGGCGCTGAACGACAAGCCGTACGACTGGGTGCTCTGCGGGCACACGCACGGCGGGCAGGTGCGGATTCCGCTGTTCGGTGCGCCGATCCTGCCGATCAAGCACCGGCGCTTTGACGCGGGCCGCTTCGACGTTAACGGCCATCGCCTGTACGTGAATCGCGGCCTTGGGTCGCTGTCCGGCGTGCGTTTCAACTGCCGCCCCGAGATCACGGTATTCACCCTCACTCGTCGCGCATAGCGTCGGCCCCCCGTGGCCGGCGTGTCGCACCGGCTGGTTCACCGTTCGCCGGTGCGTCGTCCGCCGGCAATCTCGCCGTCGTCCACAGCATCAGCACACCAATCACGACAAGCATCACGAGGTGCGCCCCGTAGGCCCGCGCCGTCTCCGAGAGCCACGCGGCCATCCCGATTAGCCACGTACCCAGGCCCAGCCAGCCGATCCGAGCCCGAAACGCGCGTGAGGGGCCTGCGTGCCACTGCTCATCGAGCAGTGCCTCGCGCGCGCACAACACCAGCGCCGGAAGCACCCACACGAGGTAGTACTGCCGAACCAGTGGCGACAAGGCCAGCATCGCGCTGGCGTACGCCGCGACCTCGGCGTGCCGGCCGTGCACATCAAGCTCCTGCCACCGTCGCCGCGTCCGTCGTGCCAGCACGATCAGCAACCCGCCCGCGATCCCATACGCCGCCCGCATGCACGTCTGCGGCGATAGTTGCTCGGGCTGCCAGCGGACGCGATACGGATGCTCCGCCCAGGTCAGCCGCGCCAGCACCTGCGCGATGGACTGATTGCGGTGGTCGATGAAGTGCTCGCGCAGCTCCGGGTTGAGCAGCCCGCGGGCCGCGTCGCCGGCCACGTTGTACGACCACCACTGACGGTGGTACGCCAGCGTCCGCTGCCACCCGAACGCGGCCAGAGCCGGCAGCAGAGCGAGAGCGACGACGGTCACGACCAGCGCGGCCGCCGCCGACCACCGCCGCTTCAGGAGCAGCCAGACCAGAAAAATGCCCGGCAACAGCTTGAGCAGCGCCGTGAGGCCGAGTAGCACGCCTGCCCAGCGCGGCCGCTCTCGGTCCAGCGCCTGACTCGCGCCGAGGATCAACGCCAAAACAAAGAAGCTGAGTTGGTTGAACTTCGCCGCCTCGACCAACGCCGGCACCGCCAGCACCGCGGCGAGGGCAAGAACCAGGCCCCCGCGCGCGGGCCTCGTCCTTTGCGCAGCGGAGGGCGGGGTCTCACCGGCCCACCGGCGCAGAATCCGCAGACTGTATCCCAACGCCGCCACCTGCGCCGCCGCCCACGCCAGCGCCATGGGGACGCGTCCGCCCGCCGTCAGCGGCGCCAACAGCAGCGACACGGCCGGCAGGTAGAACGGCAACCGGCGCTGCTCGTCGTGCTTCCCGGCTTCCAGCGGCGGCAGATCGCCGTGTTGCCACACGTAGCGTGCATCGTGGTAGAAGTGCTCGAAATCAAACTCGCCGCGCCGCGCGCGGTCAAACGAGATCACGCCGACCGCCACCAGCAGGACGACCAGCGCCAAGCGCAGCCCACGCTCGTATCGGTGCTCTTCAGACATGGTGCATCGCCGGCCGCGACGGCGCCGCGCTCCCCGCCGCCTCCGGCGGCGCGGGCCCGCCGGCCGGCTGCTCCCCGGTGGCCGGCGCGCGCGTCCGCCGGCAGCGCAGCAGGAGCAATGGCAACGCAAGCACCAGCACCGCGGCCAGGACCGTCCCCCCGGCCTCCAACGGTCGGAACAGCAACGTCAGCGGACTGACCGCCAGCACGCCCACGCACGCCAGTGCCAACTTCGACCAGCGCTCCCGCCAACCCAAGCGGTACGCCTCGGCGAGCAGCAGGTACGCCGCCGGCGTGGCCCAGATCATGTGATAGCGCCTCATAACCGGCATCAGCCACAGCATCGCCAGCAGAAACAAGGCCCACTCGCTGCGCAACTGCACGGCCGTCAGGGTCCGCGCCGACCGACGCGCCAGCCAGATCAGCGCCCCGAGCGTGACGAGCACCACCGCCACAACAACGTGCTCGACCGTCGCAAGCGGCCAGGACACGACGTTGAGCGTCCGCGCCGCCTCTTGCCCGTAGCTGGCGTCGACCCGCGGATCGTTGTCGAAGTGTGTGTTGTAGTTCGTCGGGTGTAGCCAGCGGCTCAGCACAGCCCCCAGCCCCTGGTTCCGCCAATCCATCTCGCATTGCTCGCGGACCAGCCCCGCCTGGGAGCCGGTCAGCACCGCGTCGTGTAACCACCGGCGATACGCGTCACCCGTCAGCCCCGGCCCCAGCGCAACCAGGTCGGCCACGGGACCCGCGAGAACAACCGTCAGCACCGCAACGGCCACTACCCGGAACTGCCGCTTCAGCGCAAACCACAGCACGAGCAAGCCCGGCGTCAGCTTCAACAGCACGGCCAGCCCCAGCCACAGGCCGGCGGTCGCGGGGCGCCCGCGCTGCCAGCAAACGAAGCTGCCCACCATCAGCAGCAACGTGAAGTTGTTGATCTGGTTTAGCCGGAACTCCCACAGCCAGTACGCGGCCAGGCATAGCACCGGCAGCACGGATGCGACGGGCCAGTCGCCGCGCGGCCACTCCACAACGTGCTGCCCGATCAGCCGCCACGTCGCGAACATCGCCAGCAGGTTCAATCCCAGCCAGACGTAGCCGGCTTTTGATTGCGGCAGCAGGGCGAACAGCGTCATGACGCGCGGCACGAACGGCCAGTACCATTCGAGCGTCCCGCGCTCGACGACCTGCCCGCCCACGATGTCGTACCCGGGATCGAGCGCGCCCCGCGTCAGCAGGTAACGGCCGGACTTGTAGAAGTACTCGAAATCTGGCGCCCCGGCCCGGATCATCCGGTAGCCGGCACTCCCGAACCATGCTCCGCCCCCCACTAGAAGGATCAGACATAACAGGCGCAGCCTCGGCGAGGCGCGTTGGCCGGCCGCATCGTCGGTCGTCCAAGGAAGTTCCGCGGCCGTGGGCGGGGGCTGCATCATCGGCCGATTCTACGTGGCGCGCATACTGGCCACAACCGCGAACTGCCGTTCCTCACGCCGGTTGGATCGCCTGAAGTGCCCGCGCCACCTCTGCGGCCGAGACGTCCGTCACGCGCATCGGGTCGCCGACCGAACGGACCAGCACGAAGTGGACCGCCGCATCCCGCACCTTCTTGTCGACTTGGCAAGCGGCCCAAACGTCCGCGGGCGGCAACGGCCGGGCGAGCGCCACCGGAAGCCCGAGATGCGCGAGCAGGCTGCGAACGCGATCAGCCTCGGGCCGCCCCAGCCAGCCGCGCACGCACGCCAGCTCGTTTTCAGCCAACATTCCCAGCGCCACGCACTCGCCGTGCCGCAGCTCATAACCCAGGAGATGCTCGAGCGCGTGCCCGATCGTGTGGCCGTAGTTCAGGATGGCGCGCAGCCCCGCTTCACGTTCATCCCGCGCGACGACCATCGCTTTGATCTCGCAGTTCCGCGCGATCAGGTACGACACCGCGGCCGGATCGCGGCCCACAATCTTCCCCGCGTGCGCTTCGTGCCAGTCCAGAAACTCCGGATCGCGGATGACGGCGTGTTTGACGCTCTCGGCCAGGCCGGCTGCAAAGTCGCGCGCCGCAAGCGTTTGCAGAAAATCCGTGTCCACGATCACCGCCAGCGGCTGATGAAACGCTCCGACCAGGTTCTTGCCGGCCCGCAGATTCACCCCCGTCTTCCCGCCGACTGCGGCGTCCACTGCGGCCAACAGCGAGGTCGGGACTTGAACGAACCGCACGCCGCGCAGCCACACCGCCGCGACGAACCCCGCGAGATCGCCAGCGACGCCCCCCCCGAACGCCACGACGACCGCTTGACGTTCCACTCGCGCCTCCGCGAGCTGCTCGCACAGCCGCTCAATGCTTGCCAGCGACTTGCTCACCTCGCCCGTCGGGAACGTCAGCACGACCGGGCCGGGAGGCAAACACGACAACAGCCGATGCAGATGCAGGTCGGCGACGGTCTGGTCCGCCACCACAACGGCGTGCCAGGGGCTCTGTTGCGAAGTGATGCACTTTTGCAACACCGTGCGCGCGCCGGGCCCGATGTGGATCGAGTATGCCCGGTTTCCAAGCTCAACTCGTACAGTTTGCATACCAATTGCGGCGCAACGCGCTCCCGCACCTTTCACCGGCTGGAGCGTATAAAAACGTAAGCTCGAGCGCTGGAGGCTCGGCACGGACGGTGGCCAAACGCACTTGGATTAGTGCATAAATACATAAAACACAACACGTTACGTGCTACAGCATGGCTCGCGGCACGACCATACATGACATAGGGGTGTGTTGACGAGCGAACCTGCGCTCGGTATTATAAAGCCCCATGACGCGGATGGCGACCATGACACGAACAGCGATCAAGCACCCGACGTCTGCAAAACGAACCAAGGTCAAGGTAACCAAGGTTCGTCGGGCCAGCGCCGGTACCGGCACGGGGGTCCGTTCTATCCGCACGTATCGGGCGGCACTCGAGTTCCTCAACACCCGCACCGACTACGAGAAGATGGTCCGGGTGGGCTACAACCACACTAACTTCAATCTTTCCAGAATGTTGCGCATTCTGGCCCGCCTTGGCAACCCCCACAAGAAGATTCGCACCGTTCATGTCGCCGGGACGAAGGGCAAGGGCTCGACCTGCTACATGGCCGCCTCGATGTTGCAGAACGCTGGTTATCGGACAGGCCTGTACACGTCGCCGCACTTCGTCGACCTGCGTGAACGGATCAGCATCAACGGGACGCTCATCACGGAGGCCGGATTCACCCGGCTCATGGCCAAGATCGCGCCGGTCGTTCAGCGGCTGCGACACGACGAGCCGACGTTCTTTGAGATCATGACCGCGGCGGCGTTCGTGTACTTCGCTCACAACAAAGTGGACGTGGCGGTCATTGAAACCGGTCTCGGCGGACGGCTCGATTCGACGAACGTCATCAGGCCCGAGGTGTGCGGCATTACGAGCATCAGCTACGACCACGTTGCCCAGCTCGGCAACACGTTGGAGAAGATCGCCAGCGAGAAGGCCGGCATCTTCAAGCCGGGGGTTCCCGTGATCAGTGCGCCGCAGGTGCCGGTGGTTCGCCGCGTGCTGCGGAAGGCGGCCGATCAGGTCGGGTGCCCGTTGCGGATCCTGGGGGAGGACATCGAGTTCAGCTACCGCTTCGAGTGCTCGCGGATCACCGGACCGCACACGCGCGTCTGCATCTCGACGCCGACGAGCCGCTTCGACCACCTGCGCGTGCCGTTGCTCGGGGAGCATCAGGCGCACAACTGCGGCGTGGCGCTCGGCATGGTCGACGCGCTGCGGCAGTGTGGGTTTCGCGTGCCAGAGCAGTCGGCGATCGACGGTCTGGCCAAGGTTCACGTGCAGGGCCGGCTCGAGCTGATCCGCGATCACCCGCGCACGGTCGTGGACGCCGCGCACAACGCCGCCAGCGTCGCGGCCCTCATGCGGGCGATCGGGCAGAACGTGACGTACGACTCGATGGTGGTCATCTTCGGGTGTTCGGCCGACAAGGACATCGAGGGGATGCTGGACCAGCTCCAGCTTGGGGCCGACAAGGTGATCTTCACCGGCACGGGCGTGCCGCGCTCGGCCGACCCGCACGAATTGCTCATGCGTTTCATGGAGAAGAGCCAGAAAATGGCGCAGGTCGGCGATACGCTCCAGGAGGCCTACGAAATCGCCTGCCGGTGCGTGACGCGCGAAGACCTGATCTGCATCACCGGGTCGATTTACCTGGTCGGCCTTACCAAGCGATTGCTGGCCCAGGGCCAACTCGGCTAGCTCCTCTTCCGCCTCCCCAAGCGCTAGTACGTGATGACCTTGCGCGCGAAATCGCTCGTGAGCGGTACGCGCGCCAAAACGCGGGCGATGCGCTCACCGGCGCGCCCGTCGCCGTAGACCGTCGGACGCCCGGGCCGGGGTCGTTTCCGCAGCGCGGCGAGCACGCCTCGGCGGATCGCGCCGTAGGACTCGTCGACGTGAAGTACGCTCGGGCCGCCGGGCTCGCGACCGGCCTGCCGCGGCCCCACGTCGACGGAGGGGGTGCTGGCCAGGGGGGCCTCGATGATTCCGCTGGACGAGTTTCCGACGAGCACGTCGACGCCGATCAGGGTGCGCAGGTAGTCGTCGCGCGGCAGCGACCGCCAGACCCGCACTTCGTTCGCCGGAGACGCCCGCTGATGTTGCTCAATCGCCTGGATCACCCCGCGGTGCCCTCGATCTGTGTTGGGGTACACGATGAGCCGGCGCAGGCCGACGGACGCGACGGCTTGCAGCACCGCGCGCATCGTCCGCGCCTCCGCGGCCGGTGGGCGCCCGCAGGCATGGAAAACCACCAGCGCTCGCCCGCTCGGTTTGTCGGGGCAGTCTTCGCGCGTAAGAATCTCGCGCAAGCGGTCGAGCCCGACCCCCCCCACCACGTGCACGCGCGCGTGCGTTTCGCCCAGGCGGATGATTCGCCGGGCGGCCAGGCGCGTGGCGGCCAGGTGCACGTGCGCGAGCTTGGTGATCGCATGGCGCACGGAATCGTCGAAATCGCCCGGCGCAATGTCGCCGCCGTGGATGTGGGCAAGGACGCGCCCAGTCGTCACGGCGGCCAGCGCGCCGGCCAGCGCCTCGATGCGGTCGCCGAGGACGACGACGATATCGGTCCGCGCGCCATCGAGAAACCGCGCGATGCCGGCGACGCCGCGTGCCAGCCCCTCGGCCTGGTCGAGGGCGCCGTCGGAGCCGGTTTGCATCGGGACGCGGGCGTCGATTTGCCAGCCGTCGCAGACGACATGGTCCACCGTGTGCCCGAAGTCGCGGAGCAGGTGCATCCCGGTGACGACAAGCTGGAGCGCGAGATGCGGGTCGGTCTGAATGGACCGCATGACCGACGTCAGGAGGCCGTACTCGGCCCGCGTGCCGGTCACGACGGCAACACGTCGCCGGCGCCTCACTGGACCATCTCCCACGTGAGCACCGTATCGGCGGCGATATCCACGGCGGCCCGGCAGCCGACCACGCCGTCGAGCCGGTCGGGCTCGATGCCGCCGGCGGGGCGCTTTGTGGTGAGCATGTCCGGGGTGATCGTCGCGCCGGCTGGAATCTGCGTCGCGGCCACGACGCTCTTCCGTGCGACGGCGCGCACGTCGGCCTCGATCGGCGACAGACCCAGCCGGCCGCTGCCGAGGGCGGCTTGCGCCTGACGCGCCAGGGTCACGTACGTCGCCAGCTCGACCGGATCGAGCGACACTGCATGGTCCGGTCCCGCGGCCCCGCGATCCAGCGTGAAGTGCTTTTCGAGCACGCACGCGCCGGCCGCAACCGCCCACCCGGCGATGTCGGCCGACGCGGTATGATCGCTGAAGCCGCACGGCACGCTAAACTTCTGCCGCAACGCGGCGATCGCGCGCAGATTGGCGTACGCAAGCGGCGTCGGGTATCCGCTCACGCAATGCAGCAGGATGAGCCGGTCCGCCGCCCCCCAGGACCGCAGCCGCTCGACGGCCGCCGCGATCTCATCGGCCCTCGATGCCCCGGTCGAGACGATCAGCGGCAACCCGGTGCCCACGGCCCGCCGCAGCAGCAGCGTGTTGTTCAAGTCTGTGGACGCGATCTTGAGCGCCCGCACGCCCAGGTGACACAGGCGATCCACGTCCGGCGGGCTGAAGGGCGTAGCCAGAAACTCGATCTGCCGCGTGCGGCAATGGGCGGCGACGCGGGCAAAATCATCGTCGGACAGCTCCAGACGCCGGAGCATGTCCCGCTGCGACGGCGCGCCCGTAGCCTTTTGATAACCGGCGGTTTGGGCCGTGGCGGTCGCCAGCTCGGCCGCGCGGAACATCTGGAACTTGACCACGTCCGCGCCGGCATCGACCGCCGCGTCTACGAGCCGGAGCGCCCGCTCGACTGCCCCATCATGATTGACGCCGGCTTCGGCGATGACGAGCACCGGCTCGCCGTCGCCGATGCGGCGGTCGCCGATTTGAGTCCTCGCCAGGCTGGGCTCAGTGGCCATGCTGGTCCCGACCTATGTGGCCGTCGCGGCCGTTTCCGCGCTGGCACGCCCGTCTTGCCACAGAAACTCCGCGTATTCCAGGTCTTCCGGCTGATCGATGTCCACGCCGCGCGCCGGCGGCATCACATGGGCCATCGTCTTCGGCGGCGGACGATCGTGCCGATAGTCGTCCATACGATGAATGTAGATGGCGCCGTTCAAGCGATAGATCGGCTCGTCGCCGTGCCAACGCTCGAAGCGGCCGTCCGGGCCGAGGTGTCCCAGCCATGAGCGCGGCGCGAGGAGCGAGACCGACACGACGCTGCACGGGGCATGCTCCTCGAACAGGGCCAGCGACGAGCGGATGTCCGCGGCGGTGCGCAGCGGCGAAGTCGGCTGCAAGACCATCACCGCGTCGTACGCTTCGCCCCGCTGCGCCAGAAAGTCCAGCACGAAGATGTTCGCGTTCCACGTCGGGCTGTCGTCCGCCGCCAGGTGCTTCGGTCGCAAGACCGGGCACGCGACGCCGCACCGCTCGGCAACGTCGGCGATCTCGCGGCTGTCCGTGTTGACATAGATTGCCGACAGCACGCCGCTGGCCAGGGCGGCTTCGCACGTGTGGGCGAGCAACGGCCGGCCGCCGAGCAGTGCCAGGTTCTTGCCGGGGAAGCGTTTGGACCCGGCGCGCGCCGGGATCAGCGCGACGACGGTCATGCGGACCTCCAGCCGGCTAGATCAGCGTCGGCGGCAGGCGGGATGTCGCCACGTCGCCCTGGGCGCCCGCACGCCGTGCCAGAAGCAGCACGGGCAGTGTTCGCCCGATAAACATGGCCGCCAGGAGCCAGACCAAGCCGTACTGGTATAAATCGACACTTTGGTGGATGCCCCTGGAGAGGTTTGCGCTGGTGACGGTCGCCGTCAGCCCGCTCGACAGGTTTCCGCCGGCGACCGCGGAGCTCGCGTCGATCAGCGCGTCGCCGAGGGTCGGCGCGGTCTGGAACGCGGTCGTCGTGTGCGCCTCGATCACCAGCAGCCCCAGCGCCACGACGAGCACCAGCAGCACCAACGTGATGACACACGTGACTACCGCGCGCACGCGCCGGCGGGTTCCGTCGTCCTGCGACTCCGTCGTTGCGCGCCCGAACGGCCAGGCGACGCTCAACAGTGCCAGCAGCATCGGCCAGCGGATTCCCCCGCCTGCGGCCCCACCCAGGCCGCCGACCAGGACCGCGCCGGCCAGCACGAGCTTCGTCCCCTCGCTGACGCCGCGCTCCTTGAGTTCTTCCGTCGGCAGTCCTGCGCCGGCCGCCGCGGTCACTTGCACCAGGCTGCGCGCGTAGCGGGCATCCGCCGGCGCCCCCGCCAGGCGCCGATCAGGCCCCGTGCCGCGCGCCGCGCCGCGAGGCACCTCCAGCCAACTGATAACTGCGGCGCTGAGTGCCAGAAATGCGCACCACGTCACCACCAGCACGAGCAGGCTTCGCAGGCGCACGTACCGCCGCGCCGTCGCCGGAACCGGCAGCAGCCATGCACCCCACCCGAGGGCTCCCAGGAAAGCGATGAGCGCGTAGATCCACGCTGCACGCGGGCTTGTCGCCGGCTCCAGCCAGCCGAGGGACGCGAAGGCGGCGATTGCGTTCCAGGTGGTCGTCGGCAGCGCCGCGCCCGCCCCACATGTCCGTTCCAGGAACCACGCCAGCGGGACCACCAGAATCTGCCAGCCGAGGAACGCCACAAGCACGACCCACACCGGCGGCAACGGCTTCGCGCCGCTCCATAGTGCTCCGACGGCCTGTCGTGCAGCCGCCACGTACAGCAGCGCCCCGACCAGCCCGAGGCCGGCCAGCACCCAGCGTCCCGTCGGCGTGTAGTCCACCTTCAGGTCGTACAGCAGCAGGCCCACGCCGCACGTCGCGCTCAGTGCGTCAAAACGTGCCCGCCAGACCGGCATCGTGCCGTAGGACGTGCGGTCCCGCTCAGAGAGATGCACGCAGCGCTCGGACTGCAGCGCCAAGCTGCCCAGGCCGGTGACTACCAGCAGGGCGACAGGAAACCAGAAGCCCGGTCGGCAGAGGTTCTTCATGCGGGCGGCGCTCCGGAGACATCCTCCAGCCCCAGCAGTTTGCGCCAGGCGCGAATCCGCTCCCACGCGGCCGCCGGTGCGCAACTGGCCAACGTCAGCTCACGCAACTCGCGCACCACCGTCTCCTCCGGCTCCTCGAAGAGGCGGAGCTGCCGCAGCCGACGGCGCTGCACGGCCGCCAGCACCGGCCGTTGCGACTCGCGCGCGAAAGTCCTCTCCAGCTCGTTGAGGACCGCGTTCGCCCGCTCGAGCACGGCCCGCGGCAGGCCCGCCAGCTTGCCGACGTGCAGGCCGTAGCTGCGGTCTGCCGCCCCGGGCACGATGTGGTGCAAAAACACGACCTGGTCCTCGTATTCGCGCACCGCGACGTTCAGGTTGAACACCGGGTCGAGCAGCTCGCCCAGCTCGGGCAACTCGTGGTAGTGCGTCGCGAACAGCGTGCGGCAGCCCAGGTGCGTGGCCAGGTGCTCGGTAATGGCCCACGCCAGCGCGACGCCGTCGAACGTGCTGGTGCCGCGGCCGACCTCGTCGAGAATGACGAGGCTGTGGCGTGTCGCGTTGTGCAGGATGTTCGCGGTTTCGAGCATCTCGACCATGAAGGTGGATTGCCCGCGGGCCAGCTCGTCGCTCGCGCCGACGCGCGTGAAGATGCGGTCGATCACGCCCAGCCGCAACGCCTGCGCCGGCACCCATGCGCCGCAGTGGGCGAGTAGCGCCAGCAGCGCGACCTGGCGGATGTACGTGCTCTTGCCGGCCATGTTCGGCCCGGTGATCAGGGCCAGCGACTTGCCGCCGGCGGCCAGATGCGTGTCGTTCGCGACGAAACTCGCGTCGAGTGTCTGCTCGAGGACGGGATGACGGCCCGCACTGATCTCAAGCACCGGCTCGCCGACAAACTCCGGCCGGCAGTACCGCCGCGCGGCCGCTAGCTCCGCCCAGCCGGCCAGCACGTCGAGCTGTGCCAGGGCGCGCGCCGCACGCTGGAGGACGGGGATGTGCGGCAGCAACTCGTCGCGCAGGGCGACGAACAGGTCGTACTCCAGGTCGTTCGTGCGGGCTTCGGCCGACAGCGCCTCGGACTCGTGCCGCTTCAGCTCGTCGGTGATGTAGCGCTCGGCGTTCTTGGTCGTCTGCTTGCGCACATAATCGGGCGGCACGCGGCGCTGGTGTGCGTGCGTCACCTCGATGTAGAAGCCGAAGACCTTGTTGTACGCCACCTTCAGCGACGGGATGCCCGTGCGCTGCATCTCGCGGGCCTGGAACTCCGCCAGCCACTGCTGCCCGTCGCGCTGGATCGAGCACAGACGGTCCAACTCGGTCTCGTATCCGTCGGCGAAAATCCCGCCCTCGCGGACTGCGAGCGGCGCGTCCGGGCGCAGCGCGGCGCACAGCCGCGTCGCCACGTCGTCCACGCCCTCCAGCTCCCCGGCCAACGCGTCGCACTCCGCGACGTGCAGACCCCGCAACGCCGTCCGAATCTCCGCCAGCCGCGCGAGTCCGTCGCCGAGGGCGCGCAAGTCGCGCGGCGTGGTGCGCTGCACGCCGAGGCGGCCGAGCATCCGCTCCAGATCGCCCATCTCCGCCAGCGCGCGTTGGAGAGCAGTCCGCGCCGCGGTGGCACTCCGCAACGCATCGATCACGTTCTGTCGCCACGCGATCTGCTCGACGCGGCGTAGCGGATAGCACAGCCACGTCCGCAGCAGGCGGGCCCCCATCGGATTGCTCGTGCGATCGATGGCTGCCAGCAGCGTGCTCTCGCGCGACCCGGTCCGCAGCGTGCGCTCGACCTCCAGCGACCGCAGCGTGACGGCGTCGAGCGTGACGTAATCCTCGCCGGCCTGACGCCGCGGCGGACGCAGGTGGCGCGCCGCCGACTTCTGCGTCTCGCGCACGTACGCGAGCAGCGCACCGGCCGCCTGGAGGGCCGGCTCCATGTGCTCGAAACCGAAGCCCTCCAATCCTGCGGTCTCAAAATGCTCGCGCAGGATTTGCGCGGCGCGCTCGGGCGTGAAGTCCGCCGGGCTGCGGTATGTGGTCGCCGCACTCGTGCGGCCGCGCAGCTCCTCGGCCACCGGCTGCCGCGTCGCGGGCGACTCGTCCGGCAGCAGAATCTCGGCCGGTTCCAGACGGGCCAACTCGTCGAGCAGTCGCGCCGGCAGCACGCCGCCGTCGCGCGGATGCGTCTGCACGACGAACTCGCCGGTGGAAAGCTCGAGCCACGCCAAGCCCACGTCCGTACCGGCCGCGTGCGACCGCTCCGCCCCCCCACCGACGATCGCCGCCAGCACGTTGCTCCGCGTGCGTTCGAGCAGCGCGTCGTCGGTCAGCGTGCCCGGCGTGACGACGCGGACGATCGCGCGCTGCACGACGCCCTTGGCTTGGCGTGGGTCCTCGATCTGCTCGCTGATCGCGACGCGGAAGCCGGCCGCGACGAGCTTTGCGAGGTAGGTCTCCAGCGCGTGGTGGGGGATGCCGGCCAACGGCGTCTTGCCCCCGTCGCGGCTGGTCAGCGTGATGCCCAGCGCCCGCGCCCCCAGCTCGGCGTCCTCGTAGAACATCTCGTAGAAATCCCCCATGCGAAAGAGCAGGATCGCCTCCGGCGCCTGCTGCTTCTGCTCCCAGTACTGGCGCATCGCGGGCGTCAGCCGCGCATCGTCCGGCGGCGCGTGCGGTCCCGCAGACTGCGAGGCAGGGGTGGGCACGCCCGCAATCTAGCCGACGCCCGGGCCCGGGGAAAGCGCAAACGCGGCGACCGACGAGCCCGCGGGCGAGGTGGGGACGATGCCCGCGGCATCCGCAAGATGCACGATCCCGCCCGGTGCGGTATAAACACGCGTCAGTCCGGCCAACAGAGCTTCGAGAGGAACGCGACATGAAGATCTTCGTCGTCGGCGGGGCGGGATACGTCGGCAGCCATTGCGTGCGGCGGCTGGTGGCCGCGGGCCACGAGGTCACCGTCTACGACAACCTCAGCGCGGGGCATCGGGCCGCCGTCGACCCGAAAGCCACCTTCGTCGAAGGCGACCTGGGCGACCCGGCCAGCCTCGACGGCGTCTTCGAAGAAGCCCGCTTCGACGCCGCCATGCACTTCGCCGCCTTCCTCAACGTCGGCGAGTCCGTCAACGAGCCCCTCAAGTACTGGCACAACAACGTCGCCAACACCCTCAACCTGCTCCAGTGCATGGCCGCCCACGGCGTCAAACGCTTCATCTTCAGCAGCTCGTGCGCGGTCTACGGCGAGCCGGAGAAGCTGCCGATCGTCGAGGACCTGCCGAAGAGCCCGATCAACCCCTACGGCAACACGAAGCTGGCGGTCGAGTGGATGCTGCAGCACTCGGCGGTCGCGTGGGGGCTGGGCTCGGTCGCGCTGCGGTACTTCAACGCTTCCGGCGCCGCCGCGGACGGCCGCATCGGCGAGGACCACGATCCCGAGATTCACCTGATCCCGCTCGTGCTCCAGGTCGCGCTCGGGCAGCGGCCCAACATCAAGGTCTTCGGGACCGACTACCCGACGCCGGACGGCACCTGCATCCGCGACTACATCCACGTCGAGGACCTCGGGGAGACGCACCGGCTGGCGGTCGAGGGCTGCCAGCCCGGCGTCGTCGAGGCGTACAACGTCGGCACTGGCAACGGAAACAGTGTCCGCGAGATCATCGCCGCCGCCCGCGAGATCACCGGCCACGCGATCCCGGCCGCGGAAACACCCCGGCGGCCCGGCGACCCAGCGGCGCTCTACGCCGACCCGACCAGGTTGCGCCAGCGTTACGGCTGGGAGCCGCAGTACCGCGACGTCAAGAAAACGATCGAGACCGCCTGGCGCTGGCACCACGCGCACCCGCGCGGGTACGACGATAAGTAGGAGCGGCCGCGCGCGGGGGCGAGCGAGGGTGGTTCAGAAAATGAAGTCGGTCGACAAGAAGTTCGAATGCCGCCCGCGGACGATCTCTGAGACGATCGCCTCGTTCACCTCGTTGGCCTTGGCGGCGACCAGGCTCCGGATCGAGAACACCCGCAGCGCATCGGAAACCGAGAGCGTCCCCTCGGCCGAGTCCTTGCGGCCGGTGAACGGGAACACGTCCGGGCCGCGCTGACATTGGCTGTTGATGTTCACGCGGCAGACCTGGTTGACCAGCGTGTCGATCAGCCGGCTCAGGCTCCGCGCGTCGCCGCCGAACAGCGACGCCTGCTGCCCCACCGGGCTTTTCACCGCCCAGTCGACCACCTCCTGCTCGTCGTCGTACGGCACGACCGGCAGCACCGGCCCGAACTGCTCGACCTGACAGATCTCCATCTCCGGCTGCGCGGGATACAGCACTGCCGGGTAGTACAGCGTCTGGTCGATCGTGCCGCCGCCGGCATTCAAGACGCGCGCCCCGCCCGCCGCCGCGTCATCCACGAGCTTCTTGAGCCACTGCGGCTTGTCGTCCTCCGGCAGCGGCGTGATCTGCACGCCTTCTTCCCACGGCATCCCCACGCCGAGCGTGCCGACGGCATCCGCCAGGCGCTGGCAGAAGTCCGGCGCCACGCTGCGGTGCACGAAGACGATCTTGATCGCCGTGCAGCGCTGCCCATTGAACGACAGCGCGCCGAGTGTGCATTCCTTGACCGCGAGATCGAGGTCCGCGTCCGGCAGAACAATGGCGGGGTTCTTCGCCTCCAGGCCGAGCACGCAGCGCAGACGATTCGCCTGCGGATGCTGGTGCTTGAGCAGTGCGGCAACCTTCGCCGAGCCGATGAACGCGAGCACCTGCACGCCGTCGCTTTCCATGAGCGGCCCGGCGACAACGCGGCCGGCGCCATAGATCGTGTTGACGACCCCCGGCGGGAACGAGTCCGCGAACGCCTGCAACAGCGGCGCGTGCAGCAGCACGCCGTGCTTCGGCGGCTTGAAAACCACCGTGTTGCCCATGATCAGCGCGGGGATCAGCGTGGTGAACGTCTCGTTGAGCGGATAGTTGTACGGGCCCATGCACAGGACGACGCCGAGCGGGCTGCGGCGAATCTGGGCGACGAAGCCCTGCTCGACGGCGAAGCGCGAGCTGGTGCGGTCCAGCTCCTTGAGCGCCTGGATCGTGTCGCGGATGTAATCGACCGTGCGATCGAACTCCTTGCGGGCGTCAGGCAGCGTCTTGCCGATCTCCCACATCAGCAAACGGACGACCTCGTCGCGGACGGCGACCACGCGCGGGAGGAACTCCTCGACGTGGCGGATGCGGTCGGCCACCGACATCGTCGGCCACGTCCCACAGCCGTTGTCGTAGGCCCGCTGCGCCGCGGCCAGTGCCTCGCGCGCCTCCGCCGCCGTCATCATTGGGTAGCGGCCCAGCACGTGCCGGCGCAGACTCCCGCCCTCGCCCACGCACACGGGCGAAACGGCCTCCTCGCACGGACCATTCCACGTCCGCACGCGCCCGTCGATCAGATACCGCGCACCGTCTTTGTAATACGGCAGGCGCATGTCCGGCGGAACTTGCTCCAGCGAGCCGGGAAAAACGCGTGCGGGCGCACTGACGCGCGTTGGCATGGGCGTTGCCTCTCTGACTGCGACGTTGGCCACGGGGGGCCAACGCTACAACCGACGTCGGCCACGGGGGGCCGGCGCTCGATCGATCAACCGAGCCGGCGTGTCCTCACGCCGGGGCCCGGGCTGAGGACAGCCCGGCTCTGCTATACAACCGGGTTCCGCGGCTCGCGGCCTTGGAGCACCGCCAGCACGTTCTCGGCCGTCATCTGCGACATCTTCTGCCGTGTCGCCGTCGTCCCGCTGCCCAGGTGCGGCAACAGCACGACGTTGGGCAGGTCCGTGAGGCCGGGCGTCAGTCGCGGCTCGTGCTCGTAAACGTCGAAGCCCGCGCCCGCGATCCGCCGGCTCCGTAGCGCCTCAACCAGCGCCGCCTCGTCCACTACCGGCCCGCGCGACGTGTTGATCAGGATCGCGGTCGGCTTCATCGCCGCCAACTCCGGCGCTCCGATCATATGCCGCGTCTGCGGCGTCAGCGGGACGTGCAGCGAGACCACGTCGGCGGCCTGCAGCAACTCGGGCAGCGCGACGCGCTGCGCGTGCACCCGCTGTTCCAGCTCGGCGCACGGCTGTGCATCGACATAGAGCACGTGCATGTTGAACCCGAGCGAGCGCAGGGCAACCGCGGTGCCGATGCGGCCGGCCCCGACGAGCCCCAGCGTCGCGCCGCTGAGCTGCAAGCCGAGGAATTGCATCGGCGCCCAGCCGGTCCACTTTCCGGCCCGGACGAGTCGGTCCCCTTCGACGGCCCGCCGGGCGGTGGCGAGGATCAGCGTCCACGCCAAGTCCGCGGTCGCGTCGGTCAGCACGCCCGGCGTGTTCGTAACGCGTACGCCGCGCTGTTTACACGTCTCCAGGTCGATGTTGTCGAACCCGACGGCGAAGTTGGCGACGACGCGGAGCGACGGCCCGGCCGCATCGAGCAGGGCCGCGTCGATGCGCTCGCTGAGCATCGTGATCATCCCCGCCACGCCGGGGACGCGTCGCAGCAGCTCCTCGCGCGACGGCGGATCGTCCTGATCGACGAGGTCGACGGCACACCCGGCGTTTTGCAGCAGCTCGACCGCCGGCGGCGGCACGCGACGTGTAATCAGGATCCGCTGGGCAGCCATAAGTCCCTCGCGAGGCGGCTACGGGTCGCGCACGCGTTCTGCCACAAACGCGGCCCACGCCAGGAAACGTACCGGCCGACTCACGCGGAGAAATGTAGCGGCCGACCCGCGCCGGGAAACGTAGCGGCCGACCCCCGTGTCGGCCGTAGGAGGCCACACGGCCCGCTACGGCCGGCAGGGGCGCCGGCCGCTACGTTGCCGGACGCCGGCCGCTACGCCACGTCCGCCGCCGCTCTACTTCGTCTTGAAGAAGATCTGCGTCGTCTCGCTCTTATCGCCGGCGACGGTGAAGACCAGCATGTAGTCGAGGCCGGGCTTGAACTCGACCTTTTCGACTTCCTTGTCATGCCGATCCATGATGCGGAAGTCCTTGCCCAGGTTGGACAGATCGTAGTCGACGCCGGGCTTCATGTTCGCCTCGGGGTTGTTCAGCTCCCGCGAGTGAATGACGTAGTCCGCGATGTCGGAGAAGTCGGCCTCGAACTTCGGGTGCACCTGCATCGAGACGTGCTTGATGAACCCGAACTTCTTGGCTTCGATGATTTCATAGCGGAACATCGGCGAGCAAGTGGACTCTTCCTTGACCGTGAACGCCGAGTAGCCCGTGACCCCCTTCTTAAGCGCGCTCTGCTTGCCTTGGTGGCCGTCCAGGAAAATGCGCAGGTTCGTGTCCTTGCGCATCAGGTTCGACATCACCGAGATGCCCATGCCGGCCTCCCCGGCACCCGGTCCGCACCCGACGACGAACGCGAAACCCACCGACGCCGCGAGACAGGAAACGATTCGCTTCATCACTGTTTTCTCCTTGATTTGCTAGCCGCTGGGCGACGGGCCGGAACCCGTCCGCAAGCCGCACACCTCAAACCACGCCGTTCGGACGGCTAGTCTAACGCCGCCGGGGCCGTGAACAAGGCCGCCGCCGCCCGCGCGCCCATTCCGGGCTCCGCACGCCAATTGAGCCCCCGCGTAATCCGCCGCGCCGCTCCCGGCCCGCTTCGGATTACAATCCGCCCTCGGCCAACGGAGCGCCCGCACGTGACCGCCGACGCCGGTGGACAACCCGAACCCGTGGCCCCCGTCGCAAGCCGCGCGGGGCCGCGCTTACCCCTGCCCGCACAGATCCTCATCGGTCTGGCGGTCGGCGCCGCCGCTGGCATCGCCGCCAACGCGCTGTGCCCCCGCCAGCCCGACGGCACGCCGCACGCCGGGTTGCTGTGGTGCGTCCACAACATCGCTGAGCCGGTCGGGCAGGTCTTCCTCCGCCTGATCTTCATGGTCGTGCTGCCGCTGGTGTTCTCGGCGCTCGTGCTGGGCGTGGCGGGCATCGGGGACGTGCGACGCCTCGGCCGCGTCGGCCTGAAGACGCTCCTCTACACGGTCATCCTGTCGGCGTGCTCTGTCGGCATCGGCGTGATGCTCAGCAACGTGATCCGCCCCGGGGCGCACCTCAGCGATGAGCAGCGTGCGACGCTCCGCGCCCGCTACGCCCCACAGGCCGACGAGAACGTGGCCCTGGCCCGCCAGGCCAAGCCGCTCCGCGACGCCTTGCTCGACATCATCCCCAAGAACCCGCTACGGGAGATGGTCGGCGCCCTCGACGGCAGCTCGCCCGGCGGCGGCATGTTGGCCGTCATGTTCTTCGCCCTGATCTTCGGCGTGGCCCTCACACTCGCACCGGAGCGCACCCAACCCGTCGTCGCCCTGCTGGAAGGCATCTACGACACCGTTATGGTCATCGTCGGCTTCGCGATGCGCCTCGCCCCGCTGGCCGTCGCGTGTCTGGTCTTCGCCCTGACCGCGCTACTCGGCGTCGACATCCTGCGCATGCTCGCTTGGTACGTGGTCACGGTGCTCGGCGGTTTGAGCCTGCACTTCTGTGTCGTGTACTCGCTGCTGCTCGTACTGGTAGCCCGCATGAACCCCCTGCGCTTCTTCGGCCGCATCTCGGAGGCGATCGTCACCGCCTTCGCCACGTCGTCCTCCAACGCCACCCTGCCGACCTCGCTGCGCGTTACCGAGCAGAACCTCGGCGTCCGCCGCGAGATCGCCGGCTTCGTTCTCACCGTCGGCTCCACCGCCAACCAGAACGGCACCGCGCTCTACGAGGGCGTCACCGTACTCTTCCTCGCGCAGGTCTTCGGCGTACACCTGACCGTCGCCCAGCAGCTCACGGTCGCCCTGATGGCCGTGCTCGCGGGCGTCGGCACCGCCGGCATCCCCGGCGGCTCGCTGCCGCTCGTCGTCGTCGTCCTGCAAACTGTCGGCGTCCCGGTGGAGGGCATCGCGATTATCCTGGGCCTCGACCGCCTGCTGGATATGTGCCGCACCGTGCTGAACGTCACCGGCGATATCGCGGTCGCAGTGTGCGTGAATCGAACGGAAGCGCGGCGGAACTGACAGCAGCGGCCGACCCGCCTGAATGACAAGGGCCACGACCATGAATTGGCGCGATCGAAATCCTGGGCTTGCAGCTCTGATTCTCCTCGGCCTGGCGAGCGCGTCATCAGCCAATGCCGACGCCTTGCTCAACCTCTCACGCGAGAGCGCGGCCCAGGCGGAGACAAAGACTGAGCGATTCCCGGTCACCATTCCGGCGGGGGTCACGAAGCTGGGGCTGACCGTCCAGTCCCGGCTGAGCGAGGGAAAAGTAACCCTTCGCGTGCTCGACCCCAACGACACGCCGCTCGCCACGCACGCCTGGGGCGGGAACTTCACGCTGAGCGGATCGACGCTGAAGTTGCCCGCGGGGGCGCAGCAGGTCCGCCTCGAACTCGCCACCGCTGCCGCGCGCGGCCGCTGGAACGTGCTGCTGTACGCCGTCCCGCCGCGGGCGGCGCTCTACCCTCTGCTGCTCGCCGGTCCGCTCATGATCCTCGTCGCGCTCGCTTTCACGGTCGGCTGGAAGCTGTGGTCGCACGATCAATGGCGCTGGCAGTGGGTCGGGGCCGCCATCTGGGCCGTCGGCGTCGCCCTCAAATTCGCCTGCTCAATCCCGCTCACCAAACCCGTGCTCCACGCCCTGGAAGCGGCGCTGCCGCGCGGCGCGTACATCGCCGCGGGCGCCCTCTACATCGGCCTGCTCACCGGCGTCTTCGAGATCGGCGTCACGCTCGTCGTCGCCCTAATCTGGCGCAAGCTGGCCGCCACACCACACCGCGCCGTCTCCATCGGCGTCGGAGCCGGCGGCATCGAAGCGCTTCTCCTCGGCGTGGCTGCGCTCATTGGGACGCTGGTCGTCGTCGTCGGAGTACCCAGCACGGAGTCGGCGCTGACCGGGGTGGCTGCCACCGTCGCCGCCACGCCGCTGTCCTGGCTGGCGGGCCCCCTCGAGCGCATCATCGCGATCCTCTGCCACACGTCGTCGCGGACGCTGGTCATGCTGGCCATCATGCGTCGCCGCGCCGCCTATTTCTGGTATGGCTTCCTGATCATGACGGCCATTGACGCCGTCGCCGGCGTGGCCCACCTGACGGGCGCGATGATGTTCTGTTCCGCCTGGTGGATCGAGCTCGCCATCCTCCCGTTCGCAATCATCAGCGTGCCGATCCTCCGTTGGTGCCTGCGGCAGTGGCCCGCGGAGCCCGTGACCGAGCCGCCGATCGAACCGCCGGCACTGCCATCAACATAGCGAAATCCGCGCGCCCTACCGCGATATCAGCTTTTCCAGTACCGACGTGAGCGCGCGCGTCCAGACCGCGTAGCCCGCATCGTTGAGATGCAGCCTGTCGTCCTTATACAGCTCCGCCCGCGGCTCGCCGCCGGCACCAAGTAACGGCGTGCCCGCATCGACATACGTGAGCGTGCCGTCCTTCTCCGCCAGCGCGCGGATCAGCGCGTTCGCCTCCTGCGTCCGCGCCCAGTACTCCCAGCGGCTTTGGCTCGGCTTGATCGAGAGGAACACGATTGGCGTCTCGGGCTGCGCCGCCCGCACGAGCCGGACGAACGCCGCGAAGTCGTCGCGCACCTGCTCGGGCGTGACGCCGGCCGCGATGTCGTTGTCGCCGGCATAGAACACGATGACCTTCGCCCGGTACGGCTCGACGACCTGCTTGAAGTAGTGGTTGACGTCGCGGATGTGGCTGCCGCCGAAGCCGCGATTGATCACCGGCCACTGCGGGAAGCTCTCGTGCGTGCTCCAGGCGCGAATGCTGGAGCTCCCGACGAAGAGGATGGCGTCTTTGGGAAACGAGTTCTTGCGGTCCCATTCAACCAACCGCCCAATCTCGTCCGCAAACCGCGCTGGGTCGGGCGTCGTCGGCCGCGAGTCCTGCCCCGCGACCCACACGGCCCCCACGCCGAGGGCAGTGAGACCAAGCATGACCGTAACGGTGATTCGCGATGTACGTGACTTGGCAGGCGACATGGCACCGTCCCTTCGAATACAGGCTGCGGTTTCGTCGACCCAGACGCGCCGCGGCGCAGTATATCCGTCCCGCTGGCGAACCTAGGCCGCTTTTCGCTCGAGCAACGCCACGTGGCACCAACGCACCGCCGGCCGTGCGCAAAGCGTCAGCCCTGCACGGGCGGCCAGCGCCAACTCGTCGTCAAAGGCCCGCGCGGACACGTGCAGTCGCGGCTCCGCGAGAAGCAGCCGCCCGCCGGGCTTCAGGCACGCATGGATTCCTGCGAGCAGCCGGGCGGGGTCCGGAACTTCGTGCAGCATGGCGAAGGCGAGCGCGAAATCGCACGGCGTGGTTACGCCTAGGTGACGCGGTTCGCAGCGGTGCACGCGAATCCGGTCCGCGACGCCCGCCCGTGCGGCCCGCCGCTGCAAGACGCGTAGCATCTGCGGCTGAACGTCCGCCGCGATGACACGCCCGCCGGGTCCGACCAATTCCGCGATCGCGATCGAAAAAACCCCCATGCCGCAGCCGACGTCGAGCGCCGTCATGCCGGGCCGGACGTAGGGGCCGACGGTCCGCGCGGGGTCGTGGATCAGCCGGCGCAGCCGGTTGTCGATGAAGTACCCGAGCCACCAGGGGCAGACGTTGCTGGGCATCGTGCCGATCTCCGGGCTTGTTTGGGCCAGAGGAGCGTAGGTGCGGCGATACGCGCGGGCAAACCTAGAGGGCGAGAAGTTCGCCGGGCACAGGGCCCCGACCCGCTTGGCTTGACGCGTAGCGACGGTGCTTGCGGCTGCCGGAGGCGGCACAGGCCGGTCCGGGCGCTCTGCCTGGCACAGACGGCGTTACCGCCGGACTGAATCGATCAACTGCTGATTGACCGCCGTCCGCTCATCGCACGCGTCCCAGAGCTCCCGGTGCGGCTGATGGACGGTGAAGTGATACAGGTGGACGAGCACGCCTTCCTCGCGCGCAATCTGCACGGCCGGCAGGAAATCGCTATCGCCGGCCACCAACACGGCGGTGGAGATCAGCCGTTTGGTGCTAAGCTGCACGAGGTCCACGCCGAGCATGATGTCCACGCGTTTCTGCACGAAGATGGGCCGTCCGTCGTCGCCGGTGCCGCGGAACGCGAGCTTTCCAAGCCGGACCTCGAAGCGCGGCAGCCGCTTGAGCTGACCGACAAACGACTGCATCCGCCCGAACCGCTCCGCCTCCTGCTGCGTCGGCGGGTCCGACTGGTAAGGCAAGCAGTGGTAGTAGTACGTCCGGAGGATTTCGCGCCCACCTGCGAGGGTTTGCGCCAGGCGATGAAAATCGAGACGCGCGGCCCCAAACTCATCTCGCAGGCCGAAGTCCAGGTACGCCCCATCCAGAAAGATCGCTACCCGATCCATGTCGAACTCCCGCCCGCAGAATAACAAGAGCGACCGACGAACGTCGTCGCCGATCGCTCAGTAATTGTGACCTGGCATCCCGCAGAACGCCAGGGCGTATACTTACTCTTAATAATACATCGGACTGAAGGTTGTGGGGCAGGAAATCGCACGCGAAAAGTGATCCCGACTGCATTCGGCCGCGCAAGTCGGCTTGCTCAATGAACTTACGGTCTGTCGCGTTTCTGGGCTGACGGCCGCCGACAACGCTGGGCAGGAGCGCACGCTCGCTCTCGATGAGAGACGGATTGGACCAAAGTTCGTCGCAGGCGAGGCGAAGCACACGGCGTGGTCGGCGGTGCGCGTGCGCGACGTACAATCCGCTGCACCGGATCTGCATCGCCCGGTTATGCTACGCGAGGCGCTTTTGTGGTTCACGCGCATCAAGGCAGCGCGGGACCTCAGGCGTCGTGGCAACCGGTGAAGGTACTCAGCCCGATGAACCTACCAAGCGCCAGCGTGGCGGCTACGCGAGCAATTGATCTCCGATATCCCAGAGAATCGTGGGCGGACTACTTCGTGGGATGGGTGCCCGCGGGCATGATCCTCAAGATGAATCTGGATAACCTCGCCGAGTTGATCAAATCACGAGCACGAGTGGACGACCGCAGCAATGCCAGTGACACGGCTTTCGAGTTGCGCTTGATCGGCGCTGTGGCTTTCCTGGAATGCTTCTTCCGAGACCAATGGGCATCGATTGTGAACATCTGCCCGCGGCTGCTGAATCGCCTCGAGGAAAGGGCCCGGCAGATTAGGATAAGCCCTCTGGCCTTGTTCGAGTTGAATACGCACCCGCTTCGTCAATTAGGATCGGCCGTCTCCGAGCAGTTCGACTTTGGAACGCCCCGAGCGATCAACTCAGCATACAAGGACCTCCTCGGCATCACGCCGATCGGCAAGCGCGAGTCTACCAGGCTAGACAGGTTGCTGCACGATAGAAACCTGCTTGTTCACTATGGTGGAGTCTTCCGATTCCAACACAAGAACCCCGGCTTCATCACCAGCGGCTCCCGCCGCCGGTACGCGGATTCCGTGATTGTGACAGCCCCCACAGCCCTGAATGTGTGCACCTTCATGGCCGATCTGGCTCAGAAGACCATGAAGGCTTCGGCTCCGGCTGCTCGGCACTTGACGGAGCGGATGCGAGTGCGCCTGAGCCGAGAGGGGCGAAAGGCCTTCGACTTTCTCGACGCGTGGGTGTAGATCGCTTCTCGGGGCCTTGATGTTGGACGTGGACGGCCAACCGGTGGGTCAGCCCCGTCAGCGCCCGATTCGGCGGCCCACATCTGTGCGCCTCCACCTCGGAGATAATCTGCTTCGGATCCAGCGGGGCGAGGGATTGGCGGGGGCAGTCAACGACCGGGGCCGGGTCTTCCAGGATGATTGCGCCGATGAGCGCCCAATCGCGGGCGGCAACTCCCAGTCGGGGCACGCTTCGCGACGCGGGGTCGCCGTCTCGATACCATATCCGCCATGCGGAACACTATCCGGCTCTTGATCTCCTGTCGGGACGCCCGGGGGATTGTCGCGGCCGTCACGACGTTTGTCGCCGAGCAGGGCGGCAATCTGCTCGATGCCGACCAGCACACCGACCTGGATCACGGCGAGTTCTTCATGCGGGTTGCGATCGAGCGCGCCGGATTCGTCCTCACGCCGGATACGTTCGGCCCCGCCTGGCAGCCGCTTGCCGGTCGATTCGACATGCAATGGAGCATCCACTGGGGGCAGCCGGTCAAGCGGGTGGCGATCCTGGTCAGCAAACAAGGCCACTGCCTGTCGGATCTGCTGTGGCGGCGGAGGTCCGGCGAGCTGGACGTCGAGATTCCGATCGTGATCAGCAACCACCCGGACACTGCCGACATCGCCCGCGAGGCAGGCGTGCCGTTTGAGCTCCGCCCCGTAATGCCTGGGACGAAGGCGGGGCAGGAGCGGGAGGTCCTGGCGCTGCTGGCGGCGGCGCAGGTGGACGTGGTCGTGCTCGCCCGCTACATGCAGGTCCTGTCGCCGGAATTCGTGCGGCACTATCCGCATCGCATCATCAACATCCACCACAGCTTCCTGCCCGCGTTCGCCGGCGGGGCGCCGTACCGGCAGGCGTACGAGCGGGGCGTGAAGATGATCGGAGCGACGAGCCACTACGTGACCGAGCAGCTCGACGCCGGCCCGATCATTGCGCAGGACGCCGCGCCGACGAGTCATCGCGACACGATTGCGGATCTGATCCGCAAAGGCCGCGACCTGGAGCGGATGGTCCTGGCCCGCGCCGTGCGTCTGCACGTCGAGGACCGTATTCTCGTCAGCCAAAACAAGACGGTGGTGTTTGAGTAGCGCAGTAGCGTAGGCTGAGTAGCAGCGTGGGCTGGGCTGAGTCTTCGAAGCCCAGCTTACTGCCCGACGAGAAACTCGGTGCCGAAGTCCACGCGGCCACCCTGGCTCTGCACGGCGACGATGGTCTTGCCCGGTGGAACGAGGAAGATCAGCCCCAGGATCGAGTCGTCGTGCTCCAGCTCGTTGAACTTGACCTCCTTGAGGTCCACCATGCCGCGGGAGCCGGTGCCTTCCGGATCGGGGCTGAAGTACAGCTCGACAAAGTCCTTGCCATCGCGCTTCACGATCGCGTAGTACCCGGCCAGCATGTAGGAGGTTCCTTCGCGGTCCACCGCGTGGTACTGGTTGGTCCGGGCCCCCACAAAGTTGAACACCTTGCCAAAAAGCGACTGCGCCTTGCGCGGCTTGGTCTCAAGCTGGAAGATGCGCTTGCCTTCAGGCTGCTCGAACTTCTCGACCTTGTTGCCTGCCCCTTCGCCAAGCGCCGCCCGCTCGCCCGAGAGCCGGCCCGACACAAACAGGTCGCCCTTCAGCTCGACGTCCCCGGTCAGCTTGTCGCGCGCGATGGCCAGCGGCAGGCGATCCAGCGCGCCGGAGCCCTCGCGGACCACCGCGTCGATGAACCGTGCCAGCCCGTGGCCG
>CAIWOY010000070.1 GCA_903914415.1 uncultured Phycisphaerales bacterium | reverse complement strand
TGTTGTTGGCTGCGTGCGGGACGATGGCCTGCGCCGCCGACGAGCCCGCCGTGCCCCGAAAAGTGACGACCGTCGCGGGCATCACCGAATACAACCTCGCGAACGGGCTGAAGGTCCTGCTGTTTCCCGACCAGTCCAAGCCCACTGTGACCGTAAACATCACCTACCTGGTCGGCTCGCGGCACGAAGGCTACGGCGAAAGCGGCATGGCCCACCTGCTCGAGCACCTGATGTTCAAGGGCACGCCGGACCACCCGCAGGTGTGGAAGGAGTTGCAGGAGCACGGGGCGACGTTCAACGGGAGCACGTCGGACGACCGGACGAACTACTACGAGACGCTGTCGGCGACCGAGGAGAACCTCGATTTTGGGCTGCGGCTGGAAGCCGACCGCATGGTCAACAGCTTCATCGCCCGGAAGGACCTCGACTCGGAGATGACGGTGGTGCGCAACGAGTTCGAGATGGGCGAGAACAGCCCGCTGCGGGTGCTCGCCGAGCGGATCATGTCGACGGCATACTTGTGGCACAACTACGGCAAGTCGACGATCGGCTCGCGCGAGGACATCGAGCGGGTGCCGATCGACCGGCTGCAAGCGTTCTACCGCCGGTTCTACCAGCCGGACAACGCGTACCTGATCGTGGCGGGGAAGTTCGACGAGGCGAAGACGCTGGCGAAGATCAGCGACGTTTATGGCCGGATTCCGCGGCCGGAGCGGAAGCTGGAGCAGACGTACACGGTCGAGCCGACGCAGGACGGGGAGCGCGAGGTGGTGCTGCGGCGGGTCGGCGACGTGCAGGCGCTGGGCTGCGCGTATCACGTGTGTGCGGCGTCGCACGAGGACATAGCGCCGCTTCAGGTGTTGGCGAGCACGCTGTCGGCGGAACAGACCGGGCGGCTGTACAAGGCGTTGATCGAGACGAAGCTGGCGACGAGCGTGGAGGCGAGCGCGCACGGGATGTGCGAGCCGGGCGTGTTCGAGGTGATGGCCGAAGCCCGGCACGACCAGCCGCTGGAGGCGGTCCGCGCGAAGATGTGCGAGGTGCTGGACGGGTTGGGGCAGCAAACGTTCACGGACGAGGAGGTCGAGCGGGCCAAGAAGAGTTTCGCGCGCAACTTCGACCTGATGCTCAACGACAGCAGCCGGGTCGGGCTGCGGCTGAGCGAGTCGGCGGCGGAGGGCGACTGGCGGCTGATGTTCCTGCAGCGCGACCGGATGGCGAAGGTGACGCCAGCGGACGTGCAGCGGGTCGCCGCGCATTATCTCAAGCCGAGCAATCGCACGGTCGGCGTGTTCAGCCCGACGAAGGAGCCGGACCGGGTGAAGGTGCCGGCGACGCCGGACGTGGCGGCGCTGCTGAAGGACTTCAGGGACACGCAGGAGGTGGCAAAGGGCGAGGCGTTCGAGGCGACGTATGCGAACATCGAGTCGCGGACGCAGCGGTCGAAGCTGCCGGTGGGGATGAAGCTGGCGCTGCTGCCGAAACAGACGCGCGGCAACCGCGTGAACGCGACGCTGAGCTTCCATTACGGCTCAGAGGCGGATTTGACCGGCAAGGAGGAGGCGGCGGCGGTGCTCGGGCCGATGCTGATGCGCGGCACGACGCAGCACACGCGGCGGCAGATCGAGGACCGCTTTGCCGAATTGAAGGCGCAGGTGCGGCTGGGCGCGGGCGGCGGGCGTGGCAACCGGTACGTGCGGACGTCGCGCGGCCCGGGCGCGCTGGACGTGTCGATCGAAACGACGCGCGAGAACCTGCCGGCGGTGCTGGAGCTGGTGGGCGAGATTCTGCGGCAGCCAGCGTTTCCGGAGGACGAGTTCAACACGTTGCAGCGGGAGACGCTGTCGGAGACGGAACAGCAAAAGTCCGAACCGATGGTGCTGGCGTCGAACGAGCTGCGGCGGCGGATGAGCCCGTACCCCCCGACCGACATCCGCTACGTGCCGACGCCCGACGAGCAGATCGAGCGCATCCGGGCGGCGAAGCTGGCGGACGTGCAGGCGCTGTATCGCGGGCTGGTCGGCGCGAGCTATTCAGAGGCCGCGTTCGTCGGCGATTTCGACCCGGCGGAGGTCACGAAGCTGCTGGAGAAGCTGTTCAATGACTGGTCGAGCCCGAAGCCGTTCCAGCGGGTCACGAACAAGTACGCAGCCGCCAAGCCCGACACCGTGACCATCGAGACGCCGGACAAGACGAACGCGATGGTGACGCTCGGGCTGCCGCTGGAGATTCGCGACGATGACGCGGACTACCCGGCCCTGCTGATGGCGAACGTGGTGCTGGGCGGGAACGCAAACTCGCGGCTGGTCAACCGCATCCGCCAGAAGGAGGGGCTCGCGTACGGCTGCGGGTCGATGGCGACGGCCGGGGCTCTGGATCGCGTGGGCACGTTCCTGGCGTACAGCATCTGCGCGCCGCAGAACGCCGGACGAGCGGTTGGCTGTGCGCAAGAGGAGATCAAGCGCTTCATCGCGGAGGGCGTGCCGGAGGACGAGTTGAAGGAGGCCCGGCAGGGCTATCGCCAGCAGATCGAGGTGGGCCTCAGCAACGACGGCGCGGTGGCGGGGATGTTGACGCGCGATCTGTTCCTCGGCCGGACGCTGAAGTTCGCGGAGGAGCAACTCGCGAAGATCGAGGCGCTACAGCCGGCGGACGTGCAAGCAGCGCTCGCGAAATACGTGCCGCCAGAGAAGCTAATCGTCGTGGAGGCCGGCGACCTGGCGAAAGCTGGCGCGGGCGGGTGATCGGCACGGCGCATGACGGCCGCGCGGCGGGTTCTTCCCGCTGCGCGGCTCATGGGGGTGTAACAAAGACGGACAGACTATCCCAGCGCCCGCTGGCGATGAGTTGGTCGATGCGCGGGTGCGGGGTTAGATACCACATGAGGTGTGCGTGCCGCTCGTCGAGCGGCATAGCGACGACGGTCGCGCGGCCAGACCATTTGTCGTCCGGATGGACGATCTGACGCACGAACTGCGCGGCCCATTGGCGGGCGCCCGCGCGCTTCAGCTCGCCCGGCGGGACCAACGGCGGGTAGCCGACGACCAGATGAACGCGCTTGTCGCGGAGTTGCTGCAGCGTGGCGAAGACCTGGTGCCCTGGGCGACGGTAATCCGGGTGGGCCCGCCAACCGTGCCGCGCCACGTCGGAGTCGTTCAGGCCGAGCAGATCAACGGTCTTCAGGCGGCTGTAGTAGGGAATCGCGCCGACGCCCGTGCAGGCAATCGTGACGTCGGCGTCGCCCAGGTCCCGCCGCAACGCCCGCCCCAAGCGCCCCCAATCCCCGTCTGGGCAGAGTGTGTAGAACGTGCTGAGTTGCGGGATGCTGTCCAGCGTGCGGTCGGGCGTGATGTCGGTGAAGTGGGTCGCGTGCCAATAGGAGGCCGCGGTGAGTACCACGCAGGAGGCCGCCAGCACCGCCGGCGGTGCGATGGGTGCAACGGTCCGGCACGGCTTTTCGATCAGATAGACGAGCAGCAGAAACAAATGCGGCGTGACCGGAACCAGGAAACGGAACTCCATGAAATCGCCACCGACCGCGATCACGTAGGCGCACCACGACGCAAGCAGGAACAGAATCGGGCCCATGTCGCGCCGCACGGGGCAACGCCGCACGAAGCACGCGAACGCTCCGCCGAGCAGGAAGGGCCAAATGAGATATGCCGTCGCGAAGCGCACCAGATACAAGCCGCCGTTGGCCAGCGCGGGCCAGCCGAAGCCGACTTTCGCGTAATATGTGTTCGGCAGCACGTCGCCGTAGTAGGCCACCTTCCAGGCCACCCACGCGCCGATGAGCAACACGAATGGCCCCAAGCCGGCGAGGCACGCACCGTATCCGGCGCGGCGCCGCCGAAGCTCAACCAGGCTCCACGTGCCGATGATCGCGGCGGGCAGGGCGCTGTCGGGGTGCGCCAATACGGCGACGGCGAGCGCGACCGAAACGCCGACCAAGCGGACCGCGGTGTGCGGCGCGCCAGCCCGCAATTCGTAGAGCTGCCAAGTCGCCACGCACAGCAGCGCGGTTTGGAGCATGGTCTCCAGGCCGCCCGTAGCGTAAGCGGATACGGTGAAGTTGGTCACGAGCAGCAGCCCGGCGACGGCACGCGGCCACAGCGTATCGAACACGCGGCCCGATAGCCGCCAAAAGGCGAAGATCAACGCGATGAAGCACGTCAGGCTGCCAACGTGCGCCCACACAATCGGGTCGATGCCGGCTTTGATGCCCGCGGCGATCCACAGGACCCAGGCGAAGTTGGAGTAGCCTTCGACGCGCGTGCCGAACCAGGTGAGCCCCTGGCCCTCGGCGAGCTGCCGCGCGTACTGGAACGAAATGAACGCGTCATCCTGAATGAAACGATTGTGCCACGCGAGCGCCAAGCCGATCAGACCGAGTCCGATCGCCACGATCGTCCGACGCGACATGAGGTCCGTGCCTCCAGGCTACCGCGAATCGGCGCCCAATGAACAACGGCCGGCGACGACTAAACTCGGATGCGGCCGGCGCCGGTCCCAGGCTCGGCAGACCATAGACAGGCGTGCGGCCGAAGGCAATGACTGGGTGCAGAATCCGGCTCGCCGGCGGCCGATCAGCCTGGAGGGGCGAAGCTATCCCGTGCGGGGACCAGATCGAGGTCGTCCCCTGGATCGATTATGGCGGAATGAAGTCTGTCGCTCTGAGGCCGCGCAAGACGGCCGAGTCGAGTATTTCCCTGCCGCGAGAGAGCCAAGGGGGAGTGACGGTTGCGACAGCCCCGTGACGTCGCCCCCGCGGGAGGGACAACAAGTCACTGGCCCTCTGTATCCCACGTCGACCACGGGGGGCAGGCTACTCTCCGGCCCCCGCGCGCAGCGCAGCGTCCCTACGACACTGACGTGGCTTCCGCACGTGCAGTGCCGGCGCGGGGCCCACGTCACCCGTCGCTCCGTCCGGCACACGTCCGATAAGTATCGCGCCAAGTGGTCAAGGGGCGGGGTGCGGCGATTTTTGCGGCGTCGCGAGCCATGTTTCATGTATGATAGGACTATCCAGCGGACGGCTGACCACGTACCCGTGCTGACATGAGGGTGGTCAGCCATCGCTATAGGTATGTTATGTACTGATTGCACGGGCCGGCGGATACAGCCGACCTCGTGTGGAGGGAGTGTAGGCATGGCACGCACCTCGCGCTGCAGCTCCAGGTACTTGTTCTTGTTTGCGTTGGCGGCCGGTCTGGCCGGGTGGGCGACCGTCCAGGCCAGCACCGTGGCGCCGATGAGCGTTGCGACGCTGGCGGATCACGCGGGGCAGGTGATCGTCGGCCGCGTGACGGCGGTGCGGTCGTACTGGGCCAGTGACCCGCGGCGTATCGAGTCGGAGGTCACGCTCGAGGGGGTCGAGTACCTGAAGGGCCGGCTGGCCGACTCGACCGACCGGTTCACGCTGGTCGTGCCGGGCGGCGAAGTCGACAAGACGCGGATGACCATCTGCGACGCCCCCGAGCTGCGCGTGGGCGAGAAGTGGCTACTGTTCCTGCTGCCGACCTACCACACGCACCCCGTCGTCGGCATCTACCAGGGTGCGTTCCTCATCAAGCCGGACGCCGACGACATCGAGCGCGTGGTGTCGCGCGCGGAGGGCCGCGAGATCAACGTGGCCGGCGTCGGGTCGGACGGATTCGTCCAGTATGCGGCGACGAGCGCACCGGCCGATCCGCATGAATCGCTGCAAGGGGCGGACAACATGCGGCTGGTTACGCCGCGGGCGCAGGCCGCGGCGCCGGTTGCCTATACCGATTTCGTGGCGCAGCTTGCCCCGGTGTTGGCCGCGAGCCGCGATCACCAACTCACGGTCCCGGCCGGGCGGCCGGTAGTCGTCAAGTATCGCGCGGTGCCGCTGAAGCCATCGCCCATGGAGCAACGGCGGCAGGCGGAGAAGAGGTCCGGCCAGCCGGCACCGCCATTGCGGGGCGCGGGGGCGGCTCTTCCGAGGATACCGACGACGCAACCGAGCACGAAGGGGAAGGAGGTGCCGCAATGAGAGCGCTCCTCCGCAATTCGTTGCTCGTGGCGGCGGTGTGCGGGATCGCGTGGCTGGGGAGCGACCGGGCCGCGGCGTTTTCGTACTACTCATCCGGGGGCTACAGCGTGATCTGGTACGACGGGTACGCGGACCGTTACCTCTCGACGATCACGTTTCAGGAGGGCGACGACCCGACCATTCTGTATCTGGCGTCGATGGGGCAATGGAGCGACGTGTGGGGGTCGAGCTTCTACTACCGCTACGGATACGTGGACGAAGCGGACACGGTCATTGATCCGGAAGACGGTTACAGCATAACTGTGGCCGTGCCGACGAGCTCGCTGGACCCGGGCGTCCTGGCCGTCACGTACATGGTCAGCTACGCGGGCGAGTGGTACGACATGGACATGGTGTTCGCCGACGTGCCGGACAACGTCGGCTGGCACATGCTGACCAACCCGGATTGCGAGATCACGGCGAACCCGGAGCCAGACAACGGCTTCTCGTTTTATCTGGTCGCCTTGCACGAGCTGGGGCACGCGATCGGGCTCGGTCATGACCCGATCGGGGACGAGCCGGCGGGGCAGGCGTGGCTGATCGGCACGCTGAATCCGGGCTATCCCGCGGGCGGACCAATCGGCAACCAGAACATCATCGAGTTGCACGCGGACGACCGGCGAGGGGCGCGGTTCCTCTATCCCGGCTCGTACGCGCCGACGATCGACCTCGGCAATGCGGGGTACAGCGCGCGAGGGCCGCGTCTCGGGCGGGCCGAGCCGTCGTCTTTCGAGCCGTCGCCGATCACGCCGGGCCAACAGTTTACGCTGTGGGCGACGGCCGAGAATTTCGGCACGGTGACGGTGTCAGGCGTACGGCAGAGCTTCTACTTGTCGACCGACAACGTCGTGGACGCGAACGACCTGTCGCTCGGGTACGTGTCTCTGGACCTCGGGACGGGGACGACTTGCCGAGTCGAGTTCGGCGCCGCCACCAGTTTCCCCGACCTCCGCCCCGGGACGTATTACGCCGGCTCGATTTTGGATTCACTGCACCAGTACACGGAGGAGTACGAGGACAACAACCAGGCGGACTATTGCGCGCCGCTGCTGGTGGCGCAGGCCGCGCCGACGTTCGGCTCTTTCAACCAGTACATCATCAGTTGCGAAAACCCCTTCACCGGCCCGACGCCGGTGGTCGCATACCCGATCAACACGGCCCCGATCACATGGAGCCTGGACAATCCGCAGCCGGGGATGACGGTGGACCCGAATACGGGCGTGATTCACTGGCCCAGCCCGGTCAAATCGCCGTTCATCTACGAGATCGTGCTGCGAGCCACGAACGGGGCCGGCACGTCGACGCAGACCGTGCGGCTGGGCGTGCAGCAAGCGCCCCCGCACATTGTGGCGATATCGAATCACGCGACAAAGTGCGGCTTCGACTACACCGGGCCGACGCCGGCTCTGACCGCGCCCACGTGCATGGCGCCGATCCTGGGCTGGTCGCTGGTCAACGGTCCGGCGGGCATGACGATCAACACGAGCTCGGGCGTGGTGTCCTGGCCGGATCCGACGCCGGTGCAAGGGCCGTTCCTCGTCACGATCCGGGCGATCAACGACGTAGGGGAGGCGACGGAATCGTGGCTGCTGTACGTCGCGTCGGCCGATGGCGATCTCAACGCCGACGGCGTCGTGGACCACGCCGACCTCCAGCTTTTCGCGCCGTGCCTGCACGGGCCGCAACTCGCGCCGACGACCGGCTGCGTGTGCGCCGACTTCGATCAGGACAACGACACGGACCTGCTCGATTACGCGCGGATGATGCTCGTGTTCAGTGGGGCGACGATCCGCGAAGGCGCGTGCTGCTTCGAGGACGGTAATTGCAGCGCGGTCACCGTCGAGCACTGCTACACGCTGGGCGGCTACTACCGCGGCGACGGCACGAACTGCGCCGGCGTGAGCTGCACCGGCGCGTGCTGCTTCTACACCGGCGGCTGCCTGAACTTCACGCTGGAGTACTGCAATATCGCGGGCGGCACGTTCCAGGGCATGGGCAGCCTGTGCGCGCAATTGACCTGTCCGGCGTCCGGCCAGGGGGCGTGCTGCTGGCCCGGTAGTGCGAAGTTCAACTTCGCACCTACCTGCACGCTGACCACGCCGACGGCGTGCACGTCCGGCGGCGGCAACTTCCGCGGCGTGGGCCTGTCATGCCATGCGGTTGACTGCTCCGCGCCGCTCGGCGCCTGCTGTCACGTGGACGGC
>CAIWOY010000069.1 GCA_903914415.1 uncultured Phycisphaerales bacterium | reverse complement strand
TTGTCCGCGACGCGGTCTCGTTCGGCCTAGCAAGCCGCGATTGACCCGCATGGGTGACTTGCCGCGCTCGCCTGATGACCACCGTTGTTCCCCACAACGGCGCCGGCGTCGCTCACGCCGGCCAAACCCGGCAATCCGCCGCACGTAGGGCAGGTCGCGTCTGTGTGCGACCTGCCGAGTGCCTTCCCGCGGCCTCTGCCACCCCCATGTTGACCGCGCTGTCCGCGACGCGATTCGTTCGGCCCCGCTGGCCGACGATTGGCCATTGCTGGTGACACGTCGTCGTCGCCTGCACAACGCCGCCCACCATGTGGACAGGGGATACCAAAAGACATTCCGATTACGGACCCGAACCGCGCTTGTGCGAACCGCGCTTGTCCGAAGCGCGTTTGTCGCCGAAATAGCCGGTTCTGGCCGCCCTTCGCGCTCCCGCTGCGCGCCCGCATCACCGTAGGGCAGGTCGCGTCGGTGTGCGACCTGCCAGGTGCCTCGCTATGACCGGGCGTTTCGTCGCTTGGCAGGCGCGGCGGCCCCACGTACACTGTGGTCGCTTCGACGGGAGTTCCGACGATGAGCGTCCGCAACCTGGATTCGCTGTTCAAACCGCAGTCGGTCGCGGTGATTGGCGCCTCGAACCAGCCGAAGAGCATCGGCGGGATCGTGATGCGAAACCTGCTGCGGGGCGGGTTCTCGGGGCCGATCATGCCCGTGAACCCGAAGTACGGCTCGGTCGGGGGCGTGCTGACGTATCCGAGCGTGGCGGACCTGCCGGTGACACCAGACGTCGCGGTGATCTGCACGCCGCCGGCCACGATTCCCGAATTGATTGGGCAGCTCGGCGAGCGCGGGACGCGGGCGGCGATCGTGATCACGGCTGGCCTGTCCGAGGTGAAGGCTCCGGACGGGCGGACGATCCAACAGGCGATGCTGGACGTCAACCGGGCGCACATGCTGCGGATCCTGGGCCCGAACTGCGTCGGGCTGCTGATCCCCGGAGTGGGACTGAACGCGACGTTCGCGCACGCGGAGATCGGGCCGGGGTCGATCGCGTTCATCTCGCAATCGGGCGGGTTCTGCACGGCGACGCTGGACTGGGCGCGCGCCCGGGGCATTGGCTTCTCGCACTTCGTCTCGCTCGGGAACAGCGCGGACATCGACTTCGGCGACGTGCTGGATTACCTGGGCAGCGCCTCGGAGACGAAGGCGATCCTGCTCTACATGGAGTCGATCGGGGCCGACGAGGCCCGGAAGTTCATGTCGGCTGCCCGCGCCGCCTCGCGCAACAAGCCGGTGCTGGCGATCAAGGCCGGGCGTAATCCCGAAGGGGCCCGGGCGGCGGCCTCGCACACCGGGGCGCTGGCAGGGGTGGACAACGTGTACGCGGCGGCCCTCCGTCGCGCCGGCATCCTGCGTGTGTACGCGCTGGACGAACTGTTCGACGCGGTGGAGACGCTGGCGCGGGTGCGGCCGCTGGCGGGCGACCGGCTGGCGATCCTGACGAACGGCGGTGGGCCGGGGGTGATCGCGACGGACGCGCTGGTCGGTGCGGGTGGGCAGTTAGCTGAGTTCTCCGCGGAGACGCTCCGCAAGCTGGATGAACTGCTGCCGTATACCTGGTCGCACGGCAATCCGGTCGACATGATTGGCGACTCGGACTACCAGACCTACATTCAGGCGTTGGACATCCTCCAGCAAGACCCGGGCGTCGACGCGATCCTCGTCATGAACGCGCCCAGCGCCCTTGCGCCGCCGGAAGAGACGGCCCGCGGCGTCGTGGACGCGCTCCGCAACGCCAAACGGCCGATTCTGACGAGTTGGCTCGGTGGCGAGCAGGCCGGGCGCGCCCGCCGGCTGTTCGCCGAGAACGGCATTCCTACGTACGACACGCCCGAGCATGCGGTCCGGGCTTTCATGCACATGATGCGGTACCGGCGAAACCGGCAGATTCTGGCCGAAGTGCCGGCGTCGGCGCCGACCGATTTCACGCCCACGCCGGGGTCGGCGCGAGCGGTCATCGAGACGGCGCTGAGCGAGGGGCGCGAGCTGCTGACGGAGCCGGAGGCGAAACAGGTGCTCGCGGCGTACGGGATTCCGGTGGTCGAGACACGTGTAGCGTCGACGCCGCTCGAAGCCGGCCAAGTCGCGAAGCAGATCGGGTTTCCGGTGGCGTTGAAGATCCTGTCGCCCGACATCACGCACAAGTCGGACGTGGGGGGCGTCGTGCTCGGCCTGGAGGCGTCGGACGAGGTCTGGCAGGCGGCCGTCACGATGCAGGCCCGCGTTGCCAAGCGGTTCCCGCACGCCGCGCTGGCCGGCTTCACGGTGCAGAAGATGATCAGGCGTCCGCAGGCGCACGAACTGATCATCGGCGTGACGACCGACTCGATCTTCGGGCCGGTGATCCTGTTCGGCCGTGGCGGTACGGCGGTGGAAGTGATCGGCGACAGCACGACCGGGCTGCCGCCGATGAACATGAGCCTGGCCCGGCACATGATTGCACGGACCCAGGTGTACAAGCTGCTGAAGGGCTATCGTGATCGGCCGCCCGCGGACCTGAACGCGATTTGCCTGACGCTGATCCAGGTTTCGCAGCTCATTGTCGATCGGCCCGAAATCGTGGAGTTGGACATCAACCCGCTGTTCGCCGACAACAGCGGCGTGCTGGCGCTCGACGCCCGGGTTCGCGTGGCGCCGGCCACGACCAGCGGGCACGAGCGTCTCGCGATCCGCCCGTACCCGCGGGAACTGGAGGAGACCATCCGGCTGCCGTCCGGGCGCGACGTCTTCGTTCGTCCGATCCGGCCGGAGGACGCGCCGGCCCACGAGGCGTTCGTGGCCCGGCTCACGCCGGAAGACCTGCGCTTTCGCTTCCTGGGCGTTACCCGCGACATCCCGCACTCGGAGATGGCCCGGCTTACGCAGATCGACTACGACCGGGAGATGGCGTTCATCGCGATCGCGCCGAACGAGCAGGGCGAGCCGGAGACGCTGGGTGTCGTGCGCAGCGTGGCCAACCCGGACAACACGAAGGCCGACTTTGCGGTCATGGCGCGCTCCGACCTCAAGCGTTCGGGGCTCGGTACGGCGCTGATGCAGAAGATACTGCGTTACTGCCGCAGCCGGGGAATTCAGGAGGTCGTCGGCGAGGTGCTGGCGGACAACCAGGCGATGCTGACGCTGGCCGCGAAGCTGGGGTTCACCGTGCGCCCGCTGCCGGAGACCGGTCGCTGCGAAGTGCGGTTGAGACTGTCCTGAGGCGGACGCCGCCGGGCGTCGAGCGGGCAGGAGGTCTGCGGCCGGAAAGGGGGATGCCAAAAACAAGCGGCCCGCCAAGCCCCCCCAGCTTGACGGGCCGGCATTGGCACTTACTACTCTTAGAATAGGCAGTTTTGCGGGTCGCGCCTATTAGGGTTTCCCCGCAGGCGAGTGTTGGTCGTTCGCTTGTAGGCGATTGGGATGGCCGGGAGCGGTTATTTGCCTAAGAGGAGTGCCAAATCACGGGTGAATACCCGGGCTCTCACGCGCTGTGCGCGTGCGAGGGCTTGCCTGAGGGGCAGAAATCAGGCTAATGCGGCTCTAGTTCGTCCGCATTTGGCCCCCCGCAGCGCTGGAAGCGGGCACGTGCCGCGCCGAAAAAGGCGGTGCAATCGAGGCGGCCTTTGCGGGGTCGCGCGCGAGGAACGCACATGTCGCACGCGCGCAGCCACACGGTGGGAATCCGGTGCTCCGTATTCAGTCTCGCGCGTGTGGTTCCGGGCAAAGCGGGAGTGGGTCAGCCGATGAACATCCGCTCAAAGGCCAGCCCGACGCCGGTGAGGCTCTCGCCGGCGACCAGCCCGGCGCAGATCGTGACGGTGAAGCGCTTAGACCAGGTGGGGAAGAGCTTGGACAGGATTAACGCGAGCGCGCCGCCGAGGAAGATCGAGAGCGCGTTATAGCCGGGGATGACGAATCCCAGGCCGAGGCTGGCCGGGCTGGGCAGCCACGCTTTGGCCTTCCGCGGCACGATCTTCTCCAGCACCGGCAGCAGCACGCCCAGAGCTGCGGCGATCAGAATCGCCAGCGGCGTGCCGCGCGGCAGGGCCTTCAGGCCGACGGCAAACAGCTCGGCGACTGCCTTCCACGTCGCGACCGCCGGGGCGGCCCATTGCTCGGTCATGAGCTGCTCCGCCGGGTGCGGGATGAGCACGAGATACACGGCGGAGCCGACGAGCGCGCCGATCACCGCGCCGGCAATCTGGGCGATGACCTGCTTGCGCGGGGACGCGCCCAGCAGGTAGCCGGCTTTGAGATCGCCGAGCAGGTCGGCGCACTGGCTCGCGGCGCCGCCGGTGACGTTCGCGGCCATCAGGTTGGGGGCGGGGTTGCGCGGCACCATCACGCCGAAGACGAGCTGTGTGATCTTGCCCATCGCGCCGACGGGTGTGACGCCGGTCTCGCCGGAGACGCGGGCAGCGACGAGAGCCAGGGCGAAGGAAAGAAAAACGCCGATGAGCGCGGCCCACCAGCCGATCTGGAAGAGCCAGATCTGCAAGATGACTGAGAGCGCGAGCGCGAGGACGAGCGCGCTGCCGAACCACGGGGCGCTGACCTCGCCGGCATCCTCGGCGCGCCCGCCCGCCGCGGGCTTGCCGCGCCCGAGACCGGTGAAGGTGTGCACCATGCTGCGCCAGGAGAAGCCGAACGCGACGAGCGATGCGACGACCATGAGCGTCACGCCGGGCCACAAGAGCCACTGCACGAGGTCGCCAAAGCCGGGCTGGGCCGGGCTGAAGTTGGTGCCGGCCACGAGCGTGCTGACGGTGGCGGCGAAGTCGGAATTGTCGGGCAAAACCGCCTTCAGTGCGGACGCGTCGTCGGCCGTCAGGACTCCGCGGGCGCGCAGCGTCCGCGCGCTGGCGTCATAGATAACTCGCTCGGCCAACGCCGCGGGCATGGCGACCCCGGGCGGCAGCAGCGGCTGCCGCGTTTCTTCGTACAACTTGCCGAGCGCGGCGGTGAATTCGTCGCAGGCCGCCGCTTGTTTCGGCCACGTGCGCGCCACCTGCGCGGCACGCTCCGACATGACCGTCCGGCACTCATCGGACAGGACCCCGAGCGCGACGAGCCGGCCGGCCTTGGCGTCATAGCGCAGCATGTGGCCGAACTCACGCGGGAGGGTCAGGTCCTTCGGCCAGCCTGGCAGCGGCGCGGCGGTCTGTACGTCGCGAGTGGTGACGTAAGCGGGGTCTTGTGCGAGAGCGGCCGGTGCGACGGCCGGCTTGAGTTGCGAGCGCAGGTAGAGCTTGTGCACGGCCTCGCGATACCGCACGTCGGCGCTCAGGGCGAGCAGGCGGTCGCGTTCGTCGGCTGTCATCGGCCCCTTGTACGCCAGCTCGCGGGTTTCGGCTTTGTAGCGCGTGTAGCCGTCCGGTTCGGGCGGCAATCGCTTGGCGACGCCGGCCGGCAGCACGGCCAGCGGCTCGCTGATCGACAGGCGAATGTACGACCGCTCGACGAGTGGCGGTGCGAGGACCAGCCAGGCCAGAAGCGAGCCGATGACGAGCGAGACGCAGGCGCGGAAGCCGATCAGCCCGCCCAGGCCGACCATCAGCAGCGACGGATCGAGCGAGTACGTCAGCGATTTGGCGCTAAAGCCGTACGCGGGAAACGGAAAGCCCCACTTGTCCAGCGGGAGGCCCCAGCGCCGGAGTCGCACGGCCGACACGCCCCACCTTGCCAGCAGGGCCAGCAGCGAGACCGGCGGCGTGGCGAGCAGCTTCACGACGGCCGCGGCCAGGGCCGCGAAGAGCAGCATCTTGACGCGCGCCAGCGCCTCGGCCCCCTGGGCGTACATCTCGCGGAGCATCTCGGCGGTGGCGAGGCCGCTGGGAAACGGCAGCTTGTCGACGATGAGCATCTGCCGGCGCAGCGGGATCGCCACCGTGATGCCGACGAGGCACACCGAGAAGACCCACATCGCCAGCGGCCACCACGTCAGGGTCTGCCCCGTCAGCATGGTCAGCGCTGGAATCGGGGCGACGAGGCCCGCGGACGAGACCGTCGCCGCGGATTGGACGGTCGTCATGCTGATCGTGTTCTCCAACATGCCCCACGGCCGCACGCCGGCGAGTCCCCGCAGTGCGGCGTAGAACGCGTAGCTGATCAGCACGGCCGTGATGGACATCGGGAGCCCCCAGCCGATCGTGAGCCCGGTGTAGATGTTGCAGGAGCACAGCAGCCCGCCCAGGATCACGCCCGTCAGCAGGGCGCGGAACGTGAGTTGGGGGGAATCGCGATCCAGGGGCGGCGGCGTGAGCTCATGGGCGGCGGAAGCCGCGGGACTGGCGCCGGGAGGTGGGCCGGAGGCTGCGCTGGGAGCCGGCTTCTGGTCGCTCACGGGTGCACTCCGTTGCGGGGCGTTCCTCGGCCGAAACCGCTGGGCGGGGGGCATCGTACGCAGGTCGGGGGAGCAACGTCAATGTCGCAGGGTGCCGGACGCGCGCCGGGTGTGATCCTCTTTCCTGGGGCGGGTCAAGTGCGTGCTGGAAACGGGTTGGTTGGGTTACCGGCGCCCTCCAGGAGCCCAGTGGAATTAGTCACACCCCGGGCGACACGTCGCGTCGGAAACGACACTTGACAGCCCCGAGCGCACGGCGTATTCGGAGCGGCAGTTCAGAGGGAGCATCGGCGTCCCGCCGGTAGAGGAGTTATGATGCGCGCAGCGGACTGGTTGCGGTGCGCCGTCCTTGGCGCCTTGTCTCTCACGCTATCCGTGCTTCCCGGCTGCGAGCGGCAGCCGGCGCCGACCGACGGGGGCGGCACCACGCAGCCCGCCGCCGCAACCGGCTCGACCGCGAATGGGGCGGCGGGCGGCGGAAAGCCGATCCTTATCGGTCATTTCGCTTCGATGACCGGCTCGGAGGCGACGTTCGGCCAGTCCACGGACGCCGGCATCCGGCTGGCCGTTAAGGAAGCCAACGCCGCCGGCGGGATCATGGGGCGGACGATCGAGCTCAAGACCTATGACGACCAGGGCAAACCGCAGGAGGCGGGAACGGCGGTCACCCGGCTGATCACGAGCGACAAGGTTGCCGCCGTGCTCGGCGAGGTCGCCTCGTCACTCTCACTCGCCGGTGGACGCGTGTGTCAGCAATACGGCGTGCCGATGATCACGCCCTCGTCGACGAACCCGGCGGTGACGCGCACGGGCGACATGGTGTTTCGGGTGTGTTACACGGACCCGTTTCAGGGCGAGGTGTGTGCGCGGTTCGCCCGGGAGCAGTTGAAAGCCCAGACCGCGGCTACGCTGTACGATCAGCAGCAGGCCTACTCCAAGGGCCTCAACGACTACTTCAAGAAGTCCTTCATCGAGCTCGGGGGGACCATCACGACCGAGCAGGCCTATAGCGGCGGCGACCAGGATTACAGCGCCCAGCTCACCACGCTCCGCGCCACACAGCCGGACGTGCTGTTCCTGCCCGGCTACTACACCGACGTGGCGAATATCGCGCTGCAGGTCCGCAAGCTGGGCATCACGGTGCCGCTGCTGGGCGGCGACGGCTGGGACTCGGATAAGCTGGCGAAGATCGGCGGGACCGCGATCGAGGGGGCGTACTACGCGAACCACTACGCCCCGGATGAGCAGCGGCCCGAGGTGCAGGAGTTCATCAAGCGTTTTCAGGGAGAATTCAAGGGCGAAGTGCCCGACGGGATGGCCGCCACGGGCTACGACGCGGCGCTGATCCTGTTTGACGCGTTGCGGCGGACTCCGTCCCTGGAGGGCAAGGCACTCGCGAAGGCGATCGGTGAGACGAAGGACTTCCGCGGCGTGACCGGCACGATCTCGATCGATCCGGACCGCAACGCGAAGAAACCGTGCCTGATCGTCCAGGTGAAGAACGGCCAGACCACTTTCGTGGCGAGCTATACGCCGAAGTAGCGTCGGCCCCCCCGTGGCCGACGTTGCCTCGCCAGCGACGGTACCTCTGGGATTGTGGCGTCGCCCCCCAGCGGGCGACGTAGATGGATGCGCAGCGGAGTGGCGACGAATCAATGCGACAACGAAGAGGGAGACACGATCATGGCGACAGAAAGCGACATCGCGAACCTGAGCGCGCGGATTACGAGCCTCGAGGCGCAATCCCGACGACTGAAGGCCCTGCTCGGTGTAGCTGTGCTTGGGGCGGTAGCGGTGGTCGTCCTCGGGCAGGCGGCATCGAGGCCGTCAAGGGTCGTACGGGCATCTTCGGTAATCATCGAGGACGACGCCGGGCGGGAGTGCGGAGTGCTGGACACGTCGGGCTTGCGCATGCGGTGGGGGGCCGATACCGTTCGGGATGACGAGGGCTTCTCCCTTAGCTCGGGGGGCCTGGGGATATGGCAGCGACGGCTTGGCGACAAGGAGCCATACCGTTCTAATCTCACACCGGCCGGTGGACTGATGCTGCTGCGCCCCGACGGCACTTCTACGTCCGTTGAGGCGCCTTGGCTAGGACTGGGCGGAATTCGCCTGAATGACAGGGCGGGCGACTGTCGCATGCAGCTTGGGCTCGAACAGGACGGCGGGCCAAGTGTCACCTTGAAGCGCAAGAGGGACCCCATCGTTCGGGACTTCATCGCGAAGACACCCGAGCGGCTGCACAACCTGAACGGCGCCAGCGACAAGGTGCCCGAGGATGTCGCAGAGGCGATGCGGGGAGAGGATGCAACGATCCTAGGCGTTGCGTCTCTGGAGAGAGGGGAGACCGGCGTAACGGAGGGCCGCCCGGAGGCTTCGATCATCATGTTCAACACCAGGGGACACGTACTCTGGAAGGTCCCGTGATCGGAACGTTCACGTGGATTTGGGCGTTAGGAGGTCAGCAATTGCGCCCTTGAACGCGCTCCTCACGACAGCGACGAGCAGCAGGGTGAGCTGCCAGGCGATGACGAGGAAAATCCAGCCCCGTGCAAGGCCGCTTTCCTTCATTTCGGCAAGGTCTTCAAGGAGATCGCCCCGCGCGGCCTCGCGGTGCGCGCGCGGAATCCAGAATGACGCTAACGCGAGCAAGCGGCGGGGTGACCGGTTGCTGGCGTTGCCGCTCGCGTTGCCGCTCCGCTGCGACTCAAGAGTTCGCCGGTTCTCGGTCCGCTTCTGCGCGGCCGGCCCTTCCGTCCTTCCGTCCGCGCTGCCCGTTTCGGGCGCGGCCTCCCTCGTCAGGCGGGCTGACTCAGGGGTGTCCAGGGTGGGTGGGAGTACCGCGGGTGCGTCGTCCTCAAATACTCCTCCTTCGGAGCCGAGAAGCAAGAGTTGATTGTTAAACATGGATGCCTCCCGCAATCAGAGACAGGGGGCCTAACCGCGCGCCGGGCGCGGCGCGGCTGCGCGTCAGGATCGCGATCGACACGCGCTCACTGACTCGGTGTCCCTCGGCGGTGAGGCGGAAATACTTGCGCCGGTTTCCCCCGCGTTTCTCCGATGCCTCGCCCATGCGAGACCGGACGTACCCGCGCTGCTCCATGCGCTCAAGGGTCACGTACAGAGACCCTATCGGCATGCTCCGCCTCGTGCGGGCCCTATACTCGTCGCGGACCTGCCGTCCAAATCGCTCTCCGTTGGCGAGGATGGCCAGAATCACAGCTTCAGTCATGCTCGGCATATCGTTCATGGGCACGTGACTCACTTCGGGCTCATTATCTTACAATTGTAAGCATCTCCCCGCGATTGTCAACAGGGCCTGCTAGAAAAGGGCAGCGGGTCAGCGCCGCGCGTTTGCGCGGGGGGCTGGGTTTCGAGGGCTCCGCGGCTGGCCAACATGCCGCGGCCCGCGGGGACGGCGACTGGCACTGGAGCGAACTGCATCCTTCAGCCGCAGGCGTAGTATACCCCCGGCGTGCCGCGGCGGGGTCTGCTCACACCTTGATTCGCTTCCACCCGCCGTGCAGGTAGCGGCCGAGGGCGAGCAGCAGGCGCACGAGGTTGTCCGCCCACATGCCGCACCAGGCCCCGATCAGGCCGCCGCCGAGGACGATGCCGCCGAGGTAAGCGGCGGGCACGCGGACACACAGGCCGGCAATCAGCGAGATGGCCATGGTGTAGCGGGTGTCGCCGGCGCCGCGGAGGGCGCCGATGTAGATGATGCCGGTGCACAGGAAGGGCTGGGCGAAGGCGAGCAGGCGGAAGGCGGGGACGCCGACGGCGCGCACTTGGGCGTCGCCGCTGAACGTGGTGAAGATGGGGTCGGCCAGAAGGAAGAACGCGACGGCGACGCCTGTAGTCAGCAGGGCGCCCTGCAGGACGGCGACGTGGGCGGCCCGCGCGGCCTTGTCCGGCTGGCGGGCGCCGAGGTACTGGCCGACCAGCGTGGCGGCGGCGGTCATCCACGCCATCGCCGGCAGGTAGGTGATCGCCTCCATGCGCACCGCGATCATGTGGGCGGCGTAGTTGGCGGTGGCGGCGGCGCCCGACGCGGTGTGCGCGATGATCCAGATGAAGAACAACTGCGAGGTGGCCATGAGCGCCGCGTCGCCGCCGCCGGGCAGCCCGATCCGCAGCATGCGCCAGATGATGTCCCAGTCCACGCGCAGCGCGTGCCAGCCGAGCCGCAGCTCGCGCCAGCCGTACAGCACGAGAACCAAGGCCAGCACGCCGCCGACGCAGCGGGCGGTCAGCGTCCCGAAGGCAATGCCGCGCACGCCGGAGGACGGCCAGAACCACCCGAACACCAGGCTCGACGCGACGAGGACGTTGACGACGTTGACCAGCAGCATGATGGCCATCGGCGTGCGCGTGTCGCCGGACGCGCGCAGGACCGTGCCAACGACGGTGAGCACGGCGAGGGCGAGGTAGCTGAACGCGTCGATCCGCAGGTACATGACGAACAGGTCGCGGGCCTGCTCGGTCTGGCCAAGAAACGTCGCGAACCAGGGGGCGGCCAGCCACGCCACGACGCTGGCACCCAGTCCCAGCGCAAGCATGATCAGGAACGCCTGGTTCAGGGCGCGATTCGCGGTCGGGCGATCGCCCGCGCCGCAGGACCGGCTCACGAGGGCCGCAGCCCCCGTGCTGAGCAACAGGAGCGCCAAGCCCACGAACCAGCCGACGTAGGCCGCCGTCCCCACCGCGGCCGTGGCCTCCTTGCTCAGGTGCCCGGCGAGCCAGGTGTCGACCAGACCAACGGTGAAGTTGCCGACCTGCTCGCCGAGCATCGGCAGGGCCAGAATCCAGATCTGGCGCGAGAGCCCCGGCGCGCCGGGGCCGCGCGGCAACGCGGCGGGGGTCGTTTCGGCCGGAATGAACTCGATCGTCGGCGCGTCAGCCAGCGGGTCGGGGACCGCGAGGACGGCTTCGAGTGCGGCGGCGGGGTCGCGCGGCGGCTCGGGGCTCTCGGGGTAAGGTGGTGTCATGCGTGCGGCCCCGGCGCGCCGGGGCTACTCCGTCTCACCCCGGTGCAGCCGCGCTTTCTCCGTCCGCGACAGGTCGGCGTACAGCAGCAGGTTCCGCACGATCTTCAGGGCGCTCGCTGGCTCGTACCCTTGCACATTGTACACAGGCGTACCTAGCAGGCCGGTGCTCAGATCCAGTGGCGAATAGAGCGCCAGGAACCGCCCGCGCTCGCCAAACGCCTTCAGCAAGGGGTACTTCCGACCCTTGCCCATGCCGAGTGCCGCGCGGCGGTACGTCACGCCGGACAAGTCGACGGTCCCGCCGATGCCGCGGCCGGTGTAGATGAAGGAGTCGGGCGGCAGCAGGCGCGGCTCTTCCTGGAGCACGTCGCGGAGGTAATCCTCGAGGGACTTGGTGAAGTCGCGTGAGCCGCCAGCGGCGTCAGCGAGCAATACTCCGCCGGCGCTGAAGAACCGCCGCAGGCCCTTCAGCTCATCGCCGGTGAGTTCGAAGGCGCCGGTTCCGGTGATGTAGGCGACGTGGAAGTCGTTGAGGGCGTCGGAGTCCAGGGCGACGCCCGAGGTGACGAGCAGCCGCGTGGCGGCCTCGTTGTTCATGTAGCGCACGAGCCGCGTCCACCCGAACGGCTCGACGTCCCAGTTGCCGCCGTACTTGAGCCGGGCAACTTCGATGGTGCGCTCGGTTTTGGTCTGGCGGAGCGGGATGCACGGGGTCTGGAGGCGGCTGCGGACCTGCGTCTTGTCGGTGGCGTACAAATAGACGTTGGCGGCGAGTTGGAAATCCTGCTCGCTCTTGCCCTTCACGGCGTAGCGGTTCCACGCCGGCGCCAGGTCGCGGGGGCACAGCAACATCAGCGTCCGCAGGCCGTTGTTGACCTCCCGCACGATGGGGGGCTTGTCGATGGGGAAGGAAACGTCGCCGCTGAAGAGCGGGTGGTCGTCCGGCAGCGGGCGCAGCGGGAAATCCGGCAGCGCCCGCCGGGCAAGTGCCTCGATGGACTGGCGGAAGCCGTCGCCGCCCGCGACCGCGAAGAGCAGTCCGCCGGCCTGGCAGTATTCGCGGACTTTCTGCACGTCGGCGTCTTCGAACGTCCAGGCGGCCTCGCCGCGCAGGTACAACACCGGGGCTTCCAGGAGATCCTCCAGCGGGGCGTCGAGCCGCACGATCTGCCAGCTCAGCAGCCGTTCGAAGGAGTGCCCGACGTACCGCGTCAGACCCGCCACGTCGCGCAGCTTGCTGTTCCAATCCGAGCCGTGCTCCAGCTTGTTGAACAGCAGCGGTGCGCGCCCGTGACACAGGAACATCAGCCCGAAGCACGTGTTCCACAGGTCGCTCATGGTGCCGGTACCGGGCCAGGCCCCGTGTTGCTGCTGGCCGTCCAGCAGGTAGGCCGCCCCCTCGCGGAACCAGTCTTTGTCGCGGAAGTACTTGCGTCCGCTCGCGCGTCCGGCGCGCTCGACGCCGTAGAGGTAGTAATAGCGCCACTGCGACTCGCCGCCCGGGTTGTCGGCGCTGTAATTATGGGCCAGCCAAGTCAGGCCGGCGTTGATCGCGGAGATTAACCCACCCGCCTCTTGCGGGCGGTCGGCGTAACGCTGGTCCAGAGCGACGAAGAGGGCTGCCAGGCCGGCGGCGGTCATGCTGCCGGTCGGAGCGTCATTCTGCCTGTAGCCCCAGCCGCCTTCCTTCGTCTGGCACGTGATCCAGTGCTCCGCCACGATTTCCCAGTACCAGGCGGGGACCTCCAGGCCGGCTTCGGCCGCCATCCACACGCCCAACACGCCGAACTGGCTGTTCGAGTTGTCCCAACTGCCCGATTTGACGTCCTTCGGCTGTGGGTGGTATGTGTAGCAGCCCGGGCAGTCCGAGCCGCGCTGATAGACCGCATCCAGCAGCCACTGCAGGTCACCTTTCAGTTCCGCGGTGTACTTGCGCCCGGGAACCAGCGCCAGGACGTGCGCGCGAGTCCCCACGACGTAGGTTCCGCTCAGCTTCTGGGCGGCGAGCCAGGTCAGGGAATCGCTCATGAGGTCCGCGCGCGGATCCTCCCCGGCGTAAAGCAACGCCAGGAGCGCCAGCGCGGTCGTGCCGGCCCAGCGATCGTCCGTGCCCGTGTTACTAAGCTCCCAATGTCCCTCCGGCTTGCGCTGCTCCTTGATCCAGCGCACGGCCTGGCGGATCGCGTCGTCGACGGCCTCGTCGGTGATCGCGCCCTGGGCGCGCACGACGGGAGCGAAGCCCAGCACGCTGGTTATCGCCAGCGGGATGGTCACGACCGCGGCCGCTGAGCACCGTCCGAGAAAGCTGACCGACGCAGCACCCATGTGGGGCCCTCAGACTCCGGCCGGGTGCCCCCTTGGCATCGCAGCCCGCAACCGCCTAGAATCAATCGACGCGCGGTTGCGCGCACGCGGCCTTACGCCGCGCGACAGGAGCACCTCAGTTGGCGGACAGTCTGGAAGATAGCCAAATCGTCCGTGCCGTGGTAGAGCGCCAGTTCGCCACCGCCGAGGAAGTCCGCACGGCCAAGGAGCAGCAGGACCGCCCGATCGGCGGCACCGGCCGCCGGCCGCTCGGCGAAGTGCTGGTGGACTTGGGCTTCCTGACCCGGACACAGCTCTTGCGCGTCCAGGGGACCAGCGAGGACTCCGGCGGGCGCCCGGCGCAGCAGATTCCCGGCTACCAATTGCTCAACAAGTGCGGGGCGGGCGCCATGGCCGTCGTGTACCGCGCCCGGCAGATCAGCCTCGACCGCGTCGTGGCGATCAAGGTCCTCCCACGCCGCCTCAGCAAGAACACGGAGTTCGTCGAGCGCTTCTACCGCGAAGGGCGGGCCGCGGCGCGCCTCAACCACAACAACATCGTGCAGGCCATCGACGTCGGCGAGGCCAACGGCTTCCACTTCTTCGTGATGGAGTACGTCGCGGGCTGCACCGTCTATGACGAGCTGGCCAGCAGCAAGGTCTATAGCGAGGCCGAGGCGTTGGAGATCATTCGCCAGATCGCCGACGCGCTGCACCACGCGCACGAGCGCGGCTTCATCCACCGCGACGTGAAGCCCAAGAACATCATGCTGACCAAGGAACGCGTGGCCAAGCTCGCCGACATGGGTCTGGCCCGCGAGACCACCGACCTGGGCGCCGCGCTGGCCGAGGCCGGCCGCGCCTACGGCACGCCGTACTACATCAGCCCCGAGCAGATCCGCGGGGAGGTGGACATCGACCTCCGGGCGGACCTGTACTCGCTCGGCGGGACCTTCTATCACATGGTCACCGGGCGCGTCCCGTTCGAGGGCCCGACCCCCTCGGCGGTGATGCACAAGCACCTCAAGGAGCCGCTCACGCCGCCCGACCACCTGAACACGAACCTAAGCTCGGGCTGCGGCGTGCTGATCGAGATGCTGATGGCCAAGGATCGGGAGGAGCGGTACCCGAGTGCCCGCGAGCTGCTGATCGACCTGGATCGGCTCGCCCGGCACGAGCCGCCACTCTACGCCCAGTCGCACGTCGATGAACAGACGCTCGAGACGCTCTCGACGGGGCAGGCGATCCAGTCGGAGCCTCCGAGCAACGACGGGCGCCAGCGTACGGGCACGCCGGTCAACCCGACGGGGGTGTCGTCGACCGCGGCGGTTATCCTGGCCACGGCGGCCGGTCTGAGTGTCGTCCTCAACCTGATTCTGCTGATCCTGCTGGCGACGCGGTAGCGCGCGTCGTAGCCCCAAGCCACGCGGCGCTTGGGGTTGACCGACGCACGTCGTGGCCGGTAGCCTGCCCAGCCATGCTTCGCCTCGTTGGGTTGCGCAAGACGTTCGGGACGGTCGTCGCCGTCGACGGCCTGTCGCTGGAAATTCGCCGCGGCGAGGTCTTCGGTCTGCTCGGCCCCAATGGTGCGGGGAAAACCACGACCATCAGCCTGGCCATCGGCCAGCTTCGCCCGGACGCGGGCACCGTTACGCTCGACGGCGCCGGCTCGCCCGCCGACCCGCACGTCCGCCGCTGCATCGGCGTGGCGCCGCAAGCGCTGGCGCTCTACGACGAGCTGTCGGGCGAGGAGAACCTGCGCTTCTTCGGCCGGCTCTACGGCCTCGGCGGCAGCACGCTCCGCCAACGCGTCGCACGCCTGCTCGATTTTGTGGGTCTGACCGAGCGGCGGCGCGACCGCGTGGCAACCTACTCCGGCGGCATGAAGCGGCGGCTCAATTTCGCCGTCGCTCTCGTGCATGAGCCGGTCCTGATCCTGCTCGACGAGCCGACCGCGGGGGTCGACCCGCAATCGCGCAACGCGATCTTCGAGTTCGTGCAGACGCTGAAAAGCGAGGGCCGAACGGTCGTGTATACCACCCACTACATGGAAGAAGCCCAGCGACTGTGCGACCGCGTCGCGATCATGGACCACGGGCGGCTGCTCGCGCTCGACGCGGTCACGGGACTCCTCGGCCGGGCCGACCGCCCCACCGTCGTGGTCGTCGAACGGGCCGCGGGCGAGGAGCGGATCGAGACGGCGGACCCGAAGGCCGAGTTGGTTCGGGCCCTCGATCAGCCGGACGTGCTGGGCGTGCGGGTCGAGCGGCCGGACCTGGAATCCGTCTTCCTCACGCTCACGGGCCGGAGGCTGCGCGACTGATGTCGGCAATCCTGACATTGGCGGTCAAAGACCTGCGCCTGCTCCTGCGGGATCGCGTGGGCTTCTTCTTCACCTTCTTCTTCCCGCTCCTATACTCGGTCTTCTTCGGCATCCTCTTCTCTGGAACCAGCAAAGGACCCTCGGCCATCCCAGTCGCGATCGTGAATGAGGACCGCACGCCTGCCAGCGACGAATTCGTATCGAGCCTGCGAAAGACCTCCAGCCTGGCGCTCGACCTCGTCGATAGCCGCGACGCCGCCGTCGACCTCGTGCGCCGCGGGGTCCGCAGCGCCTACGTCGTCATCCCGCCGGGCTTCGGCGACGCCAGCCAGCGCCTGTTCTGGGGCGCGCCCATGCGGCTGGAAATCGGCACCGACCCCGGCCAGGCGATGACCGCCGGCATGATTGAAGGGCTCGTCACCGCCCGCGCGTTCGAGCGCATGCAGCGCCTGTTCACGGACGCCCAGGCAATGCGGGACAACGCCCGGCGATCGCTCGAAGCGGTTCGTTCATCTACTGGTCTGTCCGGACTCCAGCGGACGCTGCTGGAAACGCTGCTGACGAGTGTCGAGGCCCTGCCCGACATGTTCGCGGCGCAGAAATCCGCCGCTGACACGCAACCGGACGGCACCACCCAGCCGGCCTTCGGCGGCTGGCGCCCCGTAGAGATCACGACGTCGCAAGTGACGCGCCCCGCCGCCGCGGGCCGCCCGCGCTACCCGTCGTCTTCCTTCGCCATCTGTTTTCCACAGGGCATCATCTGGGGCGTGATGGCGTGCGCGGCCACGTTCGCCGCCTCGCTCCTGGTCGAGCGGACACGCGGCACGCTGCCACGCCTCACCGTCGCCCCGTTCGCCCGCTGGCACATTTTGGCGGGCAAGGCCGCCGCGTGCTTCTTCACGACGGCCGGTCTCATCGTGGCCCTGCTGTTCGTCGCCCGCCTGGGGTTTGGCGTCCGACCGGCGTCGCTGCCGCTGCTGCTCGTGGCCATCCTGTGCGTCACCGTTGCGATCGTCGGCCTCATGATGGTCCTGTCGGTCCTCGGCAAGACCGAGCAGGCGGTGTCCGGCATCAGTTGGGCGCTCATCGTCGTGCTGGCGATGCTCGGCGGCGGCATGCTCCCGCTGGCGTTCATGCCCCCGTGGATGCAGACGCTCAGCGACGTCAGCCTGGTCAAGTGGGCGATCCTGGCCTTGGAGGGGGCGATCTGGCGCGGCTTCTCGCCGGCGGAGATGACGCTGCCCTGCGGCGTGCTCCTGTCCGTCGGCGTGGTCGGTTTCGCCGTCGGCGCCGGCGTTTTCCGCTGGAGCGAGCAGCGCTGAAAACGCGCCGACATGGGTTTGGACGAATCCGCGTGGCGAGGGTTCCGACGCCGGCGTGCTCCACACCCCGCGCGACGAAGCCGATATAATTGTTGGCTTGGCCGACGAGAGCACCCGACCTATGCCGGGTGGCGGATGAAGACAGAGCCCGCAGGACTGCGATGTCATCGACCCAATGCAGTGACGAGACCGTTTTTGAAGGCCGCCGCATCCGCGTCCTACGCCGGCGCTTCGAGCTCAACGGGTGTACGCACACGCACGAGGTCGTGGTTCATCCCGGTGTCGCCGTCATCCTGCCCGTGCTCGACGACGGCCGCATCGTGCTGATCCACAATCAGCGGTTTGCCATCGGCCAGGAGCTGATCGAGCTTCCCGCCGGCACGCTCGAACAGGGGGAGGAACCAGCGGCGTGTGCGGCGCGTGAGTTGGCCGAGGAGACGGGCTATCGCGCCGGCCACGTCACGCCCCTCATGACGCTCTATTCCTCGCCGGGCATCACGACCGAGCACACGCACGCGTTCCTGGCCACCGGCCTCGTGCCCGGGCCTATGGCGCACGATTCCGGCGAGCAAATCCGCGTGCTGCCGATGACTCTGGCCGCAGCGCTCGACGGAATTCGCACGGGCCGGATCACGGACGGCAAGACCATCGCCACGCTGCTGTACTACGACCGCTTCGTGTGCGGCGCAGGAGCGGTCGCATGAACTTCCTCGGCGGGTCGTTTCGGGTCGCGCGGCTGTTCGGGATCGACATCCGCGTCCACGTCCTTTTTCTGCTTTACATTGCGTTCCGCGTGTTCGACGCGGTGCGGGCGGGGGCCGGGTCGTGGCAGCACGAGCTGGTGTTCCTGGGGCTGTTGTTCGGCATCGTGCTGGCCCACGAGTTCGGGCACTGCTTCGGGGCCCGTGCGGTCGGCGGCTACGCGGAGAACATCCTTATGTGGCCCCTCGGCGGTCTGGCGTACGCCCACGCCCCGATGCGGCCCTGGCCCCAGTTCGTGACGGTCGCCGCCGGCCCGCTGGTCAACGTTGCCTTTTGCCTGCTGAGCGCCGCGGGGATCTTCGCGCTGTCAGGCGGCACGCTCCTGCCCGGCATCAACCCGCTGGAGCCCGGCATTCACGTGGTCCGGGCCGCGCGCCTCAGCGAAGCAATCCTGCTCCGGAGCGAGTGGCTCGAGTATTTGCTCATCTTCTACCACGTGAACCTGTTCATCCTCGGGTTCAACCTCCTGCCGATCTTCCCCCTCGACGGCGGCCAGCTTTTCCAGGCCATCATCTGGCCGTTTGTCGGCCTCCAGCGCGCTACGCTCATCGCCTGCCAGGTCGGGCTCGTCGGCTGCGTCATCTTCGGTTTCCTGGGGCTCCGCGGCGGCGGGGGCGGGATGCTGTTCTTCATCGCCGTCTTCGGCGGCTTCATCTGCTGGCAGCGCCTCCAGGCCGCCCGCCACGGCCTGGTGGTCGAGGATCCGTCGTACGGCCCGTACCATTACGGCCCCGGGCGGGCGTCGCGCGGCAGCTTCTGGTCGCGGCTTTTCCGCAGTGGGCAACGGTCTCGTCCGCGCGACGAAACGCTCGAATCGCCCAACCCCAACCCGGGCGCCTGGGAGACACGTCAGGCGGAGCGCGCCAAGGAGGATGCGGAGCTCGATCGCATCCTGCAGAAGGTCTCCGCGCAGGGGATTCACAGCCTCTCGTACGTCGAGCGCCAAATGCTCGAGCGCATCACCCGCGAGCGCCAACGCCAGGAACACGAGTTTCAGCGCGACACGCGCTCGTAGAGAAAGGCCGGTTCGGGGC
>CAIWOY010000068.1 GCA_903914415.1 uncultured Phycisphaerales bacterium | reverse complement strand
TGAACTGGCCAGGGCGCTCGGCCTTCCATTGGCCGCGGTCGGCGACTTGGGCGGTGCGTTTGCGGCCGACGGACCGGTCTTTGAGTTGCACTTCGCCGCGGGCGCGCTCGTCGGCGCCGCAGACGACCAGCACCGGGATGCCGTAGTGGTCGCCGTACCGGACCTGCTTGCCGAAGCGGCGTTCGGTGCCGAGGTAGAGCTCGGTCGGGATGCCCGCGCGGCGCAGCTCGTACGCCAGCGCGAGGTACTCCTCGATCGGTACGTCGTCGAAGACCGTGACCAGGACCTGCGCGGTGCATTTCCGCGACGGCAGCCGGCCGAGCTGCTCCAGTGCGACGAGCAGCCGATCCACCCCGACCGACGTGCCGACCGCCGGCACGCGCTCGCCGAGGAACCGCATGACGAGGTCGTCATAGCGCCCGCCGCCGCAGACTGAGCCGAAGTCCGGCAGATCGCGCAGCAGCGTCTCGAAGATGGTGCCGGTGTAGTAGTCGAGGCCGCGGGCGATGGTCAGGTCGTACGCCACAACATCGTCGCCGTAGCCGAGCGTGTGGAGTTGCTGCGACATGCAGGCGAGCACTTCGATCTCAGTTGCCGCGTCGGGCACTTCCTTGAACAGGTCGCGCACCTGTGCGAGTGCGTCCTCCCGGCTGGTCGCGCGGAGGGCGAGGAACTGGTCGATGCGATCGACCTGCGCGCTGGAAAACCCCAGGCCCGGGATCGGGCTGCCCGATTCGTCCTTGTAGCCGGTGGTCAGCTCCAGGCGGACCTTCTCGTGGCCGAGCTTGTCGAGCTTGTCCAGAACGCGGAACACGTCGTGCGCCCGATCGTGGGCGATGCCGGCGTAGGTCAGCAGGAGATTCAGCACGCGGCGGCTCGAGACGCGCACGCGGAACCGCCCGACGTTTAGCGCCTGCATCGTGTCGCACATGGCCGTGATCATCTCGACATCGGCGACCTCGGACTCGACGCCCACCGCGTCGATGTCGAACTGGATGAACTCGCGGAACCGCCCGCGCTTCTCGTACGGGTTGTCGCACCGCCACACGGGCGAGACCTGGTACCGGCGGAACGGCCGCGGCAGGTCGGGATACTGCGCGACGACGCGGGCGAGCGGCACCGTCTGGTCGAAACGCAGCCCGAGCCGCTCCTCGTCGGGGCCCTTGACCTCGAAGAGTTGCTTCTCGCTCTCCTCGCCCGCCGTACCGCGCAGGATGTCGAGGTATTCGAGCGCCGGCGTGCCAAGCGGCACGTAGCCGTAGCGTTCGTACACCCCGCGGATCGTGTCGATGATCCACTGCCGGGCGTGCATGTGCTCGGGGAAGTAATCCCGCAAGCCCCTCAGCAAACGCGGTTCCACCATGCCGGCCACGATCGTCGCCTCCAGCGAACGTCCCAGTCCGATCAACTACCACAAGCCCTCCCAACAGGCAAGTTGGCCGCCCGCCGGGCTTGCGGTAATCTTCTGCGCATGTCTACCTCGTCAGCGAGGCCGGAGACACCCAAGGCGCCACCCGCACCACCATCGGCGGGCGCCGCCGAATCGTCCGACGCCTTCTCCCTCTGCGGCGACGGATCGCCCGGCGAGCGGCGGCTCGGCCTCGCGGTCGCGCTCCTCGTCGCGATCACAGTCGCCATCGGCGTCACACCCGAGCTGGCGATTAATTGCACCGACCTGAACGACTCGACCTACCACCTGGCCATCGCGCAGCGGATGAAGGAGGCGCTGGCCCGCGGCGAGTCGGCGATCGACTTTTGGTACCCGGACGTCGGGCTCGGCTTTCCGCTGCTGCGGCACTACCAGCACTTGCCGCACCTTTTTCTCGTCGCGGTGGACATGGTTGTCGGCCGCTTCGTCCCCCTGGCCACGACGTACCGCGTCGTGCTCGGGGCGCTGCTCGCCCTGTTCCCGCTGGCGATGTACGGGTCGCTGCGGCGGCTCGGCCTGCGCCCGCTGGCAGCCGGCTGCTCGGCCCTCATCGCGCCGCTGCTGTCCGCACCGTACCTGTACGGGCTGGGCTTCGAATCGTACTTGTGGGGCGGCAGCGGGCTGTACGCCCAGCTTTTCGCGTCGGTGCTGACCCCACTAGCGCTCGCGACTGCGTACCGCGCCGTCACGACGGGCCGCGGGCTCGGCCGTGCCGCGCTGCTGATCGCCGCGACGTTCGTTTCGCAGCTTGTGTACGGCTACATCGTGGCGCTGTCGACGCTGGCGTTCATCGTGCCGGGGCCCCAGCGCCTGCGCCGCGCGGGACGGGTTGGGTTGCTGCTCGGCACGACGCTCCTCGTCGGCGCATACTTCTTCGTGCCCGCGCTCAAGGACGCCGAGTTCGCCAACCACAGCGTCTGGGAGAAGCAGGAGAAGTGGGATTCGCTGGGCGCGAAGGTCGTGCTGCGGCACCTGATCGGCGGCCGGCTTTTCGACCAGGGCCGCGTGCCGGCCGTGACGATACTCGCGGCACTCGGCCTGCTCTACGCAGCGCGGCGCGGCGGCACGCCGCTGCGCCTGTTGGCCGGTCTCTGCGTCGCGTGGCTGCTGATCTACTTCGGCCGGCCGACGTGGGGTCGCCTGATCGACCTCCTGCCACTCGCACACGACATCCCGCTGCACCGCTTCATCGGCGGCGTGCAACTCTTCGCCATCCCGCTGGCCGGTTGCGGGCTGGCGTTCGTGATGCAATGCCTCGCCACGCCGCAGCAGTGGCTGCGCATGGCAGCCGCCGGGGCCGTGCTCGGTCTGTTGCTGGCGCCCGCAGTGAACGAGCGGGCGGCGTATCTCCTGCAGAGCAAGAAGTGGAAGCAGGACGCGCTGGCCGGCGTCCGCGCGGACGCCGACCTGCAACCGCTCCTGACGGAACTCCGCTCATTGAAGGGCGGCCGCGTGTACGTCGGTATTCCCGGCCGCCAGGCGGAGTACCTCCGCGTCGTCGGCATTCCGCTGACGGCGTTCTGCCTGCTGGACGGCATCGACACGCTCGGCTTCCTCTGGATTGCCATCACCTATGCGGGCGACGTGCAGGTCTGGTTCAATCCGGACAATCCGGTGCATTGCCGGACGTTCGGCGTGCGGTACCTCGTGTTCGAGCAAAACCGCCCGCCGCCGCCGTTCGCGCAGCTCCTGGTCGAGGTCGGGAGATTTCGCATCTACGAGGTCCCGGACACAGCGTACTTCGGCGTGGTCGATGTGCCGTACGCCATCCGTTGCTCGAAGCGGACGGTCTACAACGTGGGGAATGCCTGGCTGAAGAGCGCCCTAGCGCTTCGCCGCGAGTACCCGGCCCTGCTGATCGGCGGATACGGGCCGGCCGATCTGCCTGTCGCCGCGTTCGACGCCCACAATCCCGAGTCCGCCTTGCCCCTGAGTACGGAAGCACGGACGCCCGCCGGCACGTTGACTGAGGAAGCCGATTCGTGGTCGTGCGCGGCGGACCTCACGCGTCCCGCGGCGGTGGTTCGGCGTGCGGGCTACCACCCCGGTCTGCGTGCGACGGTGGACGGCGTGCCCGTGACCGTGTTCCCGGTCACGCCGGGCTTCGCCGCCGTCGAGGTCCCCGCGGGCCGGCATGAAATCCGCTTCGCATACGCACCGGCGACGCGCTGGCCGTGGTACGTGGCGGCCGTTCTGTCATTCCTGCTCGCGACCCCCGCGATGCGATGGCTACGACTCGATTGCCGGCGCCCGGGGTCGAACCGGGGACCTCTTGATCCACAGTCAAGCGCTCTATCCAACTGAGCTACACCGGCGACGCGGACGGGCCGAGGCCGGCGCCGCCCGCCGACCGTGTAGTCTATAAAACCGCACGCACGCGTGTCAAACCACACCACGGGCCGCGACGGCTGCCCAATCGCGCGTCGCGGCTCTTAGCGGTTCGCCGTTGGCGACGGAGCACCGTTCGGGTATGCTAGGCAGTGCGACAAACTCGCCCGGATGTCTGCGGAGGATGCGCCCATGTTCAGTAGCGACGAAATCAAGATTACGCCGGGGATGCAGCGCTACATCGACAAGAACAACGCGTACCTCGCCAAGCGCGACCAATACATCCGCGACGTGGTCAAGAAGTGGAAGTTCGACACGATCGCCGTACACGGCCTGTACACCGTGCAGGACGCGCTCGAGGACTACCAGGGCGCGATCATCGAACCGATCTTCATGAGCAGCTCGCAGGCGTACCGCGACGCCGACGAGATGGCCGCCGCCCTGGCCTACCTGATCCCCACCTGGTGCTATTCGCGCATCGCCAACCCGTCCACGTACTACTACGAGTGGACGCTCGCGCTGCTGGAAGGCTACGGCTTCAAGGGCGACACGTCGTGCTGTTCCACCTCTTCGGGCATGGCCGCCATCATGACCGCCGTGCAGCCCTTCCTGGTCCACAAGCGGCACCACGTGCACGAGCCGCGGAACTTCCTGGCCACCGCGCAGTGCTACGGCGGGACGTTCCAGCAGTTCAAGGTCCGCATGATGGAGGAGCGCGACATCGAGTGCCGCTGGGTCCAGAACCCGGCGAACATCGACGAGTGGGCGTCGCAGATCGACGAGAACACACGTTTCCTCTATGGCGAGCTGCCGAGCAACCCGCAGCAGGGCTTTTTCGACATCGCCGCCGTCGCGGACCTGGCGCACAGCCACAATTTGCCGCTGATCGTGGACAGCACGGTGGCGACGCCGGCGCTCTTGCGGCCGATCTGTCACGGGGCGGACATCGTGGTGCAGTCGGCGACGAAATCGCTGACGAGCAGCGGGTTCGGGATTTGCGGAGCCGTGATCGCACGGAAGAACCTGATCTGCCGGGTCGACAACGACGATTTGAAGCAGGATTTCGCGCTGTACGTGAAGTACCTGCCGAACCGCGACTACGGCCCGAACCTGCACCCGCTGCAGGCGATCATGACGCTCAACGACGTGCGCACGCTGCGCTCGAAGATGGACATGCTCAGCCGCAACACGACGAAGGTGGCCGAGTTCCTGAGCCGGCACCCGCAGGTCGAGCGCGTCGAGTATCTCGGGCTGCCGGAGCACCCGCTGCATGAGCTGGCCAGCCGGTATATGTGGCTGGTCGATGCTGAGCACGACGAGCAGTACAAGCGGCCCGTGAACCGCTACGGCCACCTGATGTCGTTCTGCGTGAAGGGCGGCGTCGAGGCGACGCGAAAGGCGTTCGACGGGCTGCAGCGCATCTGGCGGGCGACCGACCTGGGCCGCATCAAGAGCGTCGCCACGATCCCGGCGATCTCGACGCACCTCCAGCAGGGCGAAGCCGGCCGCCAACTCGCCCACATCCCGCCGAACCTGATCCGCCTCTGTGTCGGTGGCGAGCACCCAGACGACATCATCGCGGACCTCGACCAGGCGTTGAGCAAGGTGAAGACGAAGGTGGCCGTCGGCACGCCGGCGGGCGTACGGTAGCATCTGCACGCTAAGCCCGGCTGCAGCCGGGCTTCCGCCACAGCCGGGGCGCCTGCGGGCAGGTATAATGTAAGCATGGCCGCAGACCAGCCTGGGAACGGGGTTTCCGAGCGCGCCGCAACGGCGTCGAGTCCGGAGACGGTCCTCGTCCGCACGCTCGACGCGTACCGCGCGCGGCTCACGCATCGTGCGCTGCGCACGCGTGTGCTCGTCGCGCTGACGCCGTTCGTGCTTCTGCCGCTGCTGGTCGTGGTTGCGGACCACTTCTGGTCGGGTGGGCTACCTGGTTTCGTGTTGCACGGCGCACTGCTGTTGTGGGCGGTCGGCGTGGGCGGGGGGCTGCTGGCGACCGTGATTCTCACGCTGGCCCGGCACCTCAATCCGGCGTTCGTCGCCCAGCAACTCGAACGCGGGTACCAGATTCCGCACAACACCGTCGTCAACGCCGTCCTGCTGCGTAGCGCGACGGGCCGGGCCTACGCCGTCGATGCGCTGGTTCGCCAGGCCGTTCGTGACCTGACGAAGCATGAGCCGGCGAAAACTCCGGAAATGCGGAGCAGCCGAGTCCCCGTGCTGGTGCTGCTTGCGGCGGCGGCGGCCTGGGTGCTCTACACGGGCGCCACGCCGAAGCCGGTCGGGCCTTCGCTCGCCCGCTTTTTCGGCGCCGACCGGGCGGCGCCGACCGCGACGTGGCTGGAATTGATCCACCCCACGCTGGACGAGGCCGTACACGCCGGCGAGGCGTTGACGATTGAGATGGCGGTGCACGGACGGCCGGTGTCGGAAGTGCGCCTGGACATCCTGAGCCCTGCCGGAGACGCGCGCACCGCCAAACGCGAATACGTGTCCGCCGCGGCGGGCCGCGACACGGATGAACACCACCGATTCACGCTGCCGCCGGTCGAAGTTCGCGACGACATCCGCTATCGCTGCTTGGCCGGCGATGCGCGGCTGGAAGGCGTGCTCGCGGTGCATCCGCAGCCGGACATCGAGCGAATCGAGGTCACGCTGGAGCCGCCGGCGTACACCGGCGAGCCCGCCACGGTCACAAACGACGTCGATCTCAGCATCCTGGCGGGCACGCGGGCGACGTTCCGCGTGCGGGCGAATACGCCCATCAGCGAGCCGGTGTTCGTGTTTGACGGCGGGCGCCAGACGCGGACGCGCATGAGTACCAGCCCGGAGGAGCCGCAGCAGGCGACCGTGACGCTTGTGCCGGTCGAGAGCGGCACGTACCGCGTCAGTTTCTCCGATCCGTGGCAGGCGCCGTATCGCGATCCGCCGCCGCACCACGTGGACGTGCACGCGGACGCACCGCCGACGGTGCAGATCGTCGCTCCGAGCCAAGCCGATACGCCGGACGATGTCGTTGACGTGGCACGCTTCCCAGAATTCGTCGGCGTCGCCGAAGACGACGTGAAGGTCGTCGCCCTGCTCTTCTACGTCGAGCAGGGCGGTGCGACGAGCCGCGGGCTGGCGAGTGCCGCTGCCGCCAAGCATGTGGTGGGCCGAATCAACGTGGCGGCGCTGCCGCGGGCCGAGGGCGTCGAGACCGCGCGCGCCTGGTTCGAGGTGCAGGATGGCCGCGTGCTGCCGGACGGGCGCGAGGCGCCACAAGCCGCGCGCAGCCGCGTCGTGACGCTGGTCTGGCCTGCCGTCGGCGATGACAGCGCTGCCAACGCGGAGCCGGGGAGCGTCTCGTCGCAGCCGGCCGGAAAAGACGAGCAAGCCGGCGGTCAATCGACGCCTGCTCCGACCGTCGCGCGCCGGGCTGACCGCAGCCCCCCGTCCGAGCAACCCGACCAAGCGGCCGACGGCACGCAGACTCCCGCGAGCGCGCCTTCCAGCCAACCAGCGGACCGCGAGCGGTCAAACGAGGGAGCGCGGCCGGAAAACACGCGTGATTCCGAAGCAGAAGGCGAACCGCAGGAGGAGTCCACCGCGCGCGAAACCGACCGCGCCCAGCAGCAAGCGGACGAGCAGCTCGAGCAGGAGCTGGAGCAGTTCGCGCGCGCGCATGGCGCCGAGGCGGAACAGGTGGTGGAGCGCCTGCGCGAAGCCGAAACCGGCCCGCCGGAAGGACAGGGCACCGAATCCGCCGCTGGCGACACGGCGAAGCCTTCCAGCGACGGGCAAGGCCAGGAGAATGGTCAGCAGCAGGGTGGCGAGCCGGGCAAGGCGGACTCTCCCAAGCCGGGCGAGCCCTCCGGTCAGCCCCAAGAGTCGCCTGGCGGCAGCGAAACGCCCCCTGGATCGACCGACCGGCCGACGGGCGAAACCGGGCAGCAGGACGGCAGCTCAGGCCCAGGCAACGACACGCCAGGGGGCACGGACCCCAAGCAGGGAGCCCCTCCAGGGCAGTCGCAGTCGCCGAGTGAGGCGCAGTCCGGTCAGAACACGGCGCAGCAGCCCGGCGCGCAGACCGGGCCGCAGCCCGGGGCCGAGACCCCCGGCGAAGGCCAACCGGGCGTGGGCTCGGGAGGAGCGCAGCCGGGCCAGTCGCGCCGCCGCGCCGCAACCGTCGAGCTGCTTGAGCGGGTGGCGCAAGGTGCGGCGATCACCGAAGAGTTGCTCACCGAAAACGGGGGGGCACCGGAGCGGGCGTCGGCGTTCGTGCAGGCGGTGCGCCGGCTGCACGAGCTGGCGCGCGACGCCGGAGAGGCCGGGCAGCTTCGCCGGCTGGTATTTGATACGCGCGTTGGCGACCGCGCGCGGACGACCGGCCGGGGGCTTGCGGATGACGTGCAACGCGAGGTGGCGGCCGGCGAGCGACCGCAGGACGGGCTCCGCCGCATCGCCCCGCCGCCGGAGCAGCAGGTGCCCGACGAGCTACGACCCGTGCTCGAGGCGTACTATCGCTCGCTGGCGGCCCATCGCGAATGAGCTGGCGTTCGCAATCGGCGGGTGCATACAAAGAGAGGCTCAGCCGCTAGACGACCGAGTCTCATGGGGTTCTCCATCGAATCTGGGGTTATGTGCAGACCGACCAGCCCCAGCAACCGACATCAAGTTTGGCCCGGCCGAAACTGGTAAGTTAAAAAACTCCGGCGGTGACGAAGTACCGCTGCCATTATCCGGATGAATTGCCAACCCGGCACGTCCAAGGCGCGGCCATCCGGTAGTCCGGTTCACTGTCACTTTGGCACTGCCAGGGCGACAGCCGGGAGCGGTTACGACCGGCATGGCTCTGGTGGCGTTCCAGCTAATCTATTATAGGTACATCACTTGCGCCGATTCTTGCCACGTTGATCCCCTGGCACCCCGTTTGCCCACACATCTATTCACACATGGGGTTTGCGCGCTACGTGCCTGGACAGGCACGCGACCCCGCCATTGGACACGAACTGGCTAGGAAGGAGACCTCTGCATGGCGGTCAAGCAACTCGCATTTGAGCAGGAAGCGCACAAGGCCATTCTGGCCGGCGTCGAAAAGCTCGCGGCGGCGGTCAAGAGCACGTACGGGCCCCGCGGCCGCAACGCCGTCCTGGACAAGGGCTGGGGCGCGCCGACGGTCACGAAGGACGGCGTGACGGTCGCCGAGGAGATCGAGCTACACAACAAGTACGAGAACATGGGGGCGCAACTGGTCAAAGAGGCGGCGAGCAAGACGAGCGACGTCGCCGGCGACGGCACGACCGCCGCCACGGTGCTGGCCGAGGCGATCTACAAGGAGGGGCTCAAGGCCATCACCGCGGGCTACGACTCGAACGGGATCAACCGGGGGATCGAGGCGGCGGTGCGGGCCGTGGTGGACGAGGTCAAGAAGATCGCGCGTCCGATCAAGCTCGAAGCCAAAAACGCCACCGACGTCATCAACATCGCGACGATTTCGGCGAACAACGACCGCACGATCGGCGAGATCATGGCCAACTGCTTTTCGAAGGTCGGCAAGGACGGCGTGATCACCGTCGAGGAGGGCAAGAGCCTTGATACGACCGTGGACGTGGTCGAGGGCATGCAGTTCGACCGCGGCTACCTGAGCCCGCACTTCGTCACCGACCCCGAAGAGATGGAGGTTGTGCTCGAGAAGGCGTTCGTCCTGGTCTTCGAGGATAAGATCGGCAGCGTCACCAAGCTCGTGCCGCTGCTCGAAAAGACTGCGCAGACCAAGCGGCCGCTGCTGATCATCGCCGAGGACGTCGAGGGCGAGGCCCTCGCGACGCTCGTCGTCAACAAGCTCCGCGGCATCCTCCAGATCGCGGCCGTCAAGGCTCCGGGCTACGGCGACCGGCGCAAGGCCATGCTCGAGGACATCGCGATCCTCACCGGCGGCAAGCCGGTCTTCAAGGACCTGGGGATTGAGCTGGACAACGTCAAGATCGAGGACCTCGGGCAGGCCAAGAAGATCCGCATCGACGCCGACAACACCACGATCATCGAAGGTGCCGGCGACAGCGAAGCGATCAAGGGCCGCATCGCCCAGATCCGCCGCGAGATCGAGCAGACCACCAGCGATTACGACCGCGAGAAGCTCCAGGAGCGGTTGGCTAAACTGGCCGGCGGTGTGGCGCAGGTCAACGTCGGGGCGGCCTCGGAAGCTGAGCTGAAAGAGAAGAAAGCCCGCGTCGAGGACGCACTGCACGCGAGCCGGGCCGCGATCGAGGAAGGCGTAGTCCCCGGCGGCGGCGTGGCCCTGCTGCGGGCCCGCAAGGTGCTCGACAACTTGAGGGTCAAGGGCGAGGACGCGCAGGTCGGCGTGAAGATCGTCCGCGACGCCCTCACGATCCCGATCAAGCAGCTCGCAGCCAACGCCGGCTACGAGCCCGCCGTCGTGTGCAAGAAGGTCAACGACGACGCGAACGTGAACTTCGGGTTCAACTGCGACACCGGCGAGTACGAGGACCTGATGAAGGCCGGCATCATCGATCCGGCCAAGGTCGTCCGTTGCGCCCTGGAGAACGGCAGCAGCGTTGCCCGCCTCCTGCTGTCCAGCGTCTGCCTGATCGCCGAGAAGCCCAAGGACAAGAAGGGCAAGGGTCACGGCCACGGTCCGGGCCCCGGCGGGATGGACGAAGACGACATGGGTGGCATGGGCGGAATGGACATGATGTAAACCCGGGTCGCGCGGGCCCTGTTCGGCGCCACTCGCTACGCCCGCCAAGTGAAAAGTGGAGGTAGTCCCAATGCCGCGCTTCAGGAAGACCGACGTCGTTCAGCTCAAGGAGGGCTCTGCCGCTGCATGCGCGAACCCCGGCGCGGTCGGCAAGAAGCTGATTATCGAAGAGTTCGGCGGACGCGTAGGTGCGAGGTGGGTCAAGGCGGGAGGGTCTGGACTGGACGTGAAGGATCTCCGGCGCGCCTGCCGGGTTCGCGAAGACGGCTCCAAGGAGGTTTTCACCGTCTTAGAGGACGACCTGGATTACTACGGGATCCTTAACGTCTAGAAGTGCGCGGCGGCAACGACATACGAGGTGCCGTCAGGAACCCGCGCCGGGATGAAGGAGAGCACAATGTCGAATGGCTTGACGGCGAAGCAGGCTTTGGTCTTGGATCCGGGAACGTCGGTGGAGGTCTGCATCAATGGCGTGTGGCAAGCCGCACGAGTGCTCAAGAAAGAGCTTGAATTTGAGCGCGTGGAGGAGGACGGCAAGCCGGCCCCAGCCGATGCGCGCGGCGGTGTGCCGATGAATGTGAGCGCGACTTTCACAGTGAGGCTGAAATCCGGTCAGACGGTATCAATTACGGCTGAATCAATACGATTGCGGGACGAGTGAACGTAAGGAGGTATGCGCGAATGGCAACCGCCACTGCAAAGAAACTGAAGATCCGACCATTGGACGACCGGGTGGTCGTCGACCGTTTTGAGGCCGAGGAGCGGACCCGCGGCGGGATCGTCCTGCCGGACACTGCCCGCGAGAAGCCCCAGCAGGGCAAGGTCATCGCCGCCGGCCCCGGCAAGCTGCTCGAGAAGAGCGGTGAGCGCGGCAAGATGTCGCTGAAGGTCGGCGACGTGGTGTTCTACGGCAAGTACACCGGCACCGAGGTCGAGCTCGAAGGCGAGAAGTACGTCATCCTCCGCGAGAGCGACGTGCTCGCCGTGCAGGACTAATTTTGGATTTTCGATTTTGGATTTTGGATTTCTGGAGCGAGCCCCGTACCGGCGGCTCAATCCAAAAACCAAATTCCAAAATCCAAAATGAGGACACGCAATGCCAGCCAAACAACTGATGTATTCCGACCGGGCCCGCCAGGAAATGCTCGTCGGCGTGCGCAAGCTCACGAAGGCCGTCGCGTCGACGCTCGGGCCGGTCGGCCGCAACGTGCTCATGCAGAAATCGTGGGGCGCGCCGCGGATCACCAAGGACGGCGTCACGGTCAGCAAGGAAATCGAGCTGCCCGAGCCGTTCCAGAACATGGGCGCCAAGCTCGTCAACGAGGTCGCCAGCAAGACCTCGGACATCGCCGGCGACGGCACGACCACCGCGACCGTGCTCGCCGAGGCGATCTTCGCCGAGGGGCTCAAGAACGTCACCGCCGGCGCGGCCCCGATGGCCCTGAAGCGCGGCATTGACGCGGCGGTTGCCATCGTCGTCGACGAGATCAAAAAGCAGTCGATCAAGGTCCGCGGCAAGGACGACATCGGCAAGGTCGCGACGATCTCGGCCAACGGCGACAAGGAGGTCGGCAAAATCCTGTCGGCCGCATTCGAGAAAGTCGGCAAGGACGGCGTGATCGAGATCGAGGAGGGCAAGAGCCTCGACACGACCTGGGAGCACGTCGAGGGCATGCAGTTCGACAAGGGCTTCGTCTCGCCCTACTTCATCACGAACCCGGCGACGCTCGAAGTCGTGCTCGAAGACCCCTACATCTTGATCTACGAGAAGAAGATCAGCGCGATCCGCGACATCATCCCCTTGCTGGAGAAGACCCTCAACGTCGGCAAGCCGCTGCTGCTCGTCGCCGAGGACGTCGACGGCGAGGCGCTGGCGACGCTCGTCGTCAACAAGCTCCGTGGCACGCTGCACGTCGCCGCGGTCAAGGCCCCCGGCTTCGGCGACCGCCGCAAGGCCATGCTGGGCGACATCGCGGCGCTGACCGGCGGGGAGTTCATCAGCGAGGATCGCGGGCTCAAGCTGGAAAGCATCGAGCTAACGATGCTCGGCCGGGCGAAGAAGGTCGTCATCACCAAGGACGACACGACGATCATCGAAGGCGCCGGCAAGAAGAAGGAAATCGACGCGCGCATCGGCCAGATCCGCGCCCAGATCGAGAAGACCACCAGCGACTACGACCGCGAGAAGCTCCAGGAGCGCCTGGCGAAGCTGACCGGCGGCGTCGCGCTCGTCCAGGTCGGCGGCGCGACGGAGATCGAGGTTAAGGAGCGCAAGGACCTGGTCGACGACGCATTCCACGCCACCAAGGCCGCGGCCGAAGAGGGCGTTGTGCCCGGCGGCGGGGTGGTGTTCCTGCGGGCGATCAAGCCCGTGCTCGAGGCCGCGAAGAAGGTCGAGGGCGACGAGGCCATCGGCTACCGCATCGTCGCCAAGGCGCTCGAATACCCGGCCCGGCAAATCGCCCAGAACGCCGGCGAGGACGGCGGCGTGGTCGTCGACGAAATCCAGTCGCGTCCGAAGAACTTCGGCTACGACGCCAGCAAGGGCGAGTACGTCGACATGTTCGAGGCCGGCATCATCGACCCAACCAAGGTCGCGCGGGTGGCGCTCCAGAACGCGGCCAGCGTCGCGGGCCTGATGCTGACCACGGATGTGCTCTGCACGGAGTACAAGGAAGAGAAGCACGAGAAGATTGAAGGCGCGACGCGCTGACGGCGAACGCACTGACAGATGCGGCAGTCTTCGCGTGCCGGCGTGACGCCGTAGCGGTCGCCCCGGTGCTGCTAACAGTCCGCCGCAGAAGTAGCGTCGGCCCCCCGTGGCCGACGTAGAATACGAGAAAACACGGCCTTCGTGAGCGGTCCTCGGCGGCGAAGGTCCTTTTGCGGCGGACTGCTAAGGCGAGCGCTCTCAGGAGGCCTGACGACATGCCCAAGCGTGGGCGTCGGTCCGCAGGAAGCTGGCTTCGGGAGTTGGCGTGCTTCGCGATCACGAGGCCTTCGCAGTTCCGCGAAAAGAGCAGCCAGTGGTTCAGCGACGTCGTGTTCTTGCAGAAACACGAACGCTGGAGCCCGCTCATCTACCTCGGCGGCTTTGTGATTGAGTGCCTCCTGAAAAGCGTACTCTGGCCGCGACGGAACGAACCGCGGATGAGGCAGCTCCTGTGGCGGTCGCACGACCTGATGGAGCTTCTGGCGGGGTGCACCGCGCTGGACGCCGAGATCCGCAAACCGGCCTTTGCCGGCGTGTGGTCAGCCTTCGAGTTCCTGGCGAGTTGGACGGTGCGCATCCGATATAATCCGAAGCGACCGTCCACGGACGATGCCCGCGCGTACTGGCAACGATTGACGGAGGTGCGCCGATGGCTGCTTGGAAGAGTCTGACAACCGCGCAGCGCAGCAAACTGAAGGCCGATCTCAAGCGGGCGCTGGCGAAGCGCGGCGTCACCCCGGTCGACATTCTGCTGGAGCCCTCCGGCCTGCCCGGCCGCTACCGGCTGTACGTCACCGCCGAGGATTTCCGCCGGCTCGACTACTCCGAACGTCTGGCCCTGGTGTCCAGCGCGCTCGGGGAAGCCTGGAAGCGCGCGGACCAACTCCGCCTGACGCTGCAATTCGCGCAAGCGCCCGACGAGATTCCCGCGCCCACCCGGAAGCGGCCCACCCGAGCCCGTCCCTCCACAGCCGCGCGGGCGCGGAAGCGGACAGCGTGAGGTGATCGGGGTATCCGCCGTTGCCTACAAAGCGAGACTATTACGAAGTGCTCGGCGTAAGCCGCGACGCCGGCCCAGACGACATCAAACGCGCGTATCGCCAGGCCGCGCTCAAGTACCACCCCGACCGCAACAAGGAGGCCGGGGCCGAGGAGCGATTCAAGGAGGCGGCGGAAGCGTACGAGGTCCTCGCCGACCCCGAGAAACGCTTGCGCTACGACCGTTTTGGGCACGCCGGCCTCTCCGGCATCGGCATGCACGACTTCTCCGGCATGGCCGCCGACGACATCTTTAGCGTCTTCGGCGACCTGTTCGCCGACCTGTTCGGCGGCGCCCACCCCCGCCACGCCGATCGTGGCATCGACATCCAGACCCTCATCGAGATCGACCTCAACGAGGTCCTCACGGGCGTCGAGAAGACCCTGCGCTTCGAGCGCGAGGACTTCTGCGAGCGCTGCGGCGGCCACGGCGCCGAGCCGGGCACCGAGCGGCGCAACTGCCCGACCTGCGCCGGCTACGGGCAGGTCGAGCAGCAGACCTCGATGGGCTTCTTCGCGACGCGGACCATCGTCGATTGTCCGCGCTGCCACGGCCGCGGCTCGCTGGTCCAGAAGCCCTGCCGGCAGTGTGCCGGCAGCGGCCGCGACCGGCGCGAGCGCGTGATCGAAGTGAAGATCCCGCCAGGCGTGCACGATGGGCAGAGCATCCGCATGCGCAGCGAGGGCGAACCGAGCCTGCGGGGCACGGCCCGCGGCGACCTGCGCTGCGTGATCCGCGTGCGCGCGCACCCGTTCCTGCAGCGCGACGGCGACCACCTGATCTGCGTGCTGCCGGTCAGCTTCACGCACGCCGCGCTGGGCGGGCAGGTCGATGTGCCCACGCTCACCGGGGCCACCCCGCTGCGCATTCCGGCCGGTACGCAGCACGGCACCGTGTTCCAGCTCGCGGACAAGGGGCTGCCCAACCTGCGCAGCGGGCGGCGCGGCCATCAGATCGTGCAGGTGGTCGTCGAGATCCCGAAGAAGCTGAACCGCGCGCAGGAGGAGCTGCTGCGCCAGTTTGCGGCCACTGAGGACAAGAACGTGCTGCCCGAGTCCAGGGGCTTCTTCGAGCGCGTCAAGGAGTACCTGACCGGCCAGACGCGCGGCCAGGAGTGAGCGACACATGAGCAAGCACGACAAGCGCGCGACCGAACCGGTCCCCACCCCGCAAGAAGGGCCGCCGGAGGCCGCCGCCCCCCCGCCGGCCGAGGACGAGCTGACGCAACTGCGGCGGGAAGTCGCGGAGCTGCGGGACAAGAACCTGCGCCTGGTTGCCGAACTGCAGAATCAGCAAAAGCGCACGCAGCGGGAGAAGCAGGAGGCGCTGCGGTACGCCGAAGCGGAGTTCGCGCGCGACCTGCTGGTCGTGCTCGACGATCTGAACCGGACGCTCGAAGTCGCCAACACCGCCACGGATGTCCAGACGGTCGTCGACGGCGTGCGGATCATCTACGAGCACTTCCTGAAGGTGCTCGAGCAGCGCCAAATCAAATGCATCGAGGCCGTCGGCAAGCCCTTCAACCCGGCGTTTCACGAGGCGCTCATGCAGCAGCCCAGCCTGGAGCACCCGGCGGGCACGGTGCTGGGGGAAACGGCCCGCGGATACACGATGCACGAGCGCGTGCTGCGGCCGAGCCGCGTCATTCTGTCCAGCGGCCCACCGCCCACGCCGGCCGACGAAGGGAAGAAGCAGGAAGTGCCGGGCGAGGTGTCGTAATGCCGACGTATGACTACCGCTGCGCGGCGTGCGCCCACGAATTCGAGCAGTACCAATCCATCACGGCTCGGCCGTTGCGGAAATGCCCCGCCTGCGGCGCGCGGGCCCTCCAACGTCTGATCGGCGCGGGCGGCGGGATCCTCTTCAAGGGCTCCGGCTTTCACCAGACCGATTACCGCAGCGAGTCCTACAAGAAGGCCGCGGAGGCCGAGAGCAAGCCCGCATCGACGGCGGGTGATTCCAAGGACGCCGGCGCCAAGCCGTCGACCGAGAAGAAGGTGGCTGCTAGCGAAGAGAAGACGCCATCCGCCGCCGAGACCAAGAAACGCGGCAAGAAACCGTCCGTGTCGCCGGCCTCGTAGGGTTCGCTACGGGAACAACTTCGCAGCGCGAAGCCCGGCCTGAATCCGCGAAGCCCAGCCCAAGGACTTCCCCGGAGCGGGAATAGGCGACGCCACGCGCCGGTTCTGCCGGATATGATCAGTCGTTTGAAGACGTTTGGGCTCGTGACGCTGCTGTCGATTGCTGTGGCCGGCTGTCGCCCGCCGCGGGCAGCGGATCAAGGCCGCGCCCAGTCGTCGGAGGCGTTGGCCGCCACGCCCGAGCAGCCTACCGAAGCGGCGCGAACCATGAAACCCAAGTATTCAAAGTCCCAATACGACATTACCCCCCTGCCGCGCGAGCAGGTGGAGCGGCTGGCCCGCGAGCTCGACCCGGGCGCGTACCGTATCACGCAGAAGGCCGGCACTGAGCCGGCGTTCTGCGGCACGCTGCTCGACAACAAGCAAGAGGGCGTCTACTGCTGCGTGGTCTGCGGGCTGCCGCTGTTCTCCAGCGAGCATAAGTTTCACTCGGGCACCGGCTGGCCCAGCTTCTATCAGCCGGTCGATCCCGAGCACCTCACCCGTCGCGTCGATCACAGCCTCGGCATGGTTCGGTCCGAGATCAACTGCGCCCGTTGCGGCGCGCACCTCGGACACGTGTTCGACGACGGTCCGCCGCCCACCGGCGAGCGCCACTGCCTCAACTCGGCCTCCCTGAAGTTCTACGAGAAGGGCGCCGCGTTGCCGCCGGAAAGCCAGCCCGTGAAAACCGAGGTGGCGTACTTCGCCGGCGGCTGTTTCTGGGGCCTCGAGCACTACTTCCAGGAGGGGCCGGGCGTAGTGGACGCGGTCAGCGGCTACATGCAGGGCCGCGCCGATCATCCGACGTACAAGGAAGTGTGCACGGACAAGACCGGCCACGCCGAGACGGTCAAGGTCGTGTACGAGCCGGCGCGTATCACGTACCGCCGGCTGTTGGAGGCGTTCTTCACGATGCACGACCCCACCGAGCGCGACCGCCAGGGGCCGGACATTGGCACGCAGTACCGGTCTGGAATTTGGTACACGACGGACGAGCAAAAACGCGAAGCCGAGGCGTTCATCAAGGAGCTGGAAGCCGAGCAGCGCTTTGACGGCCGCCCGATCGTCACGCAGGTCGAGCCGGCGAAGACCTTCTGGCCCGCCGAGGAATACCACCAGGATTACATCACAAAGACCGGCCGTACCTGCCACGTGAAGGATCCGTGGTAGGCCGGCGGGGCGACGGATTCGGCCCCTCTCTCGGGAATCGGCGCGGAAACTTCCACATCCACGACACCGACTTCAGCGCGCACAAAAACCTGTTAGCGCATGCACCTGGCACCTGTCGCCGCCCGGCTCGGTCGAGCCCGAGTTCCGGCGTGCCGTCCGAGACGAGGTAGCTCACCGCGCCGTTACTTGTCGATGTTCTCCTCGAGGACCGGCTTCTTCTGGCCCTGGTCCGTAAGCTCCAGCGGGCCGAACGAGCCGTCGAGGCGCTTCTGCTCGTGGAACGTGCAGATGCACCAGTAGAAGCTGCCATCGTCGGCCTTCGTGGCCGCGGCCGCCGCGATGTGGCGCGACACGATCGGCGAATCTCCGCCCTCGGATCGATCCAGCCACCAGTCCTTGTCGACGATGACGAGCTTGCGGATGCTCTTCCAGCCCGCGTTGTCCAGGAGCTTGCGCATCGTCGCCTCCAGCTCCTTGTCGACCTTCTGGGCCTTGGGCATGGTCGCTACCTGCGCGGCCTCGGCCAGCAGCTTCTCGCGCAGCTCGCCGTAGAACTTGTAGCTGTCGCCCTCGATCGTGAACTCGCCGGCGGAGAACACGTCCCCGTAGCTGCGAATCTGGAAGCGGATCGTGTGCTTGCCGGGCTCCAGCTCCGCGAGGTTGTACGTGTACTGGTCCGGCCCGATCTTGCGGTTGCCCTTGCCCTCGGCGTAAGAGAACCCTGGGTCCTTGTAGGCGGTCATCTTGCCGGGCTCCGGCGCCACGTCCAGCACCAGGTACTTGCTGTCGATGGCCTCCGGCTTCTTGATCGTGATGTATTGGAAATCGACGTTCTTTCCTTCCACGAGCATGTCGATCGGGACTTCGATCGCTTTGACGCTCTTGTCCCCCTTGCCCAGCAGCGCGCGCCAAGTCTTCTCGACCTGCACGAGCGCGTAGATGTGGCCGCCGCTCTTGAAGCTCGTGGCCAGGTTGGCCGGCTTCGCCGGATCGATCGGCGACGCGGAAAAAACGATCTTGCCGGCGGCCGCCGCGGATTCGCCGGGCTTGTCCGCAGCCGGTTTGTCCTTGGCCCCCAACTTCGCCTTGCCCTTCTCGATGGCGCCCTTTGCCTTGTCCAGCCCCTCAACCTGGGCCGGGGCCGGGCACGCCAACCCGGCCAGACAAATCGCCGGAACAAGCAACCGTTGCAGACACATTCTCGCTCGGCTCATGTTGATCAACCTCCTTCTTTGACGCCTGCCTTTACCCTGAACACACTCGCCGCGCTCGCACACCGCACGGCTCTCGGCCGGCACACAGCCCCAAGCTCTTTGCCGCACTCGGCCGCCCCGGGAACGCCCCGGCTCAGCGTACACTCAACACTAATCACCCGCCGGGCACTTGCCCTGCCGCCGCGTATCCCGTCCGCTGGGAAAACGGATAGCGAACCCAGCCGGCGCTGATGGTTATATACCCCGTCTGCGAGTCGCCCCGCAAGTGGTGGCACCCTCAATCCTCAGCCTGACACCCGTTCCGCCACGCGGGAAACCACCGTGTCATCCACGTCACACGCGGTACGGCGTCGGCGCCGGTCGTCGCCGCCGCCCTTCATCCCAGCCTGGCCCCGGTCGGGCTGGCAATGGCGATTCTGGGCCGCCTGCTCGGCACGCCCGTAGGGCGCAAGCCGATCGGTGCTCACTGATCGCCAGGCAGATGCGATATCGGCCAACATGAGGAAACGGCTCGCTGCGACTCGCCCCGCATTCCGGTTGCCGGAACGACGACCATCGGGGCGGTTGCCCGATCAAGCGACCGACCTACAATGCTTGCCGCCTTCGCCGTCGGGCGTCGCACGTTCGACGCAGAACCCCTCGAACAGGAGTAGTACGTGCCGTTGACGATGCGGTTGCTGGGATGGCTCACGGCGGTGGCGGTCTGCGATTCTGCTGCCATGGCCGATCCACCCACCACGCAACGCGCGACCACGACCGCGACCACGGCCCCGAGTCCGATCGTGCTCACGGAGCGAGCCCGGCAAGTCCATCGCAGCGGTCTGCTCGTCGACGGTCACAACGATCTGCCGTGGCGGATACGCACGCGCGTCGGTGCCGTGCTCGATCAACTCGACCTCACGCAGCGCCAGCCGGAGCTGCAAACGGATATTCCCCGCCTCCGCCAGGGCGGCGTGGGTGCGCAGTTCTGGGTCGTGTATGCCCCGCCCGAATCCGCGCGCGATGGAACCGCCCGGAAGATTGCCCTGGAGCAATTCGACCTCATTCATCGCATGGTCGAGCGGTACGCCGATGACTTCGAACTCGCCCGCACCGCCGACGACGTTGTGCGGATTCATGACCGGGGCAAGATCGCCGCCCTGATCGGTGTCGAAGGCGGCCACATGATCGAGAACTCGCTCGACACACTGGCCGAGTTCTACGAGCGCGGCGCCCGCTACATGGGGTTGACCCAGACCGAGACGATCGACTGGGCCGACTCGGCCACGGACGAACCGCGCTCCGGCGGCCTCTCTCCGTTTGGCGAACGCGTGGTCCTCGAAATGAACCGCCTCGGAATGCTGGTCGATCTGGCGCACGTGTCGCACGACACGATGCGTGACGTCCTGCGCGTGAGCAAGGCGCCCGTGATTTCCTCGCACTCCGGGGCCTACGCGGTCGCCGCCCACACACGTAACGTGCCGGACGATGTCCTGCGCGAGATCGCCTGCAATGGCGGCGTTGTGATGGTGGTGTTCTTCTCCGGCTACATTCATCCCGAGGGTGCGCGGTCGATGGCGGAGTACTTCCAGCAGGAGCGGGCGCTCAAGCAGCAGTATCCGGACCCGGCGGAATTCAAGGCGGCCTGGTCCGCGTGGAATCAGGCCCACCCGACTCCGCCGGGGACGGTTCACACCGTCGTGGACCACATCGATCACATCGTGCGGGTCGCGGGGATCGACCATGTCGGGCTCGGCAGCGATTACGAGGGGGTATCGAAGATGCCGCTGCAACTGGAGGACGTGTCCGGCTATCCGTTCATCACACAGGAGTTGCTCAACCGTGGTTACTCCGAGCGGGACATCCACAAGATCATGGGTGGCAACATATTGCGGGCGCTACGCCGCGCCGAGCAGGTCGCGCGCGAATGGAAAGACTGAAGACGATGTTGGGATGACGGTCTCGGGCTTGACGATGATTGGGCACGCGCGCCAGTCCGCCCAGAGCCGACACACCCACACCAAGAAAACCTGATCGCGCACGCCGCTCAGCCCGTGGCGGTTGTAGCCGTTCACCCAGTTGCGGACCGCACGTTCGGCGACGCCCAGCAGCCGAGCCACGCGCGGGACGTGCGAGCCCCGCACCACCGCCGAAGATTGCCAACAAAATGACCCGCACTGGCCGTTTGGCCGGACCCGGGCCGCTTACTGCCGTGCGCGGCTCGGATTGCCACTCCCTGACGGTCGCGGTTCGGATCGGATTGCGGCCACGCGAGGGCGCGGGCCGCTACACTCACGGGGTCGGCGGCTACACCTGCCGCAACTGCCCCTCCTCGAGGCGCAGAATCCGGTCCGCCTGGCCGGCGACCGTCGGATCGTGCGTGACCATCACGATCGTCTGACCCTCGGCGTGCAACCCCTTGATGAGCGACATCAGCTCCGCACCCGCCGCCGCGTCCAGGTTCCCGGTCGGCTCGTCCGCAAACAGGATCTGCGGCTTGTGCACCAGCGCCCGGGCGATCGCCACCCGCTGACGCTCGCCGCCGGAGAGCTCCGCGGGCCGGTGCCTGAGCCGCTCGGCGAGGCCCATGTGGCCGAGGACCGCCAGCGTATCGGCCCGGGCGCGGGCCCGCTGGCGCGACCAGACGAACGTCGACGCCCCCACCATCCGCGCCAGCAACACGTTCTCCAGTACGTTCAGCTCGGGCAGCAAATGGTAGAACTGAAAAACGAACCCGAACGCGAAACGCCGGTAGCGGATGCGGCGGCGCTCGTAGCCGTAGAGCACGTCGAGGGCGCTAGTGGCGAAGCGGCGGCGGCCCGGCGGGGCGAAGACGGGCTCGTCGTGGAAGAGCACCTGTCCGGCCTGCGGCACGTCAAGCGCCCCCAGGATGTGCAGCAGCGTGCTCTTGCCGCTGCCGGACTTGCCCATGATGGCGACGAACTCGCCGGGTGCGACGCGCAGGTCGCAGCCGCGGAGGACGCGGAGCTGGACGCGACCCATGACGTAGGTCTTTTGGACGCCCTGGGCGACGAGGAGGGAGCTACTCATGGCGCAGCGCCTCCACGGGTTGCATCGCCCCAGCCCGCCAGGCGGCGAGCAGCGAGCCGAGCGTCGATGCGGCGATCGCGGCGACGATGACGGCGATCATGTCGTGGCCGCGGACGGTGTGCGGGATTTCGTCGAACGAGTACACGGAGCGGTCCCACACCTGCCAGGCGGGGTTCACGCGGGTCAGCCAGTCCTGAAACGGGTTGATGTACCGGACGAAGTAGTAGCCGAGCACGGTGCCGAGCGTGCTGCCGACGATGCCGACGGCGGCGCCGTACGAGATGAAGATCAGGGCTACGCCGCCGGACGAGCCGCCGATGGCCTTGATGATGCCGATGTCGCGCGTCTTCTGGAGGACGATCATGTAGAGGATGCAGAGCACGAGGACGGCGGCGACGAGGGAGATGATCGCGAAGAGGATGGTGACGAGCTGCCGCTCCTTCTCGACGGGGGCGATGATGTGCGACTGCGACTCCTCCCAGGTCATCGCCTCGACGTACTCGACGAGCTGCGTGTCGCCGATGCTGAGCTTGAAGCGCGGGTTGGTTGCGTAGCTGAGGTAGTGCTCCTGGAGGCGTTGGGCGACAGCCTTCACATTGACGGGGCGGCCGCCGACCGACTCGTGGATCTTGATCTGGATTTGCGAGCAACGGGCGGGGACGGTGCCGACGACCGCGCCGCTCTCCGGGTCGACGCGCTCGGCCTGGTCCATGTGCAGGAGCTTCTGGAGCAGGGCGAAGTCGCAGTAAACGTGCTGCGAGTCGATCTCGTAGATGCCCGTGCGCGAGTCGTCGGCGTAGCGGAAGGGCTGCTTGATGGGCGTATCGACCGAGCCGCCGCCGGTCGTAGGTATCATCGTCAGCGTGACGATGCAGCCGCGGGGGTACATCGAGTAGCGCTTGTATGTCCCGTCGGCGAGGCGTTTGGCGATGATGTCGCGGCCGATGATCAACCCGGGCCAGGGGTCGCCGGTGAGCGCCGGCGGGTGCAGGGGGTCCACCTCGTGTTCGCCGACGATGATCGGGATGTTCGCGTCGCGGCAGATTTCGGTCCATTCGGTCGGTGGGGTCTCGTCGTCGCGGACGCCGGCGGCCCAGCTCTTCTGCAACGCGGCCTCGTACGGCGGCGGCAGGAGCGGGCGGGCACCGCGGCCGATCACCTCGCCCTTGTTGTCCTTCAGCTCGATCGGCTCGGCGTTCAGGTCGACGCCGATGACCGGCTGCTGCTGCTCGGCGAGGGTCGTCGTGCCGGGGTAGTACTTTTCGTAGTACAGCCCGTGCTTGAAGGCGTTGACCTCGTAGACCTCTTCGAGGCGGACGCCGACGACCCGGACGGTGTGCGTCTGGGCGGTGTCCTGGAAGCGGAGGAGGCCGAAGGAGTAGAGCACGGGCGTCGCGATCTGGATTTCGGGCCACTGCGCGATGTCGGCGATGAACTCCTCGTAGAGCGGGAAGCCGCTGTAGGACTTGTTGTCGACGATGATGTCGCCGAGCAGGCCGCGGGCCTTGAACTTGAGCTGGTCGAGGAAGCCGCCCATGACCGACATGACGATCAGCACCATCGCGGTGCAGAGCAGGACCGCGGCGATCGCGAAATAGGCGATGCGGCGTTTGCGGAGATAGCGCAGGGTCAGAAAGAGCTTGTACACGGGCGCGTGTTATACGTGGAACGGCGGCGCGGGTCCAACGGGGCGCGCACGGCGCCGGCCAGGGAGGGCGAGGCTCCCGCCGAGCCGCACCGGGCCGCGCCTCGCACACACGCATTCCGAACGGCGCGGGCGGGGTTGGGCGGTGGGAAGGGCGGTGGGGCGGCGACGGGCGGTGGGACGCGAGGCCGGCGAGCGGCGGACCGACCTCGGCCGGGCCGGCGGGGGACTTCGAGACCGGGATTGTGACGGGGCGGGGACTCGTGGGGCGGGTCACGTTCGTTTGCGACCGGGCGCCCGGCTGGAGCACGTAGGCCCGCCAGCGGGCCTTTCAGGCCGCCCTCACGCTCTCGGGCGACGGATGCCGCCCTTGCGTTTCAGACCGAACCCGAAGAGGTAGATATCAGGCACGTGGACCCGCTTGTCGCTCGTCTCACGCAGAATGCCTAGGCTGATTAGATAATCGATGAGTCGGTCCTTTCGGTCATGTACATATTCGGGGAACTTATTCCATTCGATATCCCGAAGGCATGTACGCGAGAATTCGGCGCGCTCCATCGGCACGAGCTTACCCGCGAGGTTAGCTCCGAAGGCCTCGATCCACTTGTACTCCTCCTTCAGTTCTTCGATGCGGTCCTTGGATACTTCCTTCAGAGCCTCGTTGACCTGCTCGGGGGCAAGAAGCTTGGCCGATTCCGGAAGGCCCGCATCCAACTGGCGCCCTGCCGCGATTTCGAATAGCTTCAGAAAGGAGCGCGGCGCGATGTCGCCGAGCGAGTCCTGCAAGTGGTTCAGGAACCACTGATAAGTATCTCCTCTCCTCTTGTCTGAGCCCATGTATTGCCCGACAAGGCGCTCCATGAAAACACGGTGGTCGTCCTCTCCCGTGGAGGGCACTAGTCCCCACGGATCGACTTCGCTCAGCCTGTGCTTTGGAATTCTCCGGCCGATGAACTGCAGCCACGGGCGCCGCAAGCTACCATTCAAGAGTCGCTTCAATACGAGGCGGTAGAGATTGGCGGGGTTCCAGCGCAAGGTGACCGAGAGCGGGCGCAGCTTTGAGCTGTCGGTGAAGGCAATCTCCTCGGCTGCGAATATGTCCGTTCGCAGGAAGATCTTGCATCGGATAGCGCTCCAGCGGCGCACGCTGTCCAACCAGAATGCCAGCAATCCCTTGACTAACGGGTATGCGCTCGACATTTCGGAAACGAGCCGGTCGAGATCGTCGTAAGTGACGAACAGCGTGGATTTCTGGTCTTCGATAGCCTTGTCGGCCTGATCCAAGGCATTGTAGAGCGCTCCGTATTCCTCCGGCTGCTCGATCGCTGCGAGCCAGCGGTTGGGCGTCGACAGGTCTTGGCCGAGGGCCCGCTGAAGGCTAGGCCCAAGGACGGGCGACACAGCCGATCTCGTCAAATCGTGCTGGAGCAGGACACCCGCGAGCATTCCGGCCCAAAACCGCTCCGGGTCGGACAACTGGCCAGCGGAGACCAGGCTCGTCAATACCGCTTTGGGGGGGAAAACTCGCCCCGGGCCGCCGAAACCCGCCGTATACTGCTCGCGCTGCTCTGCGCCGGCAGTACGGGCGGGCGGCGTAAGCAATTCCGTGGGATTGTCCAGTTTTCGCAGGACGTTGAAGAGCCGCGTCTTGCCTGTGCCGCGTCCGCCCAGGATTAACAGTGTCTCACGATCGAGCACATGTCGATGCTCCGGGATAGGCAGGTGCGTTCGCCGAAGCTCCTGAAGCTCAAACTCATCGACGCCGCCCTTCGTGAGACATTTCAGGTCCTCTAATAGGGAGCCTCGATCGTCCTGGGTCGCGGTGCTACGCGCGCACATGGGTCATCGCCTTTCCGACGAGTTGCTTCACGCGCTCCGTCAGTGCGGGGTACGGGGTTTGGAACAGCAACTCAGCTGCCTGCGCCAGCGTCTGGTAACCGGCAAGGCGCGAGTCGTACGCCAGCGGAAAGGGGTCGTGTGCCTCGCCCTTGGCAGCGATGTCCGGCACTTCGCCCGCATCATAGAATTCGTCGCAAAAGGCGCTGTAGGACTGGTTCAGGAAGCGCTCGCGGGCATCGTCACGCCTCGGACCGGGCGTGCCGTCCTCCATCGCCTGGATCAGGAGGCAGGCTGGGGGCGCTCCCTCAACCAAGCCCAGGCGGCGGACGATGCAGCGAAGGCCGTCCCAGCTTTGTTGCGAGTCCAGGCCGAAAAGGACGTTCGCATGGGAGAGGGCCTGAACGGCGAGACCGCCCAAGTCGTGCAGGCCAGCGCGGCAATCGACGAAGATGAACGACGGTTTGAATTCGCCTTTGATGTGTCGCAGGAGGTCTGACAGGGGTCCGTTTTCGGCAGTCTCCTGCCCGCCCAAGAGCTCATAATCCAGCCGCGCCAGCTTCTCGAGATAGTGTTCGTTCACGACACCAGCCGGCACGCAGATGATGGGCTCGCCGGAGTCACCGATGAGCGCCGGGTCGGTCTGGCGTGTCAAATAGTCGTCCATGCCCGAACTCAAGGGGTGGCGCGCGAGCATACGCTCGAGCAGGTAGTCGGCGACGCCCCACCTAACTGTGGACGTGCCCGCCAAGAGCGTCCCGAGGCCGGGGGCCTCAAGGTCCAGGTCGACAACGACGACCTTTTCCCCTGCGCGCGCCAGGTGCATGGCGGTTGCACAAAGCGCTGTCGTGCGGCCGACGCCGCCCTTGTGGGAGTACCAGGCGACAACAGGCGGCGTGTTTGGGTTCAGGGGCCAGGGTGGACGATGACGACGAGAAGTCCATCCTGATTTCGCCGCATGGCGCTCAATGATCGACCAGTTGGGGAAGCCGCTCTCGGGTTCGACGGGCCTCGCTTCCTGTCGAAAAGGCATAAGGAGCTTCGCGAAGTCGCTGAATCGCGAATCAAACTCCACGACGCCGCCCCAGAACGGTCCGAGGGCCGTGCTCAGCGTGTCGGCGAGCGGCTTGAGGGCGGTCTCGGACGGCGCTGGCGCGTCGGCAGGCGGGGTGAGCAGGAGGCGAATTCGCCCGCGGAGGTCGCGCAGCACGAGCACTTTTTCGACGCACTTCGCCAGGGGACTGCCGTTCACGGCGTCCCGCGTCGTTCGCAGTACTTCATCGAAGTGAATCATCGTGGAACCCGTTCGAAGAATCCGTCGAGAACCATCGCAACTATGGTCCGGCCAAAGACGCGCTCGGCCGAATCGACGAGGCTCCGCGCGTCGGTCGCAGCGAGCGCGCCCGTCTGCGCATAGCGAAGTTTCGTGGCCCACGCGGTGCGCACGGCAGCGACGTCAGGGTCCACGTCGACCGGGTACCGTCTTGCGGCGAGGTTCAAATCCGCCGCCAGAGCGAGCAACTCTCGTGGAATCTCGTTGAGGTGAGTGTGAAGAGGAGGGAGGTCCGCGCGGTCGATGACGGCCTTTACACTGCACTCGATCGCGTATCCGGCCAAGTACCCCGCGTTATCCCAGCGATCGGCCTCGCACAGGAGGCGGGCGTCGTTGACGTGCCGGGCGGCCGCCGATGCGTAATCATCCGGAATCGGCATGGCGCGATTGTTGCGGCGACTCGGCAGCGATGCAAGGGCGCGCGATCAGCTACGCGCACTTCACCACCCGAGAGATTGCGGTGTTACGCTTCCGCCCGAGCCTGCCAACGGATCGCAACGGCCACGCGAGGGCGCGGGCCGCTACATGACGCCGAGGACTTTGCGGGCGAGGTCGGCGGGCATGCGCTCGTAGCGGCAGGGCTCCATCGAGTGGGAGGCGCGGCCCTGGGAGAGCGAGCGGACCTGGGTGGCGTAGCCGAACATCGTCGAGAGCGGGACTTCCGCCGTGATGACGTGGTTGTTGCCGCGCATGGCGGTCGCGGTGATCGTGGCGCGGCGGGACATCAGGTCGCCGTTGATCGCGCCGTAGTACTCCTCCGGCGTGACGACCTCGACCTTCATGATGGGTTCGAGGAGCACGGGGCCGGCCTGCTCGACGGCGCGCTGGAAGGCCATCGTCGCGGCGCTCTCGAAGTCGATCTCGGACGACTCCTCGGCGCGTTCCTCGGCGTCGAGCAGCGTCACCTTGACGTTGATGAGCGGGTAGCTGCCGAGCATCCCGCTGCGGCTGGCGTCGCGCACGGCCTGCTCGATCGCCGGAACGTAGGATGCGGTGCGCGGCCCTGAGGCGGATCGCGCGCGCGGACCGGACGGCGAGCCCGAGGCGGATCGTTCGCGCGGACTGGACGCCGGGCCCGAGACGGATCGGTCGCGCGGACTGGACGCCGAGCCCGAGACGGAGCGGCCCGATGTGCCGGCGTGCAGTTCGCTGGCGAACTTGAAATGCTCCTCGCCGGGCTGCGGGGTGAAGGGCTCGACGCGCAGCCTGACGACGGCAAAATGGCCGCGGGTGCCGGTCTGGCGGACGAAGCGGCCCTCGGCCTCGGCGGCGCGCGTGATGGCCTCGCGGTAGGCGACGCGTGGTTTGCCGACGCGGACGGGGATGTGGAACTCGCGCTGGAGCAAGTGGCACTTCACCTCGAGGTGCAGCTCGCCCATGCCGGAAATCAGCGTCTGGCCGGTCTCGGCGTCGCCGTGGAACTCGAAGGTCGGGTCGCTGCGGGAGAGCATTTGCAGGGTCGCGAGCAGCTTGTCGCGGTCGGCGGTCGATTGCGGCTCGATCGCCATGCTGATGACGGTCTCGGGGAACTCGATGCGTTCGAGCAGCACGGGCGGGGCGTGGGTGTCGCAGAGCGTGTCGCCGGTCTGTGTGTCCTTGAGGCCGACCGCGGCCACGATGTCGCCGCAGGTCGCCCGCTCGACCTTCTCGCGGCGCTTGGCGAACATGCGGAAGAGCTGGGGGACGTTTTCCTTTTTCTGGCGGCCGGTGTTGAGGACGCGCGCGCCGGCCTTGAGCACGCCGGAGTAGACGCGGACGAAGTGCAGGTCGGCGTGGGGCTCGGCGACGATCTTGAAAACGAGGGCGCAGAGCGGCTCGCCCGGGTCGCACTTGCGGCGGACCACTTTTTCGGGTTTTTCGGGGTCGTGGCCGGCGACCGGCGGGATGTCGAGCGGCGAGGGCAGGTAATCGCAGACGGCGTCGAGCACGGCCTGCACGCCGATGTAGCGCAGGGCCGAGCCGCAGAGCACGGGCTGGCACAGGCGGGCGATGGTGCCCTTGCGCAGGGCGGCGCGGATCTCGGCGGGCTCCATCGGCTGGTTGTCGACGTACTTGGCCATCAGGTGGTCGTCGAGCTCGGCGACCTGCTCTTCGAGGAGGTGGCGGAACTTGTCGGCCTCGTGCTTGAATTGGTCCGGAATTTCGCCGACCACGTATGTGCTGCCGTCGGGGCGGCCTGCGCCGCCTCCCGTCCCGTCGCTGCGGCCGGCACCACTGCCCCTGCCGGCCCCGGAGCCTGTGCCCCAGGCGCTACCAGCACCATCGGGGCCGCCCGCGTAATCCACGGCGCGCATAGTGACTAGGTCGATGTAGCCGGCGAAGGAGTTTTCCTGCCCGAGGGGGAGCTGGATGACGATCGGGTTGCCGGCGAGGCGCGTGCGGATGGTCTCGACGGCGTGGTGGAAGTCGGCGCCGGTCTTGTCCATCTTGTTGAGGAAGCAGACGCGCGGGACGTGGTACTTGTCGGCCTGCCGCCAGACGGTCTCGGACTGGGCCTCGACGCCCTCTTTGGCGTCGAAGACAACGACGGCGCCGTCGAGCACGCGCAGGCTGCGTTCGACCTCGGCGGTGAAATCGACGTGGCCGGGCGTGTCGATGAGGTTGACGCGGCAGTCGCGCCAGTCAAAGGAGACGGCGGCGGAGTAGATCGTGATGCCGCGCTGCTGCTCCTCGACGTCGAAGTCGGTGATGGTGGTGCCGTCGTCGACGTCGCCCATCTTGTGGATCGTGCCGCTGTAGTAGAGCACGCGCTCGGTAGTGGTGGTCTTGCCGGCGTCGATATGCGCGGCGATCCCGATATTGCGGATTTTGGACAGGTCTTCCATGGGTAACCAAGCCGAGCGGTCCGCGCCGGCGGGTCAGCGTGCCGCGTGGGCCGCGAAAAGGCGAGATTATACGCGCGGGGCGGCACTAAGCCAGACGAAAGCGGCGCGGGCGTTGGAGCGGTCGCAGGGCGGGGGTATAGTGCGGGTGCGGGCGGGAGGATGGTGTCGCGATGACCGCGCATTTTGTGTCGCTGCTGGAGGAGCTTCGCCGGCGGTCGCTGCGCATGGCGAGCCAGGTGGAGGACATGCTGCACGAGGCGTGCGAGGCGGTTTTTGAGCCGAACGAGCCGCTGGCGCTGCGCGTGATTCAGCGCGATGCGGAGGTGGACGCCGCCGAGGTCGAGGTTGAGGCGGAGGTGATCCGCCTGCTGGCGCTGTACCAGCCGGTGGGCAGCGACCTGCGGACGCTGTGCACGGTGCTGAAGGTGAACAACGACCTGGAACGGACGGCGGACTGCGCCGTCAACATCGCCGAGCGCGCCCGGCATGGGGAGCTACAGGCGGTGGCCCGCAGGTGCGACGAACTCAAGCAGCTTTGCCCGGCGGTGCGGCAGGCGCTGCGCGACGCGGTGCAGGCGTACAGCCAGGACGATGCGCAGGGGGCGCGGCGGGTCGTGGAGCACGACGAGGCGATCGACGCGCTGTACGGGCAGATCGTGCGGACGATCGTGGCGTACGCGGACCGGACCGCCAAGCAGCTCGCGGGCGAGCTGGACCTGCTGTCGGTCGCGAAGAACCTGGAGCGCATCGCGGATCACGCGACGAACATCGCGGAGGACGTGATTTACCTTTCCACGGGGAAGATCGTGCGGCACCAGACGGGGGCGTAGGGGCCGGCGCGGGGCGACTACGGGCCGCGGCGCTGCTTTTCCAGGGCCTCCAGGTTGTGCAGGGCGTCGGGGTAGCCTGGGCGGCGCCGCAACGCCGCGCGGTACGCGCTGGCCGCGTCATCGAGCCGTCCGACCATCAGGTACGTATTGCCGAGGTTGAGATACGCTTCGGGGTAGTTGGGGGCGAGCGCGAGGACACGCTGGAAGAGCGTCACGGCGTCGTTAAAGCGGCCGAGGCGGGCGTAGACGGTCGCAAGGCAGTTCAGCGAGACGTGATCGGCGGGGTCGAGCGCGACGGCGTGCTGATACTCCGGCAGGGCGTTGTCGAAGCGCCCCAGGCCGGCCAGAGCATCCCCCACGCCACGGGCGGCGCCGGCATAGTTCGGGTCGCCGGTCTGGCCGAGGCGGTATTCGCGGAGGGCGTCGTCGAAGCGGCCGAGGTCGAGCAGGACGCTGCCGCGGACGAGGTGGGCGTCGACGTCGTCGGGGGCTAGCGCGAGCGCGCGGTCGAGTTGGGCGAAGGCTTGGTCGTAACGGCCGATGTCAGCGAGCGCGACGGCGTGATTGACGTAGGAGAACGTGTAGGGGCGGCGCGCCGCGTACACGGGGCAATTGGCGCTGACCGTGACCAGAGCTGCAACGGCAAGGGGTGCGACAAGCTGTCGGCCCTGACGGCGGCGCACGCGCCCGACCGCTTCGCCGACGCCCAGGGCCGCGAAAATCAGCAGCGCCGGCACGAGCGGGATGCGATAGCGCGAGAAGACGACGAACGCCGCGACGGCAAGCGTAGTCAGGAAGAGCCAGGCGTAGAGAAGCCACAGACGCCGGCGGTTCGGCCAGGTCAGGACGATGCCGGCGGCGGCGAGCGGGGCCAGGACGCCGAAGTGCCACACGCGGTCCAGGCCGCGGAGCAGCGGCGACGATTCCTGGTAGAGGTAGTAGTCCTCGGTGTCGGGCAGCTCGTACGCGTTCCAGGTCATCAGCAGCTTTTTGGCGGTCAGGCGGAGCCACGCCGCCGGGTTCGCGCGAATCCACTGCATCGCGGACGCAACGTAGTAGTCCGAGACTTCGCGTGCGGACAGCGGGCGGCCCACGGCGCGCTGTGCGGCCCGCACCCACTCTTCCTGTTCGCGCTCGGCGGAGGCGCGGCCACGCTTTTGCGGGAGGTATGTGCCGGTCGCATACGGATGATTGCCCATCGCGAAGTTCTGGCCGAGGTTGGGGGTGGTCAGGACCCAGTCGCCGAGCATGACGCGGTTCCGCACGACCCACGGGGACAGCGTGAGCACGAGGCCGAGCGTGCTGACCACGATCCACGTCGCGCGCCGCGTGAGCGATGTGGCGCTCGCGCTCCACCAGACGCACAGGAGAAGCAACGGCGCGAGCACCAGGGCGAATTGCTGATTCAAGATGAGGAGGCCGAGCACGACGCCCGCGGCGAGCCACTGCCCGATCGATGGGCGCGCGGCGGCGCGCAGCGCGAGCCACAACAGCAGGGTGCTGAGGAGCAGCGTCAGGCTGGTTTTCTGGATGAGTCCGTCGAAGAAGATCGCGGGCGGGTACAGGGCCAGCAGCGCTGCCCCGAGGCAGGCCACCCACAGGTTTGACAGGCGGCGCAGGATCAGCAGCAGCAGGACGCACGAAAACGCGTCGCCGGCGGACTGGAAAATGCGCGGTCACCACACGCCGTCGCCGCTGATGACCCGGATGACGCCGAGCGCGTACGCGTAGAGCGGGGCGTGGACGAAATCGGACGGGCCGAGCCAGTCGCCGGCGGCGATGCCGCGGGCCCGCTGGTCGTAGATGTAGCCGTCCGACAGGGGGCGTTCGAAGAAGCCGATGTTGCGGATTTGGCGCAGGTAAACGAACCGGACACCGAAGGCCGCGACGAAGACAGCCGTCGCGGCGATGAGCAGCGCTCGCGTGGGCCGGGTCATGGGCTCAGGTTAGCCCGGCGCGGTAGCGTTTGGCGAGGTCGACGTAGAGCGCTTTGAAGTCCCGCCACTGGGCCTTGAAGTCGTCGGCGACGGGTTTGTCGAACAGCTTCGCGGGCGTGCCGACGGCGATGCGGCCGGCCGGGATTTCCTGGCGCTGGCGGACGACCGTGCCCTCGCCGATCACGGCCCACTCGCCGACGACGGCCCAGTCGGAGACGATCGCGCCCATGCCGATGATGGCCCAGTCGTGGATCGTGGCGTTGTGCACGATGCACGCGTGGCCGAGCGTAACCCAGTTGCCGATGACGGTCCGCTCGCCGGGCCGGGCGTGGATGACGCAGTTGTCCTCGACGGCGGTGTGGTCGCCGATCTCGATCTGGCCGTAGTCGCCGCGCACGCGGGCACCCGGCCCGATCCAGCAGCCGGCGCCGAGGCGGACGTGGCCGAGCACGTCGGCGCTGGGGTGGACGTAGGAGCCGGGGCCGATCTGCGGCGTATGGCCTTCGAAGGTGCTAATCATGCGCGGGGCTCGCGGCGGCGTTTATTTCTTGACGGGTTTGAGCTGCGCGATCGCGCTCAGGACCTCGTGGTCCTCCGGAAACCGGCCGGTCTCCTTCTTGCTGAAGATGAGCTGGCCGTCCACCTTCACGTCGAAGATGCCGCCGGAGCCCTCGATGAGGTTGGGGGCGACGTGGTGTTCCTTCGGGATGGCGGCCGCCAAACTGGTGGCCTTGGGGAGGTAGTTTCACTGTCCGCAGTACGTGATGCTCACTTTCATGGTGGTCTCCGTGGTGCCGGCACTCGCGACGGCTGCACGAGAGATGATAGGCCCCGGCCCACACAGCGCCAACGCGGGGGAACGCCCCGGGGGCGGACCGCTTCCGCTTTCGGGTCCGTGACACTTTCGGCGCGGGTGCCACGGTCCAGCGTCGCCCAGCATGGTCGTACAGCGCCAAGGCGCTCGCCGCGACGCTGGGCCGTGCCGGGGCCGCCATGGCCGGGCTTCGTCCGCCGCGCCGGACTTCGCCAGACCGTGCCGCCCTCCGCCGATTCTGTCACGCACCCACCGCTTTCCGCCCTGCCCCGCCCCCGCGCCCGTTTTCTGTTTGCCCTTGGCCTCTGCGCTCTCGACTCGGCCCTTCCTTGTCCGCAATACTAGGCGTAACTCTGCGTTTTCTCTGCTTCTCTGCTTCTCTGCGGTTGCATTTTCCCGCCAGAATCCGCCCATCTCCGCCACGCGCCGCCAAACTCCGCCAACCCTCCATCCCCGCTTTGCTTTCCGCCTCTTTGTGAGGAATACTTGAGATGCTCACGCAGTGCCAGAGCCTGCCTTGACGGCCCGCTCGGCGGTGTGGCACCGG